>CAMOTB010000120.1 GCA_946625485.1 uncultured Bacteroidales bacterium | reverse complement strand
GTTCGGAATGAAAACATAATGACAAAGGTAAACATTTTTTCTTGCCGCACCCACCGGTCATCCGCCCATCCGTCGCTGCGCTATTCCCATCCTCATTTCGTGCCGTTTTTGAGGATGGGACGCCATTTTTCGCCTCCCCATCCTCAATTTGCCCCGTTTTTGAGGATGGGACGCCGCCGTCTTGCGACCTGCCCGACCTGTATGGCGCGAGCTTGTTTTGCCGCCGGGCGGATGAAAAAAGGTGGCTGACCCGGTCGGGTCGGCCACCTTTGCCGTTTTCCACGGAAAGATCTGTTTCTTATTTGAATTTGATGGATTTGACGATGGCATCCACGACGGGCTCGTAGAACTGGGCCTGCGTGTCGGGGAAATAGATATTGCCGGCGATGTTCCTGCCGTCTTCACTGACAATCCACCAGCGCCAGGTGATGACCTTGTAGCCGTCATTTTCATAATAATGGCGCATTGTGATGGTGTTCCCGCTGATCTTGGGCTCGTCGCAGACTTCCCCGGTGGCTTCCTGTCCGAGTTTCAGGTTGGCGGCGGTTTCCTTCAGCTGCGCGGGTTTGGCTCCGCCGGTCATGAAACCGCAGTTGACGTTGGCGGAACTCGAGACTTCCTCGCCGTCGGACAGGGTAAGCATTGCTTCCGAGCTGAAACTCACGTTGTCGCTGTCGGCCCCGTAGCTGGTCGTGAACTCTTCCGGCAGGCTGATGGAAAAGTTTGCGAAATCAAAGGTCTTGAAGCCGGCTGGAAGTGCGGCTTCTGCTTTGTCTTTGCCGGAAGGAGCTGCTTGTCCCTTCCCCTGCTTGTTCCCGCAGGACACCAAGGCGACGGCTGTGGCCACGATGGCGATGACGAATAATGCTTTTTTCATGGTTGTAGTATTTAAGGTGATGGTTTAATCGCTTTTCAAACTTCAAAGATACGACTCTGGATAAGAATGGCATTGATGATTTCTCAGTAATCCGCGGGTCCGGGACTGATGAAAAGACACTTTTTTGCGGTTTTCTTCCTGATTCTACGTATTTTTGTGTATATGATCCGCCTGATGACAAGCCTGCGCTCCGTTTCCCTTCTGATGGCCCTGCTGCTGGGCCTGGCAGCCTGTGCCCCCGGCGGCGTGCGGCCGCCGCAGGACGACCTTTCCCCTGAAGTCAGCGCGCGGATCGAGGAAGCGAACCGCCAGCTTGCTGTCCAGCGTTTTGACACGGCTATGGAGGCGGCGCTCGATGCCTTGGCCCTTGCCCGGCGGGAAGGTTCCGTCCTGGGAGAAGTCCAGGCCCTTTCTGCCGTCGTGGGGATTGACATTCTCTCCAGCCGGGATGCCGATGCGTGGGAGAAAGCGCTGGAGGCTGAGGCCATTGCCCGCGCGCACGGTTTCCAGAAGGAACTTTCCGCGATCCTCATCGCCAAGGCCAAAATCTGCTCTTATGCGGAGATTTCCCCGGAAACGGGCCGCAATGACGAGGGTCTCGCCTACGCGCAGGAAGCACTCGCCCTTGCGGAGCAAGTGGATGCCCACGAAGAAGAGGCGGAAGCGTGCTATGTCATCGGCTCACTCTATATCAACAAGAACCGTTGGAATGAGCCGGTCGATCCGGAGCTGTACCGGACGGCCGGAAAGTGGCTCGACCGTGGGCAGGCACTTGCGGATACCTACGATTATCCGCGTCTGCGGCGCAACGGCATCCTTTTCCGCTCCCGCTGGTTTCAGCAGGGCGGGCGGAACGAGGAAGCCATCCGCTATTTCGAACAGGTACGCAAAGGACTTGGTGAGGCAGATTACCTGACAGCTTCGGCCTTGGACGACAGGCTGGTACGGCTCTACGTCCGCACCGGGGAGGCGGATAAAGCCCTGGATGCCCACGATGACTATGTATTCCGGATGCAGCGCTATATCCAGCAAAAACAAGATCAGACCCTGCAGGAGATGGAGACGCGCTTCGAGGTGGAGGCGACCGAAAGACAATTGGAGCGCAGCCGCTACCGGACCGGTATCCTGGCGCTTGCGCTGCTCCTGATCGCCTCCCTGCTCGTTATGGCCATCAACCATTTACGGAATGTCCGGCGCCGGGCCGCCGAGCTCCAGCGCGTGAGCGACAGCAAGGAGCAGATCATCGAGGTTCTGTCCAGGGACCTGCGGAACCCCGCCAACGACCTGGCCGGCGAGATCACCCGGCTGTCGGCTGAAGCCGCCGCGCTTCCCCCGGAGGCTATCCGGGAGAAATGCCAGTCCCTGGTCGCAAAGGCCAAGACGATGAATACCGGCGTTGCCGACTATGTGGGAGAAGTGCTGATCGAGCGGAGCCGGAGGATCGCCGACATGGGCCTGTCCCAGCGGGAAATCCAGATCATCCGTCTGAGTGCCGAAGGGCTCAAGGCCTCCGAGATCGCCGAGCGCATCTTCTTGTCCGTGCATACCGTCAACACGCACCGGCAGCGTATCTATGCCAAAATGGAGGTCCGGAATGTCTCCGAAATGCTTCGCAAGGCGCGGGATCTGGGAATTATCGTATAAAAAAAGGTGGCTGATCTTTCAGCCACCTTTTCTGTTCCTTTCCAGAAGCAATTATTTCTTCTTCTGACCGT
>CAMOTB010000119.1 GCA_946625485.1 uncultured Bacteroidales bacterium | reverse complement strand
GGGACAAGGACATCCGGATCGCCGAGACCACCCGTGACACCCGTATCAAGACCGCTGAGGCCAACGCCCTGGCCGTCGAAGGTGAAAACAACTCCAAGATCGCCATCGCCAATTCCGACGCCATGCGGCGTGAGAAGACCGCTGAGGCCGAACGTCTCGCTGTCGCGGCCGAAAAGGTCCAGGCGGCTAAGGCGCTCGAAGAGGCTTACAAGTCCGAGCGTGACGCTGAATTGGCGCGTGCCGAGCGCGAAAAGGCCACCCAGGAGGCGAACATCGTCGTCGCCGCCCAGATCGAGAAGGAGAAACTCATCATCGAGGCTGAAGCTGAGGCCGAGCGCGTCCGGCGTGAGGCGAAAGGCCAGGCCGACGCCATCTACGCCAAGATGGATGCGCAGGCTCGCGGTACCCTTGAGATCCTCTCGAAGCAGGCGGAAGGTTTCGGTAAACTCGTTGAGGCGGCTGGCGGCAATGCCCAGGAGGCCATCACGATGCTGATTACCGACAAGCTTCCCGAACTCGTCAAGACGCAGGTCGAGGCGGTCAAGGGCATCAAGATCGACAAGGTCACCGTCTGGGACGGTGGCAATGGCAAAGATGGCAAGACTGCCACTTCCAATTTCGTTTCCGGGCTGATGGGGTCCGTCCCTCCGCTCACGGACTTGTTCAAGATGGCCGGTCTCGAATTGCCTTCTTATCTCGCGGGGAAAGCTGCCGAGACGCAGCCGGCTCCTGAGGCGGAGAAAAAGGAGGGAGAATAATGGCCATCATCGTCAATGTAGATGTCATGCTTGCCCGGAGGAAGATGTCCTCCGGGGAGCTGGCTGAAAAAGTCGGCATTTCTCCGGCCAACCTGTCGATCCTCAAGACCGGCAAGGCCAAGGCGGTGCGGTTCTCGACGCTCAGCGCCTTGTGCAAGGCGTTGGACTGCCAGCCTGGCGATCTGCTGGAGTACCGGGCCGAAGACGAGCCGTAACGCCCGCCCACGCTGAAGCGCCCTCCCGTTGCAGCAAGCGATTGATTCTCCCTTTCGGGGAAGCTTGCGACGATGGGAGGGCGCTGTCGTTTTCGCCGGCGGGCTTGGTGCAAACGAGTGCCGGAGTTCCGGGAGCCGAAAATGACCCCTTTCGGGGAAGGCTCCCGGAACTCCGGCACCCGTCTGCAGTCGCCCGCCTCCGCCCTGCCAGGACAGCGTAGCGCAGACCTTCGAAAGGTCCGGCGGCCATCGCATTTGTGGAAGCATTCCCCGACAGGGTACTCTTCTGCTTCCGCCATTGCGATGGCCGCCGGACCGTAAGATCACAGGCGGGGAAGGACCTACATCAGATCGAGGCCCTTCAGGTACTGGACGCTCTTGGCGACGCCTTCGAGACGAGTCAGGCCCTTGTTGGGTTCATCCTGCTCGACGCAAAGCCACTGGCTGCCACCGTCGATCGCGGCCTTCAGGACCGCCGGGATATCCACCTGGCCGTCGCCCAGCGGACGGTACTCGAACCAACCGCCTTCGTCCTTCATGGAATTGTCGGTAGAAATGCCGATCAAGGCATACGGAGCCTTGCTGAGCTTGCCCTCAAGATAGTAGTCCTTCATGTGGACGACCGGGGTCTGACCCGCATACTTCTTCAGGACCTCAACGGGATCGAAGCCGGCATAGTCCGCCCAGCAGACATCCAGTTCGTTCTGGACATTCTCACGGGCGTTGGAGGAGAAGATATAGTCATACCCTACCGTGCCGTCAGGAAGTTTCACGAACTCGAAATCGTGGTTGTGATACAGCAGCTGGAAACCGGCCTCGCGGACCTTCGCGCCCACTTCGCCGATCTTCTTGACCGTCGCCTTGAACTGCTCGGGATCGATGCCCGGACGGGAAGCCTCGTCCATGTACGGGAAAACGATGTACTGGACACCCAGGACCGTATTCTCGGCAATCACCTTGTCCACATCATCGATCATCTGCTGGAAAGGCACGTGGTTGGAGAACGGGATCAGGCCCAGCTCCGTGCACCAGCGCTTGACCTGTACGACGGAATTGCCATAGTACTCACCGTAGAACTCGACACCGGCATAACCCATGTCGCGGATCGCTTTCAGCGTTCCGTAGAAATCCTTTTCCAAATCGGTGCGCACGCTGTAGAGCTGCACGCCGACAGGGAGTTTCTTGGCGAATTGAGCGCAGCATTCGGCCTTCTGGCCGCAGCAGCCTTCTTCTTTCTTGCATTTCTTGCCGCCGTCACCGCAGCAGGCAACCAGCAGGGAGGCAGCCGCCACCCCCGCCAGGATCATCGAAAAACGTACTTTCATAATCGTAATTATTGGTTATTTGACTTTGATCTTGAAACAGATGAACCTTTTCATAGAGACAAATATAACAAAATTTTCCATAGCAAAGTAAATAATCGGGGGCCCTGCAAAAACACGGCATCGAGTCCTGGCAACAACGGCCGCCATCCCGAAATTCACATGCCCAGTGAGACCGCTCTGCAGTTGATCGTAGGCCTTGCCGAGTGGGCTTCCGAGTCGATTTTTCCTCACGGGCCCGGCAGGGATGCCATGGAGGGTGTCCAGTAGGCGGCAGACTGGGCTTCCGATTTTTCGGATGACCTTTCTCAGAGCGAACGGGACAAAAAAGATTCTTCACTACGTTCAGAATGACAGCCAACTGCACCAGACCTGGACAG
>CAMOTB010000118.1 GCA_946625485.1 uncultured Bacteroidales bacterium | reverse complement strand
TATGCCCCAGATAGGGCGGCATGGAAGCCTCCCCGTGCCCGACAAAGCCGTCATACTCCAGACGGACCTGCACGTCGGGCGTAGTCTTACGCGAATAGGAGGCCACGGTGAACGTATGACGCAACTCCAGTTCATAAGGCTCCCAACTGAGTTTCATCCGGGGTGCCAGGCCTCCGGACTTGATCAGATAAGGCTTGGGAACGTTACCACCGGACGCTTTACAGCCGGTGGACAAGCCCGCAAGTGCCAGGCCGGCTCCGGCAGCCGATACGGTTTTGAGAAAATCTCGTCTCTCCATACAGTCAGTGTTTACGATAGGTCCAAGTCTGCCCCTTCCTCAGATGCACCGGTTCCGTCATGTAATCCTTGACGAGGAAGTCCCCTTCCTGCCTGGCTTTCAGGCGGATCGTCCTGACGGCTCCGTCCTTCCACAGGGCCGACACCTCGACTCCGCCTTCGGCGCAGAGGCCCCGGAAGGAACCGGAACGCCAGACTGAAGGCAGGGCAGGAAGGATCTCGATCTGCCCGGTCTGGCTCTGGAGGAGCATCTCCGCGATACCGGCCGCACCGCCCAGGTTACCGTCGATCTGATAGGGCGGATGGGCGCAGAAGAGGTTGGGATAGGTCCCGCCGCCATTGGAATAGTTGACCGCCCCGCCGAGAGCCGCCGGATGCAGCAGGTCGGTCAGGAGCTTGAACGCATGATCCCCGTCGTGCAGGCGTGCCCAGAAATTGACCTTCCAGGCCATGGACCAGCCGGTGCTCTTATCTCCCCTGACTTCCAGGGACTTGCGGGCAGCCTCCGCCAGTTCCGGCGTCCGGGTGACCGAAATCTCACTGGCCGGATACAGGCCGTAGAGATGGGAGACATGACGGTGATGCGGATCCGTTTCCCGGTAAGGTTCCGGCCATTCCAGGATACGACCGTCTTCTCCGACGGTGGTCGGCATCAGGCGCGCCCGGCGCTCCGCCAGCGTATCGGCAGAGGCCGCATCCACGCCCAGGATGCCCGCAGCTTCAATGACATTGGAAAAGAGCTCCCGCACGATCTGGTTGTCCATGGTCGATCCGGCGCAGACATTGACCTTGCGCCCTTCTTCATCGAAATAAGAGTTCTCCGGCGAAGTGGTCGGCGCCGTCACAAGATAGCCGGTCCGGGGATTCTCCACCAGCATGTCCACGAAAAAGAGCGCAGCCTCCTTGAGTACCGGGTAAACCTCCTCCAGATAGGCTTTGTCCTGCGAGTACTTGTAATGCTGGTACAAATGCGCGCAGAGCCAGGCGCCGGAGGTATTGGTCGCACCCCAGGAAGGATGCTCGCCCGGAGCGGTGAACTGCCAGACATTGCCCAGGATGTGCGTGACCCAGCCCCGGGCGCCATAGAAGACCTGCGCCGTGTGCCGGCCGCTCTCGACCTGGTCCCGGGTCCATTCGACCAGGGGGAGATGGAGCTCGCCGAGATTGCCGGACTCGGCCGGCCAGAGATTCATCTGGAGATTGATATTGAGATGATAGTCACCGTTCCAAGGGGTTCGCAAAGTGTTGGCCCAAAGGCCCTGCAGGTTGGGAGGCAGGCAGCCGGGGCGGGTCGAGGAGATCAGCAGGTAGCGGCCGAACTGATAGTACAGTGCCATTAGGGACGGATCCGCAGGGCTTTGGGCAAAAGCCTGCAGGCGCTGGTCCATCGGCAGGGCCTCACGCGCAGCATCGTGTCCGAAATCCACGCTGACGCGGTCGAATAGGGCACCGAATGCCTTCGTATGGTGCCTTTTCAGCCTGCGCCAGGATTTCTCCGCAGACCGGTCCAGATCTTCCTTGAGGACGGCCTCGACATCGTCACCATAATAGTCGGTGCGCAGGGCGACCAGGATAAGTGCCTCCGTAGCGTTACGGACACGCAGGCTATCCCCCTCCCCGACACATTCGCCGCCCTTGGGCAGCAGGACACGGAGACGGGCGCCGTAGCGCATCCCTTCTGCCGGAACGCTTTCGGAAGCCTCGGTGCCGGCCTGGTTGCGTCCGAGGAAAAGCAAGTCACCGTCCTGGACCCGGCTGACCGGGACCCAAGCCTGGGGCAGTACGACATTGGACAAACGGTCCATGGCGAGCGAAAAATTCAAGGCCCGGCGCCGGTCGGCCGTCAGGCGAATGACGCCCACTTCATCCGGATAAGAGCAGAAATACTCCCGGGTATAGCGGATGCCGTCCCGGATAAAGGAGGTCGTCGCCAGGGCGGATGACAGGTTCAGCTCGCGCCGATAGCCTTCCGGCGCCGGGGTCCCGGCGTCCGGATAGTCGTACGTGATCTCAAGGTTTCCCAGCAACTGGTACTTGCCGTATTTCGGGCCTTTGCTGCCCGGTCCGCCGCAGGTGAACGTCTTGTAAATCAGCTCCTGGGCCTCGGCCGTCTTCCCCTCGAACAGGAGCGCCCGGATCTGAGGCAGATACTGCCGGGCTTCGGGATTGTCCGCATCCTGGGGACTGCCCGACCAGCACGAACTCTCGTTCAGGACGATCTTTTCACGTTCCATGCCGCCATCCGGCATCATCCCGATCCGGCCGTTGCCCAGCGGAAAACTTTCTTCCCAATAGCCTGCCGGCGTATTAAAATGATAACGCAGCCCTGCCGTCCGTTCCCTCGCAGAGAGGGAAGGGACGAGCGCACACAGCAGGCTCAGTCCAAGAATCCATTTCAAATGCTTCATACCACAAATATAAGAAAAAAGCGGCAGCCGGAAGCTGTCGCTTTATCATTCGACAC
>CAMOTB010000117.1 GCA_946625485.1 uncultured Bacteroidales bacterium | reverse complement strand
CGAAAGCCCGCCAGGGCTGGGGAGTTTGAGGGGCATGCCCCTCAATGGGTCAAGGACCCTAGCACTGCAAAAAAGCAACGCCGCATTGGCGTTGCTTTTTTGTGGTGCTGGGAGGAGTTGAACCGCCGACACATGGATTTTCAGTCCATTGCTCTACCACCTGAGCTACAGCACCTCGTTGGGATTGCAAAGGTAGATAAATTTTGGGAAAGTCCAAATATATTTCGCGTTATTTTCCGAAAATCGTACCTTTGAAACGCAAAACACCATGGAAGAAAACACGACCAGACAAGTCCGCAGGGCCACAAGCCGCGATATCCCGCGGCTCATGCGGATCTTCGGCCTCGCCCGCCAGACCATGCGCGCAGACGGCAACCTCACCCAATGGGCCGGAGGCTACCCCGACGAAGAAGCCATCCGCCGCGACATCCGCCGCAAGGTCAGTTACGTGATCGAAGAGCTCCGGCCGGAGTCCAAGGCACAGGTCATCGGCACATTCGCTTTCATTCCGGGAGCGGAGCCCACCTACCGCCGCATCTACAAAGGCCGCTGGCTGGACCGTGAAACGCCTTACGGCACCATTCACCGCATCGCGGGAGACCCCGCCTTCCAAGGCATCTTTGCCACTTGCCTGGACTGGTGCTGGCAGCACATGCCCAATATCCGCATCGACACGCACCGCGACAACCATATCATGCAAGGACTGCTGCAGAGACACGGATTCAGCTACTGCGGCATCATCTACCTCCTGGACGGGGCGGAAAGGCTGGCCTTCCAGAAGATCGCCGACGTCGAGCGCCTGCGCAAGGACGCCAAGCTGATCCTGCCCGCCCGCTGCCGTGCCCTGGCCGAACGCTACGGCTTCAGCGTCAACAAGATCTTCATCAAACACAACCGCTCCAACTGGGGCAGCTGCTCCTCCAAGCAGAACATCAACTTGAATCTCAACCTGGTACGTCTCCCTTCGGAGCTCCGCGACTACGTGATCCTGCATGAGCTGGGCCATCTGCGGCACATGAACCACGGGCCGGAATTCCACCGCCTCCTGGAAGCCTTGTGCATCGAACAAATGGGTGACCGGATCCCCGATCGCCCACTCCATGAAGCACTCCGCCGCCGCCTCCGCGGCTACGGTCTGGTCTGAGGCTTACTGTTTCTCGATGTAGCCGTCCGGGCCGTAAGGGATGACGATCATGCCGATGAGATAAGCAATCACGCCGCCGCCGGCCATGAAAGCGAAGACGACCCAGGCCAGCCGGATGATGGTCGGATCGATGTCGAAATAATTGCCCAGACCGGCGCAGACGCCGGCGATCATCTTGTTGTTCCGATCCCGGAATAATCTTTTAGCCATATCGCAAATCGTTGATTTATTTCACTTTGAATGCCCAGATAATCGACTCGGCAAAGACTTCGCCCGGCCGGAGGACCGTCGAAGGATAGTCCGGATGGTTCGGCGAATCGGGATAATGCTGGCACTCGATCGCCACGGCGTCATAGTCGTGCCAGACCCGGCCGCCGGGACCCGCGGGACAGCCTTCCAGCCAATTGCCGGTATAGACCTGCACGCCCGGCTGCGTCGTATAAACCTCCAGGGCGCGGCCCGAAGTCTCCTCGCAGAGTTCCGCCGCCAGCTGCAGCTGACCGGGCACATAGCCGTCGATGACAAAGCAATTGTCATAGCCCTTGCCGTATTCCAGCGCCGGGAAAGGAGCCTTGATGTCCCGGCCCAGCGGCTTGGCATTGACGAAATCCATCGGCGTCCCGGCCACCGGCTCGCTGTCTCCGACCGGAATCAGGTCGGGATGGGTCGGCAGGTATTCGGAAGCATTGAGTTTCAGGACATGGTCCAGCGCGCTCCCCTCTCCTTTCAGGTTGAAATACACATGGTTGGTCAGGTTGACCACCGTCGCCGCGTCGCATTCCGCCGTAAACGAAAGCTCCAGCTCGTTGGCCTCGGTCCAGACATAATGCGCCACGACCTTCAGGTTGCCCGGATAACCGGCCTCCCCGTCCTCGGAGAAGTACATGAATTCCACGGCGTCGTCTACGATGCGGCTCTCCCACACCTTGTTCTGGAAGCCGTCGGGACCGCCATGCAGGTGGTTCTCCGCATTATTGATCGGCAGCGTATATTCTTTCCCGTCCAGGGTGAAATGCCCCCGGGCGATACGGTTGGCATAACGGCCGGGGCACTTGCCCGCACAAGGGCCATCCCCGAAATAAGCCGCCGCATCCGGATAGCTCAGCACCACGTTGGTCAGCTTGCCATCCTTGTCCGGCACATAGACGCCGACGATGGCTGCGCCGACCGAGCCCAGCTCGACATAAGCGCCCGAAGCATTGATCATCGTATATTTCCAGATATCCTGGCCGCAGGGAGACTTGCCCCACAATGTTTTCTTGATTTCCATACCGTACAGTTTTAGCGTATTAGCGGACCAAATATAAAAAAAATCCCGGACTTTCAGCCCAGGATCTTTCACTATCGTTGCAACGCGCCGGATTATTTCTGGCGGTTCTTGTATCTCTGATAGAATTTGTCAACGCGACCGGCGGTGTCAACGATCTTGACCTTGCCAGTGTAGAAGGGATGAGAGGTGTTGGAAATCTCGACCTTCACGAGGGGGTACTCGACGCCGTCAACGACCAGGGTCTCCTTGGTGTTGGCGCAGGAACGAGTGATGAACACGTCCTCGTTTGACATATCCTTGAAAGCTACAAGACGGTAGGTTTCGGGATGGATTCCTTTTTTCATCTTAAAACTAGTTTT
>CAMOTB010000116.1 GCA_946625485.1 uncultured Bacteroidales bacterium | reverse complement strand
CGACCCGCGTGCCGCCTATTTCCGCCAGGTGGAAAACGGCAAATTCGTGCGAGAGGCGCTGATCCTCAAGCTGCATGAATGGAAGGACGACCCGGAGCACGGCATGCCGGAGCACGACATTCCCGTCTATGACAGCACGCACCGTTGCAGCAATGCCAAGTGCATCTGCAACCACGAAAAAGCGCCGGCCAAATTCCGCCGGAGCGACAATGGCCAGCTAAGGTGCTGGTACTGCGACGCGAAAGTGCGCTAGAGAGACTTCCGATAGACACGGGCCCGCTTGTGCAGGCGGGTCTCCTGTCTTCCCCAGATGTTCTGCATGCTCTTGTTGTCCTCGAGCTCGCGCGTGCTCTCGATATAGCGGATCCCGTTCTTGATGAATCCGCGTCCCAGTTTCGTAGAAATCATGGCATTGACGCCCTTGCTCTTGTATTCGTCGGAAATGGCGATCAGCAGGGCGTCAATGGTATCGTTGTGACGCAGCGCATGAAGGATGTGGGCCCAGCCGAA
This sequence comes from uncultured Bacteroidales bacterium, assembly GCA_946625485.1. GTDB lineage: Bacteria > Bacteroidota > Bacteroidia > Bacteroidales > UBA932 > Cryptobacteroides. The sequence goes on along the minus strand of CAMOTB010000116.1, from coordinate 2,282 downwards.
GGGGAACAGGTGCCCTTTCGCCTTCTGCAGGGCCTTGGAGAGCGACGGCAGGCAGATGCCGAAGGCCACGACTTCATCATTCTTGTCCAGAATGATGGATACGTAATCCAGGCGCAGGTTGCCGAAGAACTGGTTTTTCAGGTCCTCGCACTGGGCCGGAGAGAGTTCGGAGAAGCCATGGAGTTTGGAGTAGCAGGCGTTCATCACCTTGAAGACGCCGGGCACGTATTGGTTGAGCTCACGCTTGTTGCGGATCTTGGCCTCCCGCAGCTCATACCGCTCCGCGACCAGGTCGGCAAAGCGTTCATAACGGGAAATGTCCTCCGGAACCTTGATCAGGAATTCGACGAAATCGACGGACTTCTCATAGCCGTCCTTGAGGATCATCGGCTCATAATACGGAGCGTTGTATTTGCCGTAGGCGGTCGGCAACTGGTCGAAGCCTTCCACCAGGACCCCCGACACATCGAACTCGAGGAAACCGACGGGGCCTTCGACTTCTTCCATACCGTGCTCCCGGCCGTACTTTTCCACCTCGGCGAGCAACGCATCCGCCACTTCCTGCGACTCGATGAAATCGATCCAGCCGAAACGGCAGATCTTTTGCCCGACCTTTTCGTTGTACCGGTGGTTGATGATGCCGGCAACCCGTCCCACGATCTTGCCGTTCTCATCGTACGCAAGCCAGTAAGAGCCTTCACAAACCTCGTAGGCACGGTTCTTGGCCGGATCGAAGGTATCCATGTCCATCGATATGATCTGAGGGACGAAATACGGATTGTCTTTATAAAGATGATTGGGGAATTCGGCAAAACGACGAAGATCTTTTCTCGTTTCGACTTTTTTGACGGTGACAGTCATTTTCGCAGGATTTAGGTTTTTACACGTCCAAAAATACGGATTTTTTTTGTTAAATTTGTGTCCGTTCAACTAAAAACGATCGGTTAGTTCTTTTAAGACATGAAAACACACGAAAGAAAAGTCGGGACCGTGTCCCGCGGCATCCGTTGTCCCATCATCCGCCAGGGCGATGACCTGGCTGCCATCGTCACCTCGAGCGTCCTGGAGGCATCCGCCGAAGAAGGATTTGCGCTTCGCGACCGCGACGTGGTCTGCGTCACGGAGTCCGTCGTCGCCCGCGCACAAGGCAACTATGCTTCGGTGGCGGCGATCGCAGAAGATGTCCGGGCCAAGACCGGCGGTGAGACGGTCGGCGTCATTTTCCCCATTCTGAGCCGTAACCGTTTCGCGATCTGCCTGAGGGGCATCGCTTCGGGCTGCAAAAAAGTCATCCTGATGCTCTCCTACCCTTCCGACGAGGTCGGCAATGCCCTGGTCAGCATCGAGCGCCTGGATGAGGCGGGGATCAATCCCTATTCCGACGTCCTGACCCTGGAACGGTATCGCGAACTGTTCGGCTACGGCGTGCACGAATTTACCGGCGTTGATTACGTCGCCTATTACGCAGACCTGATCAGGGACTGCGGCGCCGAGGTGGAGATCATTTTTGCCAACCGGCCCAAGACCATCCTGGCCTATACGGATACCGTCATCACCTGTGACATTCATACGCGTGCCCGTACCAAACGCATGCTGAGCAATGCCGGTGCCCGGGTCGTGCTGGGTCTGGATGACATCCTCAACACGCCGGTCCAGGGCTGCGGCTACAACGAGAAATACGGCCTTCTGGGTTCCAACAAGGCGACGGAAGAGAGCGTCAAGCTCTTCCCGCGCGACTGCCAGGGGCTGGTGGAGGATATCCAGAAGCGTCTGCTGGATGCGACAGGCAAGTGTGTGGAAGTGATGGTCTATGGGGACGGTGCCTTCAAGGATCCCCAGGGCAAGATCTGGGAGCTGGCAGATCCCGTCGTTTCGCCTGCTTTTACCGCCGGCTTGCGCGGAACGCCCAACGAATTGAAGCTGAAATATCTGGCTGACAACGACTTCGCATCATTGAGCGGCGAGGCGTTGCGGGATGCGATCAAGGAGAGCATCCGGGCGAAGGACAGCGATCTGAAGGGCAAGATGGTCTCCGAGGGTACGACGCCGCGCCAGCTGACCGACCTGATCGGTTCGCTCTGCGACCTGACCAGCGGCTCCGGCGACAAAGGAACGCCGGTCGTCCTGATCCAGGGTTATTTCGACAATTATACAAGCGCGTAAAGCGACGCCCATTCCAGGCAGAGCCGCCACCCCTGCATTGAAGGAGCAAAGTACTCATCCCTTCGGGGAATGCTCCTCCAACGCAGGGGTGGCGGCTCTGCAAGCGAAGGCCCTGCAAG
>CAMOTB010000115.1 GCA_946625485.1 uncultured Bacteroidales bacterium | reverse complement strand
GAAGCGCGGACGGCGTCATGCACCTCCCGCACCTGTTCGGCGGAGATGGGCAATTCGGAGAAAAGGCGGGCAACCCCGGAAAGGGTCAGGGGCGGGATCGGCGCATCCGGATCGAAACCGGCCGGATCCGGCCGGTCACAAGAAAACAGGGAAAAGATCATGATCCCCAGGGCAAAGATGGATTGGGAAGTCCTCATAGCAAACATACTTTTATTGTCTGCTGCAAAGAGACGGAGATTTATCCGTTTTAAAAAAATTAACACGGATAATCGTATGCCTTGCGGGAAGGATCGGCCTTCTAGTAGGCTACAATACGGTTTTTGCCCAGATAATCCTTGCCCAGCGCCGCCCGGGAGAAACCATTTTTGCAGAAAAGATCCCGCGTCTGCGGTCCGAAATCTTCGTGAATTTCCACGAAACCCCGCCCCCAGGGAGCCAGACAGTGCTTCGACCAGTCAGCGACGGCCCTGTAAAAGAGCAGGGGATCCGTATCCGGCACGAAAAGGGCCTGGTCCGGTTCGTAGTCCAAAACATTGCGCCGCATCTCCGTCCGTTGCGAAGCTGGGATATAAGGCGGATTGGCCAGAATCATGTCAAACGATCCTTCCGGGAAAGGAATCTGGGAATCCAGCACGTCGGCACGGAGGAACTGGGGCGCCTTCGCACCCAGGCGGCGGAGCTGGCGGGCGAAATCCTGCCCCCGGGCCACGGACAGGGCCTCCTCTGAAATGTCCACCCCTGTCACTCGCGCTCCGGGAAGAGAAAGCGCCATAGCCCAGGCGATGCAGCCGGAACCGGTACACAGATCCAGGATCCGGAGCGCTTCCCCGGATTTCCCGGCCGGAATCCGTATCCTCTGCAGAGCCTCCGCAGCGGAACAGGCCTCCCGGACCAGGCATTCGGTCTCCGGACGGGGGATCAGGACGGCCGGCGTCACATGGAAGTCATACCCGCAGAAAGTCGCCGTACCGGTCACGTATTGTACCGGTTCGGCTGCCTGCAGGCGGGCCATCGCCTCCGCCAGGGATTGCTCCTTGGCTGCCGGGATCTCCGTCTGCGGTTCGATGATATGGGTATAACTCTTGACGCCCAAAAGGGATTCGCAAAGAATCAGCACGATACGGCGTGCTTCCTCGGCAGGATACAGATCCTGCAAGGCGGCGGCGCCGTCCGCTATGAAATCCTTAAGCAGCATCCGGAGCTAGGCGTGCTCGATGATCGAAGTGAGGAAATCCGTCATGTTGAGACCGGCGGCCCGCACCATCTTGGGCACGAGCGAAGCGCTGGTCATACCGGGAATCGTATTGACTTCCAGGAAATACAAACCGTCTTCAGCGGCGATATAGTCCATCCGGACCACGCCGGCACAGCCCAGACGGGCATAAAGGCGCTCCGTCGTGCGACGGACCAGGTCCGACAGCGCATCCGGGATCTCGGCCGGGCAGACCTCGCGGCTATGGCCGTTGTATTTGGCATCATAGTCGAAATACGGGTTGTCCGTAATGATCTCGATGACCGGCAGGGACTTGACACCTTCGCTGTCGGTATAAGCGGCACAGGTCAGTTCCCGGCCGGAAATACCCTGCTCGATGATGACGGTCGGACACTCTGAGAAAGCATACTGGATGGCTTCCGGCAGGGCCTCCGGCTCCGTGACACGGGTGATGCCGAAACTCGAACCGGCATTGGTCGGTTTCACGAAGACCGGGAATTGCAGTTTCTCGGCAGCCTGACGGGCAACGGCCTCGAGATCAGCGCCCTTGCGGACGAAGATATCCGGGGCGCAAAGGACCGGGTCCGCACCGCGGACATAGCTCTTGCAGGCATATTTGTCAAACACCACCGACGATACGAAGGCGCTGCAGCTGCTGAACGGGACGCCCAGCATCTCCAGATAACCCTGCAAGTGCCCGGTCTCTCCCGGGAAACCGTGCTGGATGATGTAAGCGAAGTCAAACTTCACTTTCTCACCATAGATCCTGACGGAGAAATCGGTCTTGTCCACTTCCGGCCGGGCGCCTTCCGCGAAGGTGACCCGCATCGAATTCTGCTTGCGGAGGGCCACCAGGGACCATTTGCCGAAGCGGGCGAAGATCTCATAGATATCGTATTCCGTCTCGTCGATACGAGACGCGACGAATTCGCCGCTGCGGCAGGATACTTCCCACTCGGAGGAGTCGCTTCCGTACACGACGGCTATTGACTTGTACTTTCCCATATTTTATTCAAAATAATATTCCGTTTCACTGCTTTGTCCGCTCGTCGCCGTGCCGTCGCCGCTGCTGCAATCCATGCTCAGCGTCATCTCGGCAGGGGCGATGAAACGGTCGCTTTCGCTGACGCCCAACGTGCCGTCCTTGAGGACCTTTTTCATCCAGAGCGCCCAGATCGGCAGGGCGGCGTTGGATCCCTGGCCCAAGGCTGTGGAGTTGAAATGGACCTGACGGTCCTCGGCGCCGACCCACACGCCTGCCGTGACGGTCGGGGTGTAGCCGATGAACCAGCCGTCGGAATTGTCGTTGGTCGTACCGGTCTTGCCGGCGATCTCACCCTTGAGCCCGTAACGGCCCCGCAGGCGGGAACCGGTACCGCCATCGACGACCCCGCGCATCATGCTGGCCATCAGGAAGGCAGTCTGGTCGCTGATCGCCTCCCGCTTCTTGTTGGTGAACTCGCTGAGCAGGTTGCCCTGGTTGTCCTCGATGCGGGTCACGAACATCGGCGTAACGTACACGCCCTTGGACGGGAAGGTATTGTAAGCGGCAACCATTTCATATACAGAGATATCCGCAGCTCCGACGCAAAGGGAGTTGACCGGGTCGAGGAAACTGTAGATGCCCATCTGGCGCATCATCTGGACCAGGGCCTCCGGTCCGAACTGCTTCATCAGGTAAGCAGAAATGTTGTTGGAACTCTGGGCAAGTCCCCACTTCAGGGTGACGGTCCGGCCGATCCAATCCGAACGGTCGGTGCTCCTGGGCGTCCAGACCGATCCGTCCGCGTTGATGAAGGACTGGGACACATTGACCACCTGCGTACAAGGCGACAAGCCACCCTGCATGGCCAGGGTATAGAGGAAAGGCTTGATCGTCGATCCGATCTGACGCTTGCCCTGACGGGCGTTGTCGTATTTGAAATAACGGTAATTCGGCCCGCCCACATAGGCTTTGATATAGCCTGTGCTGGGTTCGATGGCCATGAATGCGGCCCGGAGGATGCCCTTGTAATAACGGATGGAATCATTGGGCGTCATCACGGTATCGATCTCGACGAAACCCCGCTCCTTGCCAAGTGCCGGCTTGCCGTTCCACGCGAACACCTTCATCGGGACCG
>CAMOTB010000114.1 GCA_946625485.1 uncultured Bacteroidales bacterium | reverse complement strand
AAAAGTACGCATATTTTTCAACAATTGGAACCATTCCTCCTTCGGACTCAGTTCCTCGAAGGAATCGACCCGCAGGCGGGGCAGCTCGCAGAAATTCAGCGAGATGTATTCGCCGTAGAGTTCGCCCGTCTCCTGCTCCCGCAGCTCATAGGTATAGATGATCTTGCCCGGCGGGCAGTCTTCATGCTGCATCTTGAAGTTGACGAAGCAGATCACGTACACGGCCCGCACCTCGGTGTACTTGTCGCCCCGGTGCATTTGCTTGACGAAGTTGGCAGCGCCATAATAAGCAATCCGGTCCTTGAACGAGGCCCGTTTCTCCTGCTGCATCTCGACGATGATGCGGCGGCCGTCGCGGAGCTGGCAGATGACATCCATGATGATGCTCTTTTCGTCCGGGCTGAAGCGGTCGATCTCGTTGGGCAGGGATCGCTCGACGCGGAGTTCCATCTGGAGAAGGTCGCGCAGGAGCATCTCCAGCAGGTCCAGGTTGTTCCCGAAGACATGCTTGAAGGCCCAGTCGCAGAGGAGATCGAAATAGGGACGGTCGAGGATGTCCTTGATGAGGCGGAGCTTCTCGGGTCGGGACAGGGAGCGGTAGCGTTCGACTTCGTTGAGGATGGCGTAATAGAGGTCCAGCTGGTCCGGAGTCATCCGGTCTGTGAGGGAAGTGATGTTTTCTTTCATAGAGCGTTTCAGTTTGTACGCGGCAAAGATGGGCGGTCCGGACGGAATCTCTAAGGATTCGAAAGAATCGTACAGGGGGTATTGTGAAATCTTACAGGTTTGCGGAATCCGCAAACGGGAATGGACTTTTTTCCACCTTCCGTATCGGCGCCCCGCGCTAACCGGTCAGCCTCAGGATGCGCCCCAGTCTCCTGCCGCAGACGTCCTCCACTTCCCGGATGATTTCCAGGCACCGGCCCTTGGGAATACGGATCTCCGTGCCGGCCTTCAGGACAAGCTGAAGGTCCGGGTTGCCGTCGTAGAAAAGAGACGTCGCATGCTCGCCGTTCGTCCCCTTGGGAGAATACGTCAAATCGTAAGCCGGAGCAAGCGACCACACACCATCCCTGCAGAGGAAGGAGAAATTATTGGCATGGTCATCCCTGTTGACGGCGACAAGGTTGAAAACCATCCGCCGGTACATCTGCTCCACCTGGGAAGCGTCCTGCGTCAGATAGCCCGTAAGCGCCAGGAGGTTGGTATAATCGACATCCTGTCTCCGGAAGTCAGTCTTCAGCAGCGCCGCGGCGGTAAGGACATGCATGGCTTCCCCGCCCGGGCCAATGTCAAAGCGCTCGGCCGCAAAGAACCGGTCCTCGACCAAGGCGATCCTGGGGATATCGATGCCGCATTCCCGCGCAGTCTGCATGTAAAGAAACTCCTCTTTACCGATATCCGCCGGATCATAGACGTGCCTGAATTTCACGATCCAGTGAGAGCCGTCCCGGCTTCTCATCGCTGCCTTGGGACGCGCGCCGCCGGAATTTGCGCTGTTGTAATACAGGTAGGACGGATCGGCCGCGTCCTTTTCTGAAAGGACCGCGAGCGCCTCTTCCTGCAGGACGTCCAGTTCGGCGGGATCCTCAAGTTCATTCTGCCGGCCGATTCCCGGCATCATGGGAAGATACGAAAGGGCTCCCATCCCCGCCGTGCCGATGATGGACAGCCGCTGAAGCGGCGTCAGCTCCTTCAAGGAGGTGTCCTGCCGTCTCAACAGCCTGTCCAGGAGATAAAGCCCGTATCCGTCGGGCATACTGTTCTCGAAAACGGCAAAACCGCCTCCGAAAAGGTCTTTGGAAGCATAGAACAAACCGCTTTGAAGCGGGAGCTCCGTCGGGGAAAGCGAGAATCCGCCGGAGAGCCATGACTTGGCGTATTCAAAAACACAGACACCGCTTGAGGGATCCATCTGGATGACACCCGCCGGTGTGCCCCGGAAGAGCACCTCTATTTTCCTGACATCCGTCATCATCGCCCGTTCCTCCTGTTTCGGTTTTTGTTGATGGCTTCCAACTCCGCCGCGGTGGAATATTTGGTATGGTCGAGCAAGGCGCAGGCCTCGTCGAAGAAATCGAACTGGATGACCAGCTTGCAAAATGCTTCCAGGGATATTCTCCCCGTCTTCTCGAATCTCTCCAAGGTGGGGGCCGGTATTCCCGTCAGCTCGGAGAGTGTCCTCCGGCTGTACCCTTTATCCAGCCTTCTTGACTTGCAATTCCTTGCCAGCTTTTCCAGAAGGACTTGCGGATTCCTCGAGTAGTTATCCAACCTATATTCCATAATATAATATTAAAAATATGAGTAATCCCGCCTTTTTACATCAAAGGATATGTAAATTTAATACAAAGAATTGATTATTGCAAATCTTCCGGCAGGATATCTGGCGGGTATCTAAAAAGCAAAGGCAGACAACGGAAAACCGTCATCTGCCTTGACTTGATCTTCCCCTTCCATATCCTATAGGGGCGGGCTACCGCACTACCATAGCGCGGCGGATTGGGCTTCTGCTGCATCCTGCAGGGACGATGGCACGTTGGCGAAGAAATTGAAGCCGGTCCGCTGCTCGATGGCGTCGATGGTGGTGCGGAACTTCGTGTCGGTGTATTTCTCGCCCGAGTGCGCCTCGTTGGTGAAGAGGTAGGCCACGCCCTTCGCCGCCGTCATGGCGCCGGAGGTGTCGAAGCTGCACTTCATCAGGAGCTTGTAGAAGTGGCTGGGCACCGGGACGCCATCTACCTTCTTCGAATTCTCATACAGCACGCCGACCACCACATAGAGCGTATCGCGCCCGGAGGGGGCATTGGCCTTCACCGCCAGTTCCAGGGAGTTCCAGACACCGTCATTGAACGACGTCTGGTACTGCGGAGCCTGGTTGGTATGGTAGAAGGTCTGCCGGTTCGCCTCATCGCAGACCTGACGGTAGTTGGACGCCACCAGGTGGCCCCGGCTGTAGGGGCTGGAGATGCCGCCCTGCTGCCAGGAGGAGGCGATGGCGGGATCGTCCTTCCAGCCGTTGGAGCGGCCGACTTTATTGTCCGGATAGGCGTCCGCATGCATCACGAAAGCGCTCCACAGCGGCGCCATCTTGTCGCCATCGACCAGGCAGGTGTAGTTGCGATAGACCTTGCCGTTGTATTGGTAGGTGTGCGTGACGGCCTTCTGCTTGGCGTTGGTGGTCTCATGCGAATACCACTTGTACCCGTGAGTTTCGTTGCCGGAGCTGTATCGGGAACCGTCCTTGAAGGCGATCGCAGGCATCTCATAATTCGACAGATACGGGCGATAGACGCCGTCTCCCTGGCCCGTGGAGGTCGTGAAGGACTTGACGGCGCCGGTGTATTCGACCGTGGTCTTCTTCGTCGCGTCATAGACGACGACGTAGGCCTGATAGTAGTAGGTCTTGCCGGCCTCGAGGCTGGAGATCGTGGCCGTGAAGCTGTCCGCGCTCTTGGCGGAGCTGTTCA
>CAMOTB010000113.1 GCA_946625485.1 uncultured Bacteroidales bacterium | reverse complement strand
GACGAAGATATTGGCGATCGACAGGGTCCAGACCCAGCGGTTCTTGAAGACCATGTGGCGCAGGAAGGCGCTGTGGGCACCTTTCTTGCCGGTGGTGTCTTCCTTGCCGGTATGCGTTCCTTCCACCTCCGGCAGTCCGACATCCTGGGGCTTGTCCTTGAGACCCAGCAGGATCAGGATGGCGCCGCAGACGGCGAAGATGGCCGGAATCCAGAAGCACCACTGCCAGGCGCCGTAATGGCCGGCGTAGGAAAGGATGCGGGAGGTCTGCTCGGCGGCCGGGAGGCTGTCCCATCCCTTGATGGAGCCGGCAAGGTTCTGGGTGATCGCATGGACCACGGAAGAGTCGCCGCTCATGTCGGCCCCCATGTTGGACATGATCAGGCCGCAGACGACCGACGCCGCAATGGCCCCGATCGAGTGGGAGGTGTTCCAGATGCTCATCTTGGTCGCCAGCTGTCCCGGCGGGATCCAGGTCGGGAGCATGCGGGCGCAGGGCGGGTAGCCCATCCCCTGGAAATACTGGTTCAGCACGATCGTGACACCCATCACGAGGATGAGCATATTGACGAACTGCGGGCCTTCGTGCACGCCGGTGATCAGGTAGCTCAGGTCCGCTCCGAAGCCGAAGCAGAAATTGGCCAGGGCGCAGAGGAAGAGGCCGATGGCCATGAAGACCTTGGTGCTGACTTTGTCGACGATGAATCCGTTGATGAAGCGCGCCAGTCCGTACACGATCGATCCCAGACCGATGATGATACCGAAACTGGTGTTGGAGATGCCGTATTCGGCCGTGAGGCCCGGCATCGCGATGGAGAAGTTTTTCCGGACGAAATAGAAGATGGCATAGCAGACCATCGAGACGATGATGATGCGCCACTGCCAGTAGTTATACTTCTTTTGCGTTTGTTGGTCCATAGTGTATAGTGGTGATTATCTTAGCGTAAGGACGCCGCATTCCTGTTTGTGCTCAACTTCGCGGCCCAGGCTTCCCCCTTCGTTGACGAGCCAGTCCCACTCGATGCTGATGATGATGTGGGTCCCGGCATCCGCAGGGATGCACTGCGAGAAATCAAAGGTAATATAATGGGTGTCCAGTTGGAAATCATCCGCCGGGTAGGCCTCGTTCTCGTAGGACTCACCCTGGCCCTGGTGGCGTAGCTCAAAGAAGATGGTGTCCTTGTGGCTCCGGATATCGTCATACACCAGGTTGACGCTGTGGACGGTCTCGGACTTGGTCCGGGAGGTGGTCAGGCAGGACATGTTGAGCTTGCGGTTCTTGGCATCCAGGCCCCAGTCCTGGTAGAAGGAGACGGCATCGGACCCGTACACGCTCTCCGACGTCCGGCTTTTCACCAGCGCCGCTTGCTCGACAACGGGTTCGTACGCGTTCATGCGGATGTCGTAGACGCCGGCTGCGGTCATGCGGAGGACGTCACAGCAGAAGAAAATGTGATCATGATCGACCCATTTCCCGTCGGATTTGTCTTCGGTGATGTTGAGCGTCAGGCCTTCGGACTCGATTTTGATCTGGCCGGAACGGACGTCGCCGAAAGAATACATGTTGGTGTAGATATACTCTTCTCTGCTGTCGTCCCAGCAGGAAGTCAGGCAAAAGAGGCTGGCCAAGGCCAGCATAAGAAGATGTTTTGCGTTCATGGTCAAAAAGATAAGGGGGCTTTGCGGTGGGAGGGATGGCAAAGGATCTGGATGTCGATCCCATCCACGCGGTAGCCTTTGAAACGTCTTTTTTTCAAGGCCGACTCGACGGTGGAGACCAACTCTTCGTCGATGACGTCCTTGTATTGGTTGTTGTAAACGTCGTAGAGGTGGATGTGCTTGAAGGTGTTGACGTCGAAATACATCTTGTTGTTGGCGCTCAGCCGGTGCTTGTAGATGCCGAGCAGGGCCAGTTGCGTCAGGGTGTTGTAGACGGAAGCGACCGTGATCTTGCCGCCGTTGGAGACGATGTGCTCCCGGACCATGTCGGCGCTGGCGTGTCCCAGGTCCATCATGGCCGTGTGGATGGCGAGCCGCTGCTCGGTCGCTTTCAGGCCGTGGGACTTGAGCGCCTTCCTGAAGGCGGCGAGGTCGGGGGTATGGGTGACAGGTGCCATAGGGCTTTTATTTGTTTTCCAGCGGATTGCGGGCATCGGCCGCCTTGACGAACTCGGAAGTGAAGTGGTCGTTGTAAACCGTCACGATGTTCAGTCCCGAAAACCCGTCGCCAAGCGGCAGACCGGAAGCGCTGGATGTATAATACTTCACGCCGTTGTGCTCGCAGAAACGGCCCTGGTGCAGATGTCCGGAAAAGACGGCATCGACGCCGAAACGCTCGCACCAGCCCAGATAAAACTGGCGGTATGGGGCCTGGAAATTGAAATAACCTTCTTTTTCATCCACGGCCTCTTTGACGATGGGGCAGTGGGTGAAGACGAAGGTGAAACGGGCTTTCTGGTTGGCAATCATCTCCTGGAGCAGCCAGGTGCAGTGCTCCTGCTCTTCCCGGATGCAGCCGTCCTTGAGGAAACAGGAATTGGCACCGATAAAGGCGCAGCCCTTGTAACGGAAAGAGAAGCGGTCGTAGCCGTAGCGGTCGAGGTAGCGCTGCAAGTCTCCTTCTTCGCGGGGCTTGAGGTCGTGGTTGCCGGGGATGTGCCAGACCGGGATATCCTTGTCGATCTGTCCGATCAGGCGCTGATACGCCTCCCATTGCTCTTCGTTGAAGCGGTTGTTGACCATGTCGCCCGTGACGACGACGAAGGCCGGGTGGATCCGGTTGATCGCCTCTACGGTTTCGGTCAGCAGTTTCACGCCCACCTCGATGGAATTCTTCTCATGGAAGCCCAACTGCGGATCCGTGATCTGCACGAAGAAAAACGGCTTGGCAAAGGCTGCCGGCAGAAAAGCAAGAACGAGGGCCGTAGAAAGGAAGATGCGTTTTAACATGTTCATTATCGGGTTTGTTTTCCAAAGATACACATTATTTCTTATATTTGTCAGTTGCAAAAAGAGCAGAGAATGGAAAAAGTCAAATGTTTGATCATAGGCGGAGGCCCTGCAGGCTATACAGCGGCCATTTATGCCTCCCGTGCGTCTTTGTCGCCTGTTTTATACGAAGGGATGGAGCCCGGCGGCCAGCTGATGACCACGACCGTGGTTGAGAATTATCCCGGATTTGCCGAAGGCGTGGAGGCTTTCCCGCTGATGGATGCGATGAAGAAGCAGGCGGCCCGCTTCGGGGCGGATATCCGCCGCGGGACCGTTGCGGAGGCCGATCTGTCGCAGCGTCCGTTCCGCGTCCGGATCGACAACGGCACCGAGATCGAGGCAGATTCGCTCATCATCGCGACCGGTGCGACAGCGCGCTACCTGGGCCTGCCCTCCGAGGCGGAGTACCGCGGCCGGGGCGTCTCGGCCTGCGCGACCTGTGACGGCTTTTTCTATCGCAAGAAGACGGTGGCCGTGGTGGGCGGCGGAGATACGGCCTGCGAGGAAGCTACGTACCTGGCTGGCCTTT
>CAMOTB010000112.1 GCA_946625485.1 uncultured Bacteroidales bacterium | reverse complement strand
CTGATGGTGTGTATGTTTTTTTCGGGGCGTTGGGAACGTTCGGGAAATAAGTGAATCCGGTCAGTTCTTCCAATTCAGAGATGGACATCATGTCCTTGACCCCCGGTTCATGTCCTTTCTCCATCGTATGGCTGATTACAAAGGCGACGCACTGCAATTCGCTGGCGCTGCAATTGATTACGGCTTTCCCCGAATTCCCCGCTTTCGTGCGCAGCAGCGCATAATAGAACATGGTGGGCTTGCTGACATCATTGCGTCCGCCGAATGAAATGGTCTGCGGATTGGAGACGTTCCCGTATTTGTCCACGTAACGCTCGAAATAACAGCCGATTACTTCGTAGAGCGTATCAGCTACGACAAAGTTATCAACCTTGTCCTCCAGGTTGTTCCAGGCCCCACCACCTGTGTTGAAGGACTTTGAATCTTGCGGGGCGATGTTGGAATAATAGAATACCTGCCTGTTGGCTTGCGAGCAGCAAAGCCTTTCTGCCGACCCCAGCATGTGTCCCTTGTTGCAATCGCCGCCAGTGCTCTTGCTCTTATACTGGATGGCGGAGGGGATGTTCGGGTCTTGTGTATAGGCATCGCTCCGGTTGACATTCTTTGCCTGATAGACCTGATGCCTGGGTGCTGCTACCCAGACCGGACAGTGATGATCGCTGCTGAAACAGACCGTGTAGTTCCGATATTCTCGACTATTGTAGCTGAAGGTGTGATAGGCATAATAAAGCGAAGGGTCCGTGTCACAGATACCGTCGTGGTTGGCATCCACCATGACGGGCAGTTCGAACCAGCCTTTCTGGTCGGTGTCCGGCAAGGGCTGCGTCGTGTCTGTCCGGGCGGTGCAACTGACGTATGCCGAGCTGGTATATTCGTCTGTGTCGCAGATGGCGCGCACCTGGATGGTATGCGTAGTCCCTTCTTCCAGGTACTGGGCGACAAAGGTGGTGGAACTGATCAGTTTTTCATCCCCGTCGTCAAAAATGACACCGTAGTGGTGGGCGTTCGGCACCGGATCCCAACCGAAGAAAAGATAGGTGGTGCCTTTCTGGGTGCAGGTGACCGGGGTCATGGTCAGTTTCGGTTTTCCGGAACCGGCGCCGTCGCGGTAGTAGATTTGGATGGGTTTCTGGTTGGAAGATGACTGATAGGTTGTGAAACGGGGAGAACTGACATTATACTGTAATTCTCCGTAACTGCTCGTTTTGGAAGCGATCTTCAGCTCTCCGGCACTGAAAGAAATCGACCAGGTCGTAGTGCCTTCGTCCCATGCCAGCCTCTTGGCGGCCGTCGTGCCCAGTTTCTTGCCATCGGAATTGGAGAATGTCCAGGCGTCCGCATTTCCGCCAAGGGTGAAAACCTGCGCATTTGCATGGAGTTGGGTGATGGTCTGGTTGCCGGCTCCGAAGGTCGATCCCGTTACGGATGCCAGGTACGAGCCGGACAAATCACCGGCCACCACGCTCTTTTCAGTATAGGTAAAGACGATTTCCTTGCCGGCGCTGAGAGAAGAGAGATCCGAACTGCTCAGCAGTTTCCAGGTGTCGTCGATGGGAACATCTTCGCAGCCGGCCAGATTGACATTGAAACGGGTCAGGGACTGGGTTGTGAAGCTGAGCGGGCGCTGGAGGGTCTTGCGGTAAGATCCTCGGTTCGTGATGACCCGGAAGGAAAGCTTTGCCTCGCTGACGGGAGCCGTCACAAAGAAAAGGGAAGGGTCGCCCGTACCCTGGGTCAGACCGTCTCCGTCGATCACGATGGACTTGGTTCCACCTGCGAAGGTGGAGCTTGTGGTATTGAAGGTGCCTGTCAGGTCCTTGTCGGCAGTGATGCCGACCGCGGAGATCGTCTCGCCGGCCCCCAGTCCTTTGAAGGTCACTTTGCTGATCGCAACGACGCGATGAAAACGAAATACCAGGGACCGGATATTCCCATCAGGGGTGATCGTCAGGGGATCTGCCAGCAGGATGTCGGCATCCGGGTCGAAGGTCCCGGGCTGCGGGTACTGGTCAGCCTGAATGACCGGAGACGTCGGCTTTCCGTCGCTTGGAAGCGTTGAGAGCATGGCTTTGTATTCAGCCTGGCTGACGGGCGCTCCGTTGAAGGTGGCCGTGATGGTTGCAATCTTGCCGGAGGCATCCGTAGACAACGAGACGGACTTTGCCTCGATGCCGTTCTCCCAAACGGTCAGGCGGTCCGCATCCTCGGCGTCCCAGTAAAAAGAGGCTTGTTCAGCTCCTTCTGTGAGATAAGTTCGTGTCGATGCGCTGCCGGTTGCCGTGAAAGTGACCTGGTGCTCTTCGGGCTGATCCGGCTGGAAGCCGGAACGGCATCCTCCTGTCAGGAAGGAGAATGCCAGCAAAGCGAATAATAAACGGGGATGTTTCATAGTCGTAAGTTTAAAGGTCGTCCTCGATGTCGTTGAATCCTAAGTCATCTCCCGGCGTGCCCGACTGGCAGAAGACTTGTGCAGGTGCCATGTCGACCAGGGTGCAGGCCGGAGGATCATAGGGGGCGCAATGGCTGAATGTCATATCAATTCGTTTGTGTAGTCTCCACAAAGTTAGAAAAAAACTCTATTTTTGCATAATAATATGGATTCAGCCATGTCCGATCCCCAGTTTTTCCAGTTGGTCCAGGTCGCCGTCGGGGCGCGGGAGGCGTTTGATGAGGCGCCTTCGGAGGAGCAGTGGACGCAATTGCTGGAGACGGCCAAGGAACAGTCGGTCGCCGGGGTTCTCAGCCGGGCGCTGGAGGTCCTGTCGGACGGCCAGCTGCCGTCGCGGGACCAGGTCCGGCTCTGGATGGTGGAGCGGACCAAGGCCGTCCGCCGGAATGCCCTGATGGACCAGCGGGCCCGGGAACTGACGGAACGCCTGGTCTCGGAAGGTTTCCGCCCGGTGATCCTGAAAGGGCAGGGTGTAGCGCGCCTGTATCCCGATCCGACCTTGCGGCAGAGCGGAGATATCGACATCTATGTACCGGGAGGCCGGGAAGCGGTGCTTTCTGCCCTGAAAGGCCGCGTCCCGCTCCGGCGCCCGGTTTACCACCATATCGAGGCAAGATTCTTCGACGATGTCGAAGTGGAAGTGCATTATCTGCCGGCTTTCCTTTACCGGCCCTCCCGGAACCGGAAATTGCAGGCCTTTTTCGAGGCCCAGCTCCAGCCCGGGAATCTGTCGGGCGGTGAAGAGCCCGGTTTCCGGTATCCCGGACCTGTCTTCGATGCCGTCTTTTCCCTGGTCCATATCTGCAAGCACATCATCAACGAAGGGGTGGGACTGCGGCAAGTCATGGATCATCATTACATCATGAAAGCCCTGGATCCGGCCGGCTGCGATGAGGTCCGGCGCGTAGCCTGCAGTCTGGGCCTTGATCACCTGGGCGGTGCCCTGGCGGATGTCGAGACACGTCTTTTCGGGGCCCCGGGCTGCCCGGAAGCGTTCCTGCCGGATCCCCGCCGGGGCGCCCGCTTGCTGGAGGACATCCTCCTGTCCGGCAATTTCGGCCATGCGGACACGCGCTCCGGTGGTCTGGCCGCCCGCTTCTTCCGTTTCCTGGGAGATTATCCTTCCGAGGTATTGTGGAGCCCGCTTTGGAAATCCTGGCACTGGGTCTGGCGCAAGTGCAAGGGCTATCTGTAAATCGAATTGAGATGAATGATTTCTTCGTGTCCCTGCTGCTCCTCGGAGCGCTTTCTTCGTCCGGGAATCTTCCCTTCTGGGCGACGGCCGGGCAATATGGCTTGATGCCGGAGAATTCCGGCACGCTGGGCTTGCTGCAGGCCGGTACGCAGTTTGACGAATCGAAGACCTTCCAGTGGCGCTGGGGTGTTTCGATGGGCGCCAACCGCTATGCCGATCCGCTGGATCCGGGTTCTTCGCCGTATCATCTGATGGCCGACGAGTTGTATCTGAGT
>CAMOTB010000111.1 GCA_946625485.1 uncultured Bacteroidales bacterium | reverse complement strand
AGCCGCAGCGAAGCGAGAATGGACTACCCCCGGGCCGGAACTGCCTTGCCGGCCAGAAAAACGGTCTATTGGGTTCTGTCTTGCCCTGCCGGTCAGCGCTCCCAGCAATCCGTGCGGAAAGGAGAGGCGGGAAGCATGGCATCGTTGACCAGATTGCAAGGCGGGGTGTTGGCCCAGCCGTAACGCACGGAGAGAGCATTGCTCACCTCCGGACTGCTGACCACGACCGTCTCGCCGTCAATGACAGCCGTGCCGGGATGGAAGACCCGGTCCGGTCCGGCAATCCAGAAGCCTTTCAGTGCCTCTCCGTCGGCCGTCCGCAGCCCTTGGGCCCAGTCGAAACGGATCCGGATCCGGTCACCCTCGATGCTGTAGCCGGCATACAGGGGACCGCTGGGAACCACGTCCTGCCCGTAGGTGCCGTACAAGGCATTGAGCGCCAGCCGGCGTCCGACGTCGGCTTTGTTCTTGGGATGGATGTCTCCCGCCTCACCGATGTCGATCAAGACGGCCATTCCCGTTCCGGCGACAGCCAGGGATTGGAGCTGCGCCTCCCGGAGTTCAGCCCATTCGGAGCGCTCGGGCCCCGTCTGTTCCTTCATGTAACTGGCGATCTGGGCGAAATAGAAGGGGAAATTGTAGCCCCAGACTTGCCGCCAGTCGCGGATCAACGCGGGCATATAGACCTTGTAGTCGGCCGCTGCCGACGAATTGGATTCGCCCTGATACCAGATGACGCCGCGGATACGGTAGTCCCGCAAAGGATGGATCATGGCATTGTAGAGCGTGGTGGGACCGTTGAAATTGTTGTCCAGGTCGATGGGGAAGACGGGGGTCTTGCCCGGATCGACGGTCTCGCGGCAGAGCCAGTCTCCGCTGATGGGAATCATTTCTCCCGTAGCGAGGTTGCGCAAGTGCAAGTTACTGTCATCGCCCATGATACCGGAAAGACCGCCGCTGTCCCGGACGCGGACGGCGATGGTGTTGCGGCCTGCCCGGACCAGACGGCCCGGTATGGCATAGCGGCGCTGGATGACGCAGAGCTCCGTATGGCCGACAAACTCGCCGTTGAACCAGGTGCAGTCGTCATCATCCACGCCTCCCAGACGCAATTCCAGATCCTGCCCGGCCCAGGAGGCCGGCAGTTCGACCTCGCGCCGCATCCAGAAGAAGCCGTGATAGCCGGAGAGTCCCTGCCATTGGAGATAGCCGGGGACCTTGCAGGCCGTCCAGCCTTCCAAATCGGCTTCGGGCTGCGCCCAGACGAGGCGGCCGTCGGTATAGGCGAAATCCACTTTCGCCATTTCCTCTTCCCAGCGCGCGACCTGTTGTTCGAAAATCAGATGGCGGGCCTGCTTGTCATCGGGCATTTCCCTCAGCATGTCAATCTGCGCCTGGAAGCGCTCGATGGGCTCGAGCGTCCGGGCGGAGGTCCAGGATTCGATCAGGGTTCCGCCCCAGCAGCTCTCGATCAGGCCGACGGGCATGCCGGTCCGGGCAGCGATTTCTTTTCCGTAGAACCAGGCCGTCGCCGAGAAAGGAGAGAGGGTCTCCGGCGTGACGGTCGTCCAGCCTCCGTTCTCGATGTCAATGGTATCCACCGGCTTGGCAGAAATGCGCTTGCTCACGTGCAGAAGGCGGATATTGCCGTGGGTAGCACTCTCGGCAAGCTCCTGCTCCCAACCGGTCACTTTGTCCTCGATCTTCATCTCCATGTTGGACTGACCGCCGCAGAGCCAGACTTCGCCGGTGAGGATGTCGCTGAAAGTCAGCTTTTCCCCGTCGGAGACGGTCAGCGTGTGCGGACCGCCGGGGCCGGGTGTACGGAGGGTCAGGGACCAGCACCCGTCGGGTCCGGCGACCGTCTTGGCATGCCCGCCCTTCCAGGATGCCTTGATCTTGACCGTGGCGCCGGGCTCGGCCGTGCCCCAGAGTTTTACGTCAGCGGAGTGCTGCAGCACCATGTGGTCGGAGAAAAAGGGCGGCATCGTCACCTTGGCATGGAGTGGCAGGCTCATTGCCATCATCATTGTTGCGGCTGCCATCAGAGCAAGGGAAGCGAATCTTTTCATCGTAATTCGTAACTTTTTGATTTATAATAATTTGATGAGTTGCCCTTCGCCAAAATGGAGAAGGGTTTTAGCTTAAAAGGCTACTACTTAGGTGATTGCAAATCACGCAGTCCCCAGGCCTTGTTGGGCTCGGGGCCGAGCCAGAGTTCCAGCTTGCCGCCGGAGGCGATTTCGTCCCATTCCAGCCAGCAGCGGTCCAGCCGCTTGCCGTTGAGTTTCGCTTTCTGGATATAGTCGCCCTTTCCGTGCGTGCGAACCGTGAAGGACTTTCCGGGATAGAAGGCAGGATCCAGGTCGAAGGAGACTTCCTTGAAGAGGGGAGAACAGATCTCGACCCGTTGGTCGCCGGGGCAGATCTGATGCAGGCCGGCAGCGCTCAGCACGTACCAGGCCGACATCTGGCCCTCGTCATCGTTGCCGGTCAGTCCTTCGACGTCATTGGTATAGCACTTCTCCAGAATTGTGCGCACCCATTTCTGGGTCTTCCAGGGCTCACCGAGCCGGTTGTACAGGAAGGGAACCCAGTGCAGGGGTTCATTGCCGTGGAGGTAGTAATTGTTGATGCCGTAGGTCCAGGGAGTGTTTTCGAACATCTCGTCGAGCTTCCCGATCAGGACTTCGCGGCCCCCGCAAAGTTCGACCAGCCCCTCCAGGTCATGGGGTACGAACATGCCCTGCTGCGTCAGGTTGCATTCGCAACTGCCGTAGAACCAACGCTTGTCCCAATTCTCGACGACCTCCCTCCAGGTACCGTCCGGATTCTTGGGGAAGAACCAGTTGACCGCTGGATTCCACCAGTTGCGATACTCCTGGCTGCGGCGGTCAAACTCGGGGACGAGTTCGTTTCTGCCCATCGCTTCAGCCAGCCGGGCTACGCACCAGTCGAAATAGGAGTTTTCGAGCATGACGGACACGATGACCATGTCGTCAGGGTAGTTGCTGTAGCCTTCCAGCGGGATCTCGGAGGAATTCATCGCATAGCGCAGGGCCTTTTCAGTGTCATAACCGCGTATGCCTTTGAGATAGGCGTCCACCAGGACGGAGTTGGTCGGATTGCCGAGCATGCAGCTGGTGTAGCTGTTGAGCATCTCCCAACGATTGTAATAGCCGCGGCCGGATTCCTCGGCCAGGGCGATCTGCGAAGCGAGCAGGTCATTGATGATCGTCGGGTTGATGAGGGTATACAGCGGCGTGTGGCTGCGGAACGTGTCCCAGCCGGAGAACAGGGTCCTGCGGGTATAGCCTTCGGCTTTCCCTACCGTGCCGTCGGCGGCGGTGAAGCGGCCGTCGCAGTCGGTAAAGACACGGGGATCCAGCATCGTGTGGTAGAGTGCGGTATAGTAGATCTTCTGCTGATCCACAGTGCCTCCCGCGACATGGATGCGGGAGAGTTCCCGGACCCATTTCTCACGGTTGGCGGCGCGCATCGCATCGAAATCGCTGTTCCTGACCTCGGCCTCGTAGTTCTTCCGGGCGCCTTCCGCGTCCACGAACGAGAAACCGACCTTCATCTCCACCTGTTCTCCTTCCTCGGTCGGGAATTCGGCGAATACGCCGATGCAGCTGCCGCTCATCTCCGAACTGTCGCGTATGATGGCGGAAGCGTCCAGCATCTGCATATATTCTTCGCTGTTGCACTGCTTCTCCAGGCGTTTCATGCCGTCCGGTACGGGCGCTTTCCAGAAGCCCCAGTCCTTGACGGCCTTGTCCAGGACGGCGTAGAAATACAGGTCGTAGTAGATGTGGGCGTCCCCGTTGCCCCATCCGCCCTCGTTGGGCGTATATTTCATGTGCCCGATGAAGGTGCTGTCATTGAGGACCTTGACCTCCTGCCAGGCAGAAGATCCGGTGATTCGGAACGCCAGGTCGCACTGGATGCGGGAGGCCTCGTCCTTGGGGAAGGTGAAACGCATCGCCCCGCAGTGCTCGCTGGAGGTACACTCCGTGCGGATTCGGTACTTGTCCAGCGTGACGGCATAATAGCCGGGCTCGGCCTCGATGGACTCGGCCTTGTAGCTGGAGAAATAACCGTCGTGCGTGCCGTCCTTCAGGCCGTAGCAGGTGCACAACG
>CAMOTB010000110.1 GCA_946625485.1 uncultured Bacteroidales bacterium | reverse complement strand
CCCCAGGTGATGTTGGCGGGATCCTTCTCGGCGAAGACCTGGATCTTGTTGCCATCGACGATGAGATAGTTGCCCTCAACCTTGATGTCGTGGTTGAAATGGCCGTGGACAGAGTCATACTTCAGCATGTACGCGAGATAATCGGCGTCCAGGAGGTCATTGATACCGACGACCTTGATGTCTTCGGCGAAATTCTCGACAGCGGCACGGAATACCATACGGCCGATACGGCCAAATCCGTTAATACCAAGCTTAATCATTGTGTGTGTTTTAAATTATAAAAAGTTGAACTTAATCAGTTTTCTTCCAATGGGTCGGAAGCCGGAGCTACCTGCCACAAAAACCTTGCAAAATTATCAAAAAAAACGGAGAATTCCATATCTTTGTATAAATTCTCTGTCAAGAATGAAGATACTCGTAACAAACGACGACGGATACCGTGCCAAGGGCATCCACACACTCGTGAACATCCTGAAGCCCTACGGTGAAATCACGGTCGTCGCTCCCAAATATATCCAGTCCGGGACCTCGATGGGCGTCACGATGGGATACAAACCCATCGCCGTCCGGAAGCTCTCGTCCAAGCCCGGCGAATCCTGGTACTACCTGGACGGCACCCCGGCCAGCTGCGTCAAGTTCGGCATCGGCGAGCTCTTCGCCGACCATCTGCCGGATGTCATCGTCAGCGGCATCAACCATGGCGGCAACTATGCCACGGCCGCCCTCTATTCCGGTACGCTGGGAGCTGCGATGGAAGGCGCGCTGGTGCGTGTCCCGTCCATTGCGGTATCCCTGGACAGCCTGGATGCCGATGCTGATTTCAGCGTCGTGGAGCGCTACTTCCCTGCCCTGTTCGAGCAGATCATGAGCCACCTGCCGGATCGTTTCGGGCTGGTGTACAACCTCAATTTCCCGGCCATCGCACCGGAGGAGGTCAAGGGCCTGCGCATCCCCGGGCAGGGCGTCATCCGCTGGGTCCGCGAATACGCCCCCTACGACCCCGGCATCTATGAGCGCAAGGGATTCTCGCCCCGCGCGCTGGGGATCCAGGGCCCGCCGGAGCCGGAACCGGAAGAGTCCCTGTACATGATGGGCGGGACCGTCGTCAAGGATCCGGCCAACCTGGACGACAGCGATGTCGAACTGATCGCCAAAGGTTACATCACGCTGACGGCCCACAGCATCCTCACCACGGACCGGCAGGAGCAAGACCGCCTGCGCGCCCTGGGGATGGAAAGATTTCTCCAGGAAGCATGAAGTACTACATCATAGCCGGCGAAGCCAGCGGAGACCTGCATGGAAGCAACCTGATCAAGGGCTTGAGGGTCAAGGATCCGGAAGCGCAGATCCGTTTCTGGGGCGGCGACCTGATGCAGGCGGCCGACCCCGAAGCCCAGCTGGTGCGCCACTACAAGGAAGGCGCCGTGATGGGCCTGGTCGAAGTTGTCGCCAAGGCCCGCCTGCTGCTGGGGAACGTCGATTTCTGCAAGAAGGACATCCTCGCCTGGCAGCCGGACGTCGTCATCCTGATCGACTATCCGGGGTTCAACTTCAAGATCGGCCGTTTTGCCCACGAAAACGGCATCAAAGTCTTCTACTATATCGCGCCCAAGACCTGGGCCTCACGGGAGAAGCGCAACGCCGCCCTCAAAAGCTGGGTGGACCGGCTCTTCATCATTTTCCCGTTTGAGAAGGCCTATTTCACCAGCCGCGGCATTCCCTGGTCGTACCAGGGGAACCCGCTGATCGACGCCGTGGACGGCCATCCCTTCGAGCGCCCCGTGGAAGGCAGCTACATCGCCCTGCTGGCCGGTTCCCGCAAGGGGGAAATCTCCCGGATGATGCCGGTCTGCATGGAAGTGGCCGACCTGCTCGGACGCCAGATCGTCATCGCCGGCGCCCCCGCCCGGAGCCGCGAAGACTATGAGAAGTACATCGGAAACCGGCGGAACGTCAAGCTCCTTTTCGGCCGGACCTACGACATCCTCAAGTATGCCGACGCCGCCATCATCAATTCGGGGACCGCATCCCTGGAAGCGGCGCTGATCGGCACGCCCCAGGTCGTCTGCTGGAGCACCAGCGCCGTCACGATGTGGGCCATCCGGCATATCTTCCGCGTGGACAGGCGCATCAAATACATCTCCCTGGGCAACCTGATCGTGGACAAGCCCGTTTTCCGGGAATTGATCCAGGAGGAATTCAACACGGCCGCCGTCTTTGCCGAGCTGCGCCGCATCACCGAAGACAGCGCCTACCGGGCCAAAATGGAAGAGGGCTACCGCGAAATCCGCGAAGCCCTCGGAGGAACCGGCGCATCGGAAGCGATCGCCGGTGAAATGGTGTCCAGGCTGAAAGGTCAGATCTGATAGAAGCGGACGCGCACGCCCTTGAGTACCAAGCCTTTCTCCCCTGCCCTCACTTCGAAGGAAGGGGCCTGCCGCAGACTGCGGAAACCGACGATGAAAGTCTGGTCGGCCGCGGCAGACAAGGGGTAAACCGCTTTCCCGTTGACCGTCAGTTTTCCTTCGCCGGAATAGATGAATTCGAGCACCATGGCGCCGTATTCAAGCTCCTGCGGGCAGGTCTGGGCAAGCGTTTCATCCGCGTTCAGAACGGTCTTGCGGATCTTCTTCTCTGCCAGAGGGGTACGTCCCTCCGTCTGCAGCCAGCAAAAGTCTGACAAAATGATGTCGGCCTTGTCCCGGATGGCATCCGCCTCGTGCGGAGTCGGGAAAATGGAGGATTGGGCGCGCATTCCGGCCCCGTGGATCTTGGCGATATAAGCCGAATCCAGCATGCGATAATTCATCGTGGACATGCCGCAGCGCTCGCCGTAGGGCTCCAGCTTGGCAATGCATTCCTCCGCGGTGGACTTGCCCGGATCGAGGAGCACGTCGCAATGGGAGAAGCTGCGCGCGTAGGCCACATTCTCCGGCAAGGAGGTGAAACAGGTCCAATTATCTCCCATCATCTCCTGCGCCACGTCGTAGGAATCATTGATGTGGCTGTGCAGGACAGGATGGATGCCGCAACGTTTGCAAGCTTCCAGCATCTCGACCAAGGTCGGGATCGGCCGGCGCTGGGCGGGATCTTCCGACGCCAGGACATATTTCGTACGCAGGTCTTCGAAAGTGGATTCCGAGACACGGACCGGTTCCGCGATCGCAGAGTAATCCGAAGCATTGCGCATCGTGCGGTTGATCGTCCCGTCATGCATGATCACCAGGACGCTGTCCAGGGTGTACTTGACATCCATTTCTATGGCAGGATAACCGAAACGGGCCGCCATCTCGACACCGGCGACGCTGTTCTCGGGAATCAGATTCTCCAGGTGACAGCCCCGGTGGGCGTACACCTCCGGATAAACGAAAGCCACCTGTCGGCCACAGGAACAAAGAAGGGTCAGAACGGCCCCGATCAAAACCAGTTTTTTCATAACGTATCGATTATAACTTTTCCCGGGCCCCGAAAATGGCGCTGCCGATCCGCACTTCGGTCGAACCGCAGCCGACGGCGATCGGCCAGTCTTCGGACATCCCGATGGACAATTCCGTAAAGTCGGTCAACTCCGGGAACAGGTCCCGCAGGTAATCCAGATAGGATGCGATCCGGGTGAAGTCGGCCCGGATCATCTCTTCGTCGTCCGTGTGGGACGCCATCCCCATCAAACCGCAGAAACGGATATACTTGAACTTATCCGCATCGAAGAGAATATCCAGCACTTCTTCCTCATAGAAGCCCTGCTTGGTCTCTTCGGCGCCGATGTGCATTTCCAGCAGCACGGAGATGACCTTGTCATGGACCTCACCCCAGTCATTGATCGCATCCAGCAGGTGGCGGGAATCCACCGACTCGACCAGGGCGGCATAAGGCAAAACCATCTTGAGCTTGTTGGTCTGCAAGTGACCGATAAAATGCCACTCGACGTCCTGCGGCATCTGCACAGCCTTGAGGGCCAGCTCCTGAGGCCGGTTCTCCCCGAAGAGACGCTGCCCGCACTGATAGGCTTCCAAAAGCTTTTCCAGGGGCTGAAATTTGGAAACTGCCAACAATTTGACATTTGCTGGCAGTTCCTTACGTAATTGTTCGATTCGTTCCGATATCATCGTTTTCCTTGTTTCTTCTGCTGCTCGCGCATCTGCTGCTGTTG
>CAMOTB010000109.1 GCA_946625485.1 uncultured Bacteroidales bacterium | reverse complement strand
ATTTCCAGGGCTACAACATCTCCGACGGCTGCGCCAAAGTCGAAGCCGGATTCCCCCAGTCCGTGGAGAAAGAAACGATCCTGGCGTTCATCAAGAATTCCAAGCGCGGCATCGTGCGCGGCAATGATGCGACTGAAAAGGGCATGATCGACTAGCGACGTGCTTCTTTCCGCAGCCTATTTCCCGCCTGTCGAATATTTTGCCGCCATGGCGAAAGAGATCACCCTGTCCGCGGACAGGGTGATTCCGTCTGTCGTTTATATCGAGGCCTGGGAGCATTATCAGAAGCAGAGTTACCGCAACCGCTGCCGCATCTATGCGGCGGATGGCGTGCAGGACCTCAATTTCCCCATCGTCCACGACGGCAATCCTTTTGCCCTTCCGATCCGGGAGATCCGGGTGGATTACAGCACGCCCTGGCTGGTCCGCACGCAACGGGCCATCGAGTCGGCCTATAAGTCAGCGCCCTTCTTCGACCACTACCGGGATTCGCTCTTCGCCCTTATGGACACGCGCCCCGAACGCCTGCTGGACTGGGACCTGTCGCTGACACGCTGGTGCCTGGAACGCCTGCACCTGCCGGTGGAGATCCGGCTGACGGAAGCGTTCGTCAAGCCCGGGGACGGCCGCTTCGGCCAAGACCTGCGCGAAGTCATCCACCCCAAACGTCCCAACCCTATCCTGCAGGACCTGGGTCTCGACCGCCCCTATTACCAGGTATTCGCCCCCAAGTCCGGCTTCATCCCCAACCTCTCCATCCTGGACCTTCTCTTCAACGAAGGCCCCGACGCCGTCTCCTGGCTCCTGCGTTAGATCGCCGGCAGGCACCTGCCTGCGCGAGGTGCAAAAAGACCTGATTGACACCTGAGAGGGTGTACAAAAGCACCGCGCGGTGCAAAAAGGATCGTTTTGCACCGCGCGGTGTATGCAGGTGTCGGAGGCTTAGAAGCGCCAGCCGAGCGTGAGGATCACGTCCATCATGTTCTTGGCAATGCCGACTTCGGGGGAACGGACCTCCAGATAGTCATCATACGGATAGTACCAGCTGTCCGGGCACTGGGTGTAACGGACGGCGGCGTCCAGGAAGAAGGAACCCGGAGATGAGTATCCGAAACCGAGAGAGGCGGTGTGCGTCAGATCCTTCGTACCGGCGGCTTTCTCCGCATAATTCTTATAGGAATAACCCGCACGGAGGGCGAAGGCCGGAACCGGCTTGTATTCCGCGCCGACACGGAAGTTGTTGGTCACACCCGCATTCTGGCGGATGTACTCATTGTCCTCGGAGAAAGAACCGTAGCCGAAGCTGCGATCCGCCTCGCGGAAACGCATCGAACGGAAGTCCGTCCGCTCCCAGTCCACGGAAAGCATGGCCACATTGCCCATCGTATAGGCCGCGCCCAGGTTGAAGTTGAACGGAGAGACCAACTGATAGGTATAATCACCGACCGGGGTCTCGAACTGGTCCGTATCGAATCCGTCAAAATTGCAGACGGCATCCCAGAGCCAGCGCTCAGAAATCGAATACAAGGTCGGAGTCTTGATCGCCGCACCGAGACGAAGCCCCTCGACGGGAAGCCAGATCATGCCCAGTTTACCGTAAATGCCGGTACCTTCGGTCTCCAGGGAATAACGCTCCCGGCCATTGAGCCAGGTCGTCTCAACATCGTCGATGATCAGCGCAAAGTCGTCAGGATTGACGGCAGACTCCATCCGGTTGATATTCTCCTGGAAGGAAAGGGAGGCGACGCCGATGTTTCCACCCAGGTAGAAACGATCGTTCCAGTTGAAAGCCAGGTTGATGACGGCATCCGCCTTGGAGCCCGTACGCTGACGGTAATAGGACTGCTTGATCGGGCCGCCCAGGCCGATGGTTCCATCATCATAGATCAGCTCGGTCGAGCCGATGTACTGGTCGTCACCCTCTCCGTAATTGGAGATAAGGCCGGACTGGAAGGCCAGGATGTCCCGCCAGGAATAGTTCGTATTATAATAAGCCTCCTCCGTGCCGATCTGGGATCCGGGAATACCGCTGGCGAAGTAGGCCATTTCTCCCATCATGGAAGAGTCGTTATTGGTCCCGCCGGCCGTCATGCGCTCGTTGAACACATTGGTCATATTGACCGTCATGCCGAACGTGAAACTCTTGAGGCCGTAATCGCGCCGCAGGTCGGATTGAAGGATGAATCCGAAATTCGGCATGATGAAACGGGTCTGGGAGTCCGGCGTCGGGCTGCCGAACGTGCCGTAAGCAACAGGCGCATAGGATGAAGAGGTCGAGGCAATGCTCAGACCCGGAGTCAACGTGAACTGCGAGAACCCGGCGACAGCCGAACCGGCCGGATTGATCCCGACCGAACCGAGATCGCCGCCCACAGCCGTCATCGCGTTGCCAAGGGCAGCGCTGCGGGCCGTGCCATAGTAGTTGTAATCCGCGTAATTGATCGCGTCATACATGGTCTGTGCACCTGCGGAGAGGGCTGCCAGACAGAAAACGGATATTGCTAAAATCTTTTTCATAAGGCTTTTCAATCTTTTCATAGTTCAACTTCAAGTCCTGACTTTTCAGAGAGGACGGCCGCGGGGCCGTCCGTACAATGCTTATCTTCTGTGTCCGCCGCCACCGCCGCTGGAGGAGCCACCACCGCCGCCGAAGCTGCCGCCGCCGCTGTGCCCGCCGCCGGAGTAACCGCCGGAAGAAGAGCCGCCGCTATAGCCGCTGCTGCGGGTGGACCCGCCGGAGTAGCTGCTGGAAGAAGAACGGCTGGAGCCGGAATAGCTGCCGGAGGAACTGCCGCTGCCGTAGGAACGGGCGGAAGAGCGGCTGGTGCCATATCCGGAGGAAGCGCTGCGGGAGGCGGAAGACCCGGAACCGGATCCGGCTGCCCGGACGTAGGACGAAGCCCTGCGGTTGGACGGAGTGCCGCTGCCGGAATAGCTGCCCGACGAAGTGGCGCGCGTCGTGGAGGAGCGGGTCACGGAAGAAGCGCTGCGACGCACGTTCGGATTCTCTCCGAAGGTATTGCGGCGCTGACCGTTTGCCGTGGTCATGCGGTTGGTACCCTCAACCGTGGACATCCGGGGCGTATAGACGGCATCCCGGACATAGCCGTGGCCGTGATAAGGGAGCCTCGGTCCGTAGCCCCAGGGACCCCAGGGTCCGTACCAGCCGCCGTAAACCCAGCTGTCATAATAGTAGTAAGGTCCCCAAGGGCCGTACCAGCCGTAATCCCAGAAAGGATCATACCAGGGATCCCAGTACCAGGAGCTGTACCACGGGCTGTACCAGGGGGAATAGTAGCCGCCGTACCAAGGGCTGTACCAGGAGGAGTAATAGCCCCAGGGACGATGCCAGCCGTACCAGGAATGATAGGGCCAACCCCAGCCGAATCCGTAGCCGTAACCGAAGTTCCAGGCGTAACGGTCGTAGTAATCAGCCTCGTCCACGATGGTCAGGGTCGTGGTGCTGTCTTTCCAATTGTACTTGAACTGGGCTGCTTTGTTTTCAGGGATGTAAAGCGTATCAATCCGTCCACGACGGAGATAGATGTCCGTTCCACGAGTCTTTTCCGCGAGAGCGGAAGCTTCAGACTGTACGGCCTTGTCGGCGACGGCAGTCTTGGCGGGTCTGGAGTACACACCGTCCTGGAACCGCTGGTTCCCGGCCGTCTGCGAATACTCCGCAACAGAAGCGCACGATGCAAGCATCAGCGCTGTCGAAACAATCAGTGTCAAATGCTTTTTCATATTCTGCTCTCTTATTAAAAAATCGTATATTTGCACAATAATAATACTTTTTTCACACAATACAAAAACAATACCATGGCAAAAGAAGTCACTTCGCGCGCTGAAAATTACTCTCAATGGTACAACGACTTGGTCGTCAAGGCAGACCTGGCAGAACAGTCTGCCGTCCGCGGCTGCATGGTCATCAAGCCCTATGGTTACGCCATCTGGGAGAAGATGCAGTCCGTCCTGGACGGCATGTTCAAGAAAACCGGCGTGCAGAATGCATATTTCCCCCTTTTCATTCCCAAATCCTTCTTCTCCCGCGAGGCGGAGCACGTGGCCGGCTTCGCAAAGGAGTGCGCCGTCGTCACGCATCACCGGCTGATGAATGACCCCGACGGCAAGGGCGTGGTGGTCGATCCCGACGCGAAACTGGAAGAAGAACTGATTGTCCGCCCCACCTCCGAGACCATCATCTGGAGCACCTACAAGAACTGGATCAAATCCTGGCGGGACCTG
>CAMOTB010000108.1 GCA_946625485.1 uncultured Bacteroidales bacterium | reverse complement strand
CTGCAGTTCGGTCTCATGATCTTCATGAACTACAAGAACTTTGACCTGAGCGCCACCTTCAATGGCACGGCCCTCGACCACCGCTTCATTTCCCTGCACGGTACTTATGGTTATGGATACTACGGAACGTTCTACAAGAACTACGAGGACCACTACCACCTGGCCGATGGCTACACCGATCCGTTCGACCCGAACTCCGTCTGGGTATCGGGATTCTATCCGGCCCTCCGCAAGGTAGACGGCGGCTATGTGACCTGGGGTAACGGTACCTATGCAAGCACCCAGCCGTACAACTGGATGAACGCCGCGTACCTGCGACTCAAGAGCATTGAGATCGGCTATACCTTGCCGAACAAACTCACATCTAAGATCGGCCTGCGCCAGGCGCGTTTCTATGTCAGCGGCACCAATCTGCTGACCTTCTGCAACAAACTGCTCAAGCCTTATGATCCTGAACGAAGCATGGGCTGGATCGGCGGTGGCGGTAACCCGCTTATCAAGACCTACAGCTTCGGTGTGAACATCAACTTCTAATCTGCAAGCCATATGAAAAGAATTTTTACATACATTTGCGTTTCGATCCTCACCCTGGGCCTCGTCTCCTGCGGTAAGATTTTTGATGGATTGGAAGGAGACCTCACCCGAATGAGTGAATCGGACCTTACGTCCTCCGAGACGGGTCTCACGCGTCTGCTCGCTTCAATCTATGGTTACATCCCTTACGACGCCTTCGGTACGATGGACAAGAGTACGGTCGACGCAACCGACGCCCACTCCACCAGTTATGGAATCAACCGTTCCGGAGACTGGAATTACACCCAGATCCGTTCCGTCAACCAGCTTCTCATCCAGATTCCCGATGCCTATGAAAGGGGTGTCATCAGCGAGGAAGTCCGTGACGCGATGCTGGGCGAAGTCCACTTCGTACGCGGCTACATCTACTTCGGTATGGTCCGTAGGTTCGGCGGTGTCCCTATCGTCACCGAACCGCTCGACGATAAATATGACGGCGGTGAGGATGTGAGCGGGCTGTACGTCCCGAGAAGCACCGAAAAAGATACCTGGGATTTCGTGATTGACGAATTCGAAACCGCAGCCAATCTTCTCCCTGCGACCCGCAGTGACGGTGAATACCGCGCTACCAAGTACGCGGCCTATGCCCTGGAAGCCCGTGTTGCCCTCTTTGCGGCTTCGGTGTCCAAGTATTGGGGCAAGGCGCCCATCGACAACGGGTATGTGGCCGTTAGCAAGGGCCTGACGAAAATGGTTGCGGCGGATGCCAATGCATACTACAAGAAGGCCATTGATGCGGCAGACAAGGTAATCAGCTCCGGTATGTATCGTCTCTACGGTGGCACCAATCCTGCCAGCGTCGATGCTGCCAAGAAGAATCTTCAGGAACTGTTCCTTGCCCGTCATGACGAAGAGTTTATCTTCGGACGCAGCTATAAGACCGGCCAGCCGACAGCCAGCAACGGTTTTGACTATGGCAATTCTCCCCATCAGGTCCATGCAGATGGCGGCGGCTGGCAGTTTGGCCGTTATTGCGTTACGCTTGACCTTGTGGATGCCTTCGACGACTATGTCAACCCTGCCTCGAACCGTAGCAGGACCGACGGCACCGTCAAGACCCGCAATGATGGTGTAGAGGACGCCTATGTCAGCAACCTGGGCCAGGACAAGCAGGCGGGTTTCTCTACCGAGACCGACTATATCAAGTACGATGACCTGGCCGCTCCGTTTGCGAACAAGGATGCGCGCTTCCAGGCCCATGTGGTGTATCCCGGAGCCACGTTCCGCAATGAGAAGATTCTCATCCAGGGCGGTGTCATTGACAGCAAGGGCAACGCCAAGTTCTATGGAGAGAAAGACGTTGCCTACGAAGCCGGCGGACAGAAATACTATATGTATGGTGATCCGAATGAAGCCAATTTCTCCGGTTTCTACAGCATGAATGACTCCAACGGCGGTAACTGGTACAACACCGGTTTCGGTATCGCCAAGTTCCTCGATCCTGCACAGGCGCAGCAGTACACGACCAATCCTTGGCCGGACATCCGCTACGCCGAGGTCCTGCTGACCTATGCTGAGGCCGTCGTCGAAAGCGGACAGGGTGATCAGGCCAAGGCGAAGCAGTACCTCAACGACATCCGCCACCGCGCCGCTTTCACGGACAACGTGGAACTGACCCTCGAGAACGTCCTGCATGAGCGTCGTGTCGAACTCGCTTTCGAGAACGACCTTCCTTATACGCTGCTCCGTCGCCGTGAATTCGTCTTCGGTGCCAACAACGGAGTGCGCAAGCACGCCCTGGTGCCGACGCTGGATCTCCGGGACGGTACTCCGAAGTATATCTTCGTTCGTGCCAATGTTATTCACGGTGACGTGAACATGTCCAACAACGGTCTGTACATCAATGACTACCGCTTGTACTACGATTCAATCGGCACTTGGAGCAAGGACAATATTGAAAAGAACCCGATTCAGGAGTAATCTAATTTGCTATCAAACATGAAAAAGATATTATATCTCTTACCCATCCTCTTGATGGCCGTATCGTGTGATTGGTTTGAATTCGACAACCTGGACGGTTACGATGCCACCATCTCGGGCAAGTTCCTGGATTCCGCAACCCATGAGCCGGTCCAGTTCGGCGTGCCCGACAACTATGGCTTTCCTGTCTACGAAGAGAATTTCGAGCCTTCCAGAGGTACTTTTGCACCCTCTTCCATGACATGGTATGCCCGCGTTAACGGTACCTATACCAACAATCTCGTTTTCTCCGGCGACTATCGCCTCGAAACTTCGCAGAACAACAACTTCTATCCCACAAAGGAGCAGTTCAAGATTTCAAAGGGTTCCAATACCCACGATTTCACCGTTACTCCGTATGCGCGTATAAAGGATGTCAAGTTCAGATATGACGCTGCCACCAAGGAAATCGTGGCCACGTGCAAAGTTGAGCACGGCGACGCTTCCAAGACCAACGGCATCAACGTTTATCTGTTGATCGCTCCCGACCGCTTCGTGTGCAAGAACCACAACAATGCAACGGACAAGACCGCTGTCATCAGTGGTGCCACCGTCGGCGAGGAACTCGAACTGCGTATCAGTACGGTCCTGACCGACAAGGGAGAGAATAATTCCGAATTCCGGTACAAGCAGCCGCATTTCCTGCGTATTGCCGCCATGGCCGCCCATGGAGCCGTGAAGCCTGCCTACGATGAGCCTCAGTATGACTGGATGGCCTGGTACAATGCCGGCATGCCTTCTGATATGACTCCGTTTATCATCGGTACGGTACATCACGATTCGGCTTTCACGCCGGATGGAACCGTGAATGCGAACGCGACGTACAACTACGCGAACGTCTGGAAGGTTTCCGAGGACTTCACCACTTTCGAGAAAATCGAAGACGAAGACTGGAACTAATCACGCCTGACTAGTTTGGGCCGGGGTTCGCCCCGGCCCATTTTTTCTCCTTGCATGTTTTTTGCAGCAAACGGGTCAAAATGAAACGTCCATGAAACGAATCCTGCTTTGCGTCGCCGCCGTCCTGACGGCCGTCGCGTCCCTGTCTGCCCAGGAGGGCCTCAGCATTCCCGAAGAGGTGTTCTACCTGATGCCGAAATTCGGCCGGGGAACGGTCATCTATCGTGACCAGGCTCCGGGGCAGGGGCTCCTCAACATCTGCGCCCTGGACAATTCCATCCGGTTCAAGGACAGCAAGGGCGTGGAGCTGGCGCTGGAAAATCCCGGCAGTGTGGTACAGGTGGTGATCGACGGGGTGACGTTCCTGCATCTCAACGACATGTTCCTGCGGGTATGTCCGCTTTCCGGAGACGTCGGCATCGCTGTCAAGCGGGAAGTCCTGGTCATGAGTGACAGCAAGCGCGGGGCTTATGGAATGGAATCCCAGACCACGTCCGTTACGGAAATCAGTTCCCTCTCTGCAGACGGAATGATCTTTAACCTGAATGAGGTCCGGGATTTTCCGTACCGGATGACAGAGATCGGCTATTTGTACAAGTCCGGCGCAGTCATGACCCCGACCAAGAAGAATTTCCAGAAATGTTTCCCCGGCAAGAAAGACGAGATCGAGGCCTGGTTCAAGGCCAACAAGAAAGCGCCGACCGACCGGGAAAGCCTGGAGGCCCTTTGCCGTCAATGGGCAGAGTAAATCATTGAAAACAAGCACTTTGATATGAAAAAACTTCTTTCTGTGATGGCGGCCATGATCCTGGTC
>CAMOTB010000107.1 GCA_946625485.1 uncultured Bacteroidales bacterium | reverse complement strand
AGCAGACTGCGTCTGCCTTCGAAGAGTTTATCGATCATGCGCGAAAGTTTCTCGGAAGGATCAACATCGGCGTCAACCTCTCCCCCGACAACACCGTCCCTCTCAAACTGCAATTGGGTTTCAATAATGACCAGCCCCCCATAGAGGATATCCTGCAACTCCCCCAAAGAATTGCAGAAAAGAAAGACGTGCACATTGTCGTTTGCCTGGACGAGTTCCAGCAGATTGCCGAATTTGAGAACAGTCTGACCTTCCAGCGGCAGTTACGAACCGTCTGGCAGCATCAGGACCGGGTCTCTTATTGCCTGTTTGGGAGCAAGAGACACATGATGGAAGGCCTCTTCGACGATGAGACAAAACCTTTTTACAAGTTCGGGGACATCCTGTATCTTAAAAAGATTCCTCTTTCCTACTGGAGCACTTTTATTTCCGACAGATTCCGGGATGCCGGCAAGGCCATTACGCCGGAACAGATCGAGCGGATTTGCAGCACCGTCGATTTCCATTCTTCTTATGTCCAGCAGCTTTGCTGGTATGTCTATCTCTTCTCCGGCACAAAGGTTACCGAGAGGGATATCGCGAACGGGGTGGAAGAACTGATTGACCAGAATACCGCGCTCTTTGAGAGCCGGACAGAAAGCCTGACCCCGGTCCAGATGAGATTCCTGAAAGCAGTATCGGATGGCGTCAACGGCAACTTCTCTTCGGCCAATGTCATCAGCAAGTATAAGCTTGGTTCTTCTGCCGCATCTGTATTGACACGGAAAGCCTTGCTTGACAAAGGTCTCCTTTTCCAAGAAGGAGGCAAGATCATCTTGGCCGACCCGGTCCTTGGCCTGTGGCTCAAGCGGCCTTAGAAGCCTTCCACTCCTGCGGGGTGAGGCCGGTGCGGGCCTTGAAGGTCCGGAAGAAGGACTGCTCGTTGGAGAAGCCGCATTCGTCGGCGATGTCCGTGAGCAGCATGTCGGGCTGCTCCGCCATCAACTTCTGCGCCTGGCGCAGGCGGTAGTCATTCAGCAGCTCCGGGAAGCTCTTGCCCGCCTGGCCGTTGATGCAGGCGGAAATATACGTGGCATTGGTGCCCAGGCGGGTGGCCAGGTCGGAGACCTTGAGCCCCTTCTGCCGCCAGAGTTCATCCTTCTCCATCAGGGAAACGATGCGGGACAGGAGCGTGGGAGGTTCGACGGACTGCGATCCGGCATCCCGGGATTCCGGGTCAAGCCCGGAATGACGCGTCTCGTCATCCCGAGCGGAGTCGAGGGATCTCCTCCGAAGCATGTAAGCCACTCCCCCGGCCAGCAGTGCGCCCGCGACCACGATCCACCACGGGAACCCCGCCTTGCGCGGCATCGGCTCCGTGTGCAGGATGAATGCCGCAGCGGACGGGTGGTACTCATCCAGCCCCGTCCGGCCGCCGACGATGGCGATGCGGCCGCCGGGCAGCAGCACCGGGCATATCTGGACCGGGGCAAGCATCCCGTCGGGCAAGTCGGCCCGATACAGCGTCAAGGGCGCCTTGCCCCCGCGCAGGGCAACGCGGTAGTCCACCCGGGTCACATACATGCGGCTGGACCCTTCGACAGACTGGATCAGCCAGGCGCAGGCGCGCTCCCTGTCGGCCACGAGGGCGGGATAGCGAAACATCTCCCTACCGTCGGGCGCATCCGCCGGCAGGGGGCGTTCCGTCTCCAGCACGGAGAAATCCTCCCCCACTACTTTCAGCAAGCCCGGTTGGCCGTCAGCCTTCCGCCTTACCGGAAGCAGCCAGGCATAGCCGCCCACCGTCTCGTCTCCGATGAAGTACTGGCTCATCTGCTGGCCGTCGAACAACGCCCAGTCCTCCCACTCCCGCAGCAGCGGGACCTCGAAAGGATCGCCCTTCAGGCGCTCCGCGACCGGCTCCAGCACCTCATCCCGACTGCCGGTCATGCCGAAAATGATGGCATTGTCCGCAGCGGTCTGCAGGATATAGGGCGCGACCCGCTGGATTTCGGCGCGCCGGACTGTCGCGTGGCCCGACGGGATAGAATACGTGGAGATATAATCAGGGTAATACCAGTTGCCGCTGATCAGGATGGTGCCGTCGGACAGGAGCGCCGCGCCGGAACGGGTCCGCCGCTGCTCCATGATGGGCAGCGGCGAGAAGCCGTGCGTGCACGGATCATAGCGCTCCACGCCGAAGGTCTGCCCGATGCCGAAAGCCTCGGCGCAACCGCCGCCCACCAGCACTTCTTCCGTGGGCAGCACCACGCCGAAACCGTAATCGTGCGGGAAAATCGCCTCAACCAGATGCCACGCCCCGTCCCGGTAGTACTCGGCCGTCGCCGTGGGCACGAAGCCCGTCGTGTGGCCGCCGATGACCGTCAGCTCCCCGCCGACGCAGGCCGCCACGTGCGCGCTGCGCGGCACGTTCAGGTCCGGCAGCCGCTCCACGGCCATCTCATTCACAAGCACACCATCCACGCCACCGACCCGTTCCGGAGAAGTCCCTCCGAAACAGGTCAGTGAGAATGCCAGCACGGCTGTGACAGACAGGAAGCGCAGCCTCATATGGCAAAGATACGTTTTTCTGAAAAGCCGCCGACTAGAAATAGACAATTTTCCGTTCGTAATGGCTGGTGGACACTTGACGGTCCAGCAAGCCGATAAACTCCATGTTGCGGGAAATCCAGTTGCCGTATTTGTCGTACTTGTAGTCGCGATAATCTTCAT
This sequence comes from uncultured Bacteroidales bacterium, assembly GCA_946625485.1. Lineage (GTDB taxonomy): Bacteria > Bacteroidota > Bacteroidia > Bacteroidales > UBA932 > Cryptobacteroides. Next base: position 1,577 of record CAMOTB010000107.1, on the reverse strand, counting down.
AATAGGAAGTGACTCCACCCTGGCCGATACCCGCATCCTTCCGGAGGATGTCTCCGTATTCATTGTGCGTCTGGGTAAAGTTCTTGGTTGCCAGGACCCCGACATGACCGCCATCCTGATCATAACTGGTCAACATAATGTATCGCGGGTTGTCCGTGGCCCAGACCATCACAAAATGACGGTCGCCCTCCTCTTTGTAAGTATCCTCGTACTGAAGCGTTTCCACCCTGGCCGGCATACCGTTGTCCTGCCAGGTCAGGTCGCTGCCATAGTTCCCGTAATAGCGGATGGATTTGGGATAGTTCCCGTCAAAGGTGATGGTATACTCGCTGCGATACTCGTTGGAACGCTCGCCGTCCCGGCCATCAAGGCTGCTCGTCCAGAAACTGTATTCCTTGACGACCATATTGCCGCTGTCATCCAGAACGTAGTCCGTATCCCAATAGCGCTTGTGCAAGGGGTCGTTATAGTCCCATTTCCTGATAGAGGACAGGCCGACAAGAATATCATCCACCTGGAATCCGACCCCGTTCCCCGCATAACACCGGTCGAGATTCGCGATCGGGCCGACGATCACCAACTTGCCCCCGTTGTCGTATGCGTAGGTAATCTCCTGATCCACGCCAGCCACAGGAGTGTCGCCCTCTTTGAAAGAGGCCGTACGGATCCGGCGGCCACTCGCATCGTAGGTATGGTATATGGTTGAAGAGGGGGTCTCATCATCCTGGTGCTGGAAGTACTTTTCGGTGAGCAGGTGTCCCGCCTGGTCATACTCGAATTCCGTGCACGGCGCCCACTCTGTCTCCCGGATGGTCCTGACCGGACCGATCAGGCCAGCCCGCTCCCGGTCGGTACGCTCCCAGTACTTTTTGGTGTACCAGTCCGGATCTTTCGGTTTTCCGGCCTCCTGGCTGACCTTGATCTCTTTGGAAACGGTACCGCTCTTGAGGGTCACGGTCGCCTCGCGGGCTTCGCTATCCTCATTCTTCTGGACCGTGATCGTGATTTTCGCGTCGCCCGCCTTGCCGCTGGTGGGCGAGACGCTGATCCACTCGCCCGCTTTGGTCGCGCTCACCGCGGCCGTCCAGTCGGCGGCCGACTTGAAGGAGACCGTGGCCGATCCTCCCTCGGCGGCGATGGCCGGGGTCAGGTCTTCCGTCGAGGGGATGGTAATCTCCGGCGTGACGGCCGGCGGTGTCGGCTGGCCATTGCCATTGCCACCGTTGTTCAGGGGATCGCCGCAGCCGGCCACCAGGATCAGGGCCCCCGCCAGAACCGGCAGAACTGATTGAAGTTTGATACGCATTTTCAGGCTATTTATGGGTTTATGGCCCGAAAATAGCCAAGCCAGACCGCATCCCGGCTCTCCTTTCAAAGAAACCGGACTAACATTTCCTTAAATCCTGAAAAACGGGATCCGGCAGACCCCTGTTACGGCCTGTCCGCAAAAACCTGATCGGGATATGCAGTCATCAGGAGGAGCCTCTTTTCGATGGGGATCCAAGAGAACCGTCTGCCTACCATCTTGATGTTTGAAAGCGCATCCCTGTCAATATCCTCAAAATAATTGATGGCCT
>CAMOTB010000106.1 GCA_946625485.1 uncultured Bacteroidales bacterium | reverse complement strand
TGCAGCCGATCATCGCGGTCATCATCAGCATCGCATCCGGACTGGATGTGATCTCCTGGCAGAAGGGCCTCGCGATCCTGCTGGTCTTCAGCGGTGTCTTCCTGGTCATCCGCTCCCGCGCCGCCGCATAACGGTTTTTCCCGTTTTGACAGTCCGCTGCGCGTTTTGAAAGTGTCGTTTTCCCGATTTGAAGAGAGGGGCGGCATGAAGGCTGACTATATTTGCAGGTAACAAACACATTGCCTGTCATGAAAAAAATTGTTTCCTTCCTGCTTGCCGCCTGTGTGCTGCTTGCTGTCAATTCGTGTGAAATCCTCTCCGGCGGCGAATCCGGAGACACCAAAGGTGCTGTTGACCTTGGCCTGAGCGTCAAGTGGGCGACCTGCAATCTGGGTGCTTCTTCCCCCGAGCAGTCCGGCAACTTCTACGCTTGGGGCGAGACAACGCCTAAGACCAAGTTTACCTGGGAAAATTACAAATGGACGAAAGAAGAAAAAAGCAGTTACGGTGATGTCATCCTGCTCCGTTCGAAATACAATTCGAGCAGCAACCAGGGAACGGTGGACAACAAGACAAAACTGGACCCGGAGGATGACGCCGCCCGCGCCAAATTGGGCGGGAAATGGAGAATGCCCACCCGCGCGGAATTCCAGGAACTGATTGACAAATGCACCTGGACGCTGACTTCGCAGTCCGGCGTGGATGGCTTTGAAGTCAAAAGCAAGGTGAACGAAAACAGTATCTTCCTCCCTCTCACGGGTTTTTACTCCCAGACGGATGGCTACGACGGCAGCACCCTTCATCACAAAGACCAGGGTAACCTTTGGGTGTCCGACATGGACAATACATATACGGTTACCTGTTATTTCAAGAAAGGCAAGCCAGGCAGTTGGTTCGGAACCAGCAGGGAATATGGGATGGCCATCCGTCCCGTGTCCGACTGAGAATAGCGGGATAATTTGCGTATCTTTGCAAGGATGAGATACGTCCGATTCATAGCGGCTGCTTTGCTGGCGGCGTCGCTTGTATGTGTACAAGTCACCGCGGCTGATGATAGCGTCGTCTTCCGACCGATGCGGGTCGAACGGCTGCCGGACTTGAATACACCGCGAAACGGACACTTCCTGGCCTATGTCGGCGGGGAACTGACTGTGATCGGCGGACACACGACGGGCTTTATCCCCACAGCCACGGCCGAGTATTTTCGCGACGGGAGTTGGCACCTGATGGAGATGTATTTCCCGCACGATTGGGGCTTCGGTGTCATTCTCCCTTCGGAAAAGGTGCTGGTGGGAGGCGGTTGCGCAGAGCCTTTCGGTATCGGACAGACTTGGGCCGTGGAGTTGTACGATCCCGCCACACACAGTTTTTCTCCGCTCCCTGTCCTGGATATGAAACGGGGGGCCAACACAAGTGCTGTGCGTCTCTCGGACGGCCGTATCATTGTGGCCGGCAACTGGTATGCGGAAGATATGATTTCAACATATTCCCCTGAGTCCGGAGGTGAATCTCTGCGTGTGCCGGTACTTGGACGCTCTTTACCGCTAATCCTTCAGACTGCCCCGGACAATGCCTTGATACTGAGCTCATCCGGTTCTCGGGGTGAGAATCTTGACCCTGTGGCGGACCGCTTGAAAGGAGATTCCATCGAAGTGCCGCTGCTGCAGGAATGGGAATCGTGGATACGCCCCGACGTCTGTCAGATTAGCAACTATTTCATCGGTGACGAAACTGTGGGTGGCTATGCATGGATCTTCCCGGCCATCAGGAAGGCAGACGGGCAATTAGGGTTGATTAAGGTGGTTGGCGAGGAGTTCTCCGTATTGGAAACCGATCGGCCCTTGCCTATGACAAGTCCGGAAGGTGAGGCTCTGACTCCCGGCGCCACCCTGCTTGCCGATAGGGCAAATAAATGTGTCTGGATAATCCGGGCTGTCAAAGGAACGGGACAGATTGTTTTGGCCAGGGTAGATTACGGCGAAGCCCTGCACGGTGGGAAAGCGCCTGTAAGCCTCTACAGGGCTGAATCGCCTGACAGTCGTCCTGTCCATTCGATAGGGGCGGTTCTGATACCAGGAGGTGATATTGCGTTTGTCGGCGGTCTGGCAGACGCTGACAATTATCACCCTGACGGCATCGCATTCATTATTCATACAGCGCCTGTCGAGAAGGCTGCCCTGCCGTGGCTGTGGATCATTGTGGCGGTTGCCTTGCTCGCCGCCACCATCCTGTTCCTGCTATATCGAAAGAGAAAGATTCCTGTAGATGCACCACTGACAGAAGCGACTGAAGATTCTTCTGCCGAGGATTCTTTTGTAGAACTGATGGACCGGATTACCAAGCAAATGGAGGATGGGCGCATGTTCTTGAAGAAAGGCCTGACGAAAGAAGATTTGGCCCGGGCCGTCGGCTCGAACTCCCGTTATGTGTCCGACTGTATCAACCGCAAGGCGGGCTGCTCGTTCATTGACTATGTGAACGGCTACCGCATCCGTTACGCCCAGCATCTTCTCTATGAGAATCCCGACATGCGTCTGTCGGAAATCAGCGAAGAGTCCGGCTTCTCCAGCGAAGTCACTTTCTACCGCAACTTCAAGGCCCGCACTGGCCAAACTCCCGGCGAATGGCTCGCCAGCCAGTCCCGACCGTGATGCCCGATCTGGTTGGGCCTGACGATTTTTTACTATCTTTGTACGGTAACCATGCCTTGGTTATTCGTTCCCGTGTCACGACCTGAGTTGATCATATTGACGCTGGTTACCCTGCTGTTGGCAGGGTGCGGTACGTCGCGGGCATTTCTGGAAAGGGTTGAATATGGTTATGAATCGTTGCCGTATCAGCAGGAGGGCCTGCTTCCGGTCGATCCGGAGGGGGATGCCCGGCTTATCCGGAATCTCGACCGGTTCCCCGGAAAATTGTACACCTATTTGTTTGAAGGGCATCTGCCCCAGACGGATTCGATCCGGGAACGGACGCGGGTGGACCGGGAGCGCGCGAAGCAGGCTGGGGAAGTTCCTTTCAGGATCGGAAAGACGATGCCCATCGACATCGACCGACTGTTGAACCGGTGTGCTGAGATCCTGCGTCAGCACGACCCCGCCGTGACACCGGTCGCGGGCAAAGAGCACGAGTGGTCACCCGAGGCGAAGAAATACCTTCGGTATGGCTTCTGGCACAGACTGCATCGTCATGCGGAATACCAACAGCAGAACTTCCCGGTCCCGTTGTTTATGCGCAGCAAGCTACTGCTGTGTCTTGCCTGTGGATGGACCTCCCAGTATTGTGTCACAGGACAGGAGGCGGCCCTGCAGGAGCGCATCATGCGCTATCCTGACCGCAGCGTCCAGATCGATCAAGTCTTTGAGGAGAGTTACCTGCTGAATGGCGGCAATATCTATCTGACGCTGCTTACCTGTGAAAACGTCCTGGCCGGACAGCCCCACCGGCGGGAGCGGGAAGAAGATCCCCTGCAGAAGAAACTCGCTTACATCCGGCACGATTCCAAAGAGATGGGCGACAACTACGGGGCCTGGTACCATTTCTTCGGAACGGCACTCTACGGCTTTCTCCGGCCGGAGTTCGTCAGCACCTTCGTGGCCGATGTCGAATGCATCGGTTCTCTCTTCTACGAAGGGCCGGACCGGCAGGAGACCTTCATGAACCATTACGGCGCCCTTTTTGGCGACCTTCTCAAGAAGATGATCCGGAAAGGCAGCTGGCGGCTTCCGCCCGCCCCGGACGCACGGACCGACTATATGCTTCCATCCGGACTGTAATTTTATTATCTTTGTACAATAACCATTGTATAACCTACCATGCTCAAGATCGGCGACAAGATGCCTCCCTTCGAGGTGCTGGACCAGGACGGGAAAACCGTCCGGTCGGAAGATTTCATCGGCCAGGGCCGGAAGACCATCGTCTATTTCTATCCGAAAGACAATACCTCGGGCTGTACCGCCGAGGCGTGCAGCCTGCGCGACAACTATGCGGCGTTGACGGCGGCCGGCTACAATGTGGTGGGCGTGAGCAAAGACAGCGTAAAGTCACATGCCGGATTCCGGTCGAAGCATGAGCTGCCGTTCACGCTGCTTGCGGATACGACCACACAGATGCTGCAGGATTTCGGAGCCTGGGGCGAGAAGAAAATGTATGGCAAGACGGTGCTGGGTACGCTGCGCCGGACCTTCATCTTCGATGAGAATGGCATTCTGGAGCGCATCATCGAGAAGGTCGATACGAAAAACGCAGCCGGCCAGATTCTGGAAAGGTAGCGATGACCAGTCCCTTTCTGCCGACCTCGAAGAAAGAAGTGGATGCGCTGGGCTGGGACCAGCTCGACG
>CAMOTB010000105.1 GCA_946625485.1 uncultured Bacteroidales bacterium | reverse complement strand
GGGGGAATGCACCCTGAACTGTCGCGGCGGCCCGACCTATACTGGAAGTCGACTGCAAGCGGGCAGAGAGCGCTGTGCCGGGAGCGAATAGTTTACCCCTTCGGGGGAATGCTCCCAGCACAGCGCTCTCTACCCGCTTTTAGTGCATACGCAAAAGTTTGGAGCCAGCGAAGCTGGCGAAAGCGCTCCTCAGAGCGCCCGGCGGAGGGCGGGATGGAGCCGCTTGACGGCGGAATCGGTAGCCCGGGAGCCGCGGGGGTAGCGAACGAAGCCTGCGTAGTGAGCGGGTAAGGGGGCAGCGCCCCCTCAAACTGGCCGGAAGGCCCAAAGGACTACGCCGAGGGACACGGAAACGTTGAGCGAATGCTTGGTGCCCCACTGGGGGATCTCCAGCGAAAGGTCCGACGCATCCACGACATCCTGACGCACCCCCTCCACCTCATTGCCGAAAATCAAGGCATATTTGCGCCCCGGTTCGGGCCGGAAAGCGTCCAGCTGTACGGAATCTACGGTCTGCTCCACGCTGACGATGGTGAATCCCTGCTCCTTCAAGGAACGGATGGCATCCAGCGTGTCCGTGAAATGCTTCCAAGGGACGCTGTCTTCGGCCCCCAGCGCGGTTTTGTGGATTTCCGCAGAAGGAGGGAAGGCGCAGATGCCGCAGAGGTACAGTGCATCTGCACGGAAGGCGTCACAGGTCCGGAAGGCGGATCCGACGTTGTGTGCGCTGCGGATGTTGTCCAGCACGACGACGAGCCCGCGTGCCGGCAGGGACCGGTAGCTTTCGAGGTCGAGCCGGCCCAATTCGGGATTTAACAATTTCCTGTTGCCCATATGGCGTAAAGGTACAAAAAAATGCTATATTTGTATTCTGACAACTAAAAGTATATCTATGAAACAGGATCTCCAGATCTTCGAACTGATACGCCGGGAACGGGAACGGCAGTCCTCCGGCCTCGAGTTGATCGCTTCCGAGAACTATGTCAGCGACTACGTGCGCGAGGCGATGGGCTCGGTCTGTACCAACAAATATGCCGAAGGTTATCCCGGCAAACGCTATTACGGCGGCTGCGAGGTGGTTGACCAGATCGAACAACTCGCCATCGACCGGATCAAGGAGATCTACGGGGCCGAATGGGCCAATGTGCAGCCGCACTCCGGCGCCCAGGCCAACATGGCAGTCATCATGGCCTGCCTCCGTCCGGGCGATACTTTCATGGGCCTGGATCTCTCCCAGGGCGGCCATCTGACGCACGGCTCGCCGGTCAATGCTTCCGGTATCCTGTACCATGCCGTCCCCTACGGCTTGAACGAAGAGACCGGGATGATCGATTATGACGAGATGGAGCGCAAGGCGCGCGAATGCAAGCCGAAACTGATCATCGGCGGCGCTTCGGCCTATTCCCGCGAATGGGATTACGAGCGGATGCGGGCTCTTGCGGACGAGGTGGGTGCCCTGCTCTGGATCGATATGGCCCATACGGCGGGCTTGATTGCTGCCGGCCTCTTGAAGAACCCCGTGCAATATGCCCACATCGTCACTTCCACGACCCACAAGACCCTGCGGGGGCCGCGCGGCGGCATTATCCTGCTGGGCAAGGATTTCGATAATCCCTGGGGCCTGACTACGCCGAAGGGTGTGGTGAAGAAGATGTCCCAGATCCTGGACAGCAGCGTCTTCCCCGGTATCCAGGGCGGGCCGCTGGAGCACGTGATCGCAGCGAAGGCTGTCGCTTTCTACGAGGCGATGCAGCCGGAATACGTGGCCTATCAGAAGCAGGTGATTTCCAATGCCCAGGCCATGTGCAAGGCTTTCCTTTCCAAGGGTTACAAGGTCGTTTCCGGCGGTACGGACAACCACCTGATGCTGATCGACCTGCGGACCAAGTTCCCGGAGGTGACAGGCCGCATCGCGGAGAAGGAACTGGTCAAGGCGGACATTACGCTCAATAAGAACATGGTTCCTTTTGATACCCGCAGTCCGTTCCAGACCTCCGGCTTCCGGATCGGTACGCCGGCCGTGACGTCCCGCGGCTTCGTGGAAAAGGATATGGGCGACATCGTCGATCTGATCGACACCGTGCTCAATTCGGCTGCCCGCTGCGTGGATGCGCTTTCGCTCAAGAAGGGAGAGACCCCGACCCCGGATCAGCAGTCAAGGCTCGATGCCCACGCTGCCGTTCTCAAGGAAGTCCAGCGCAAGGTGCATCAGATGACGGCCGGTTATCCTTTGAATAAATATTGATATTTCACATGATATTCAAACATTTAATGGTGACACTGGCGCTGCTGCTGCCGGTGTCGCTTTTTTCTCAAGAGACCCCGGCGGCTCCTCAGGCGGCGTATCCGGGCGAGAAGTCGCAGTGGGAGGGCTGTGACCGGTACGATTTCAAGGTTTCCGGCCGCGATGCCATCGTCGTCGTGCCGAAAGAGGCGGCGCCCGGCCGGCCCTGGATCTGGCGTCCGGCGTTCTTCAATGCGTTTGCGTCCGTGGACAAGGCCTTGCTGCGCGAGGGCTGGCACGTCGCCTATTATGACGTGACCCATCTGTATGGCAGCCCGCGGGGCGTTTCCCTGGCGAAAGCTTTTTACAATTATACGGTCAAGGCGTTCGATCTGGCTCCGAAGGTCGTGGTTGAGGGATTCAGCCGCGGCGGGTATTTCGCATTCAACTGGGCCGCCACCTTCCCGGAGACGGTCGCGTGCCTGTACGTCGATGCGCCTGTGTGCGACATCACATCCTGGCCGGGCCGCGGCTCTGAATTGTGGGGCGATTTCCTGCAGGAGTGGGGGGTACGGGATGATGCCGTCGATTCGGGCTTCCGCGGCAACGCGCTGCAGCTGCTGCCGCGTATCGCGCAGGCCCGTATTCCCATTGTCGCCTGCTGCGGCGCGGCAGACCGCACGGTCCCTTATGAGCAGAATATGCGGCCGGTCCGGGATGCGTATGAGGCCTTGGGCGGCATTGTTGAGGTCATCGTGAAACCGGATTGCGACCATCATCCGCACAGTCTGGACGATCCGGAGCCGATTACGGACTTCATCAAGCGTTATGCGCCCGGATACGCAGATGCGCAACGGATCCGGGTCCGGGGCGGTTTGGATCATTCGCTTGTTGCCATGAGCCAGGGGGGGAGAGAGGTGACCGTCGCTTTCCTGGGCGGTTCGATCACGGAAATGCGGGGCTGGCGGGACCAGGTCAAGGAGGATCTGCAGCAGCGCTTCCCGCACACCGTCTTCCATTTCATCGATGCCGGGATCTCGTCGCTGGGCTCCACGCCGCACGCTTTCCGCTTCGAGGAGGATGTCTTGTCGCAGGGGGTGCCGAATCTGCTCCGCGGGGAGGAGGTCCTGTCACGGCAGGCACCGGACCTGCTCTTCGTCGAGGCGGCGGTCAACGACCATACCAACGGCTTTGGGCCGCGGGAGCAGGTGCTGGGCGTGGAAGGCGTCGTGCGCCATGCGCTGGCGGTCAACCCTCAGATGGACATTATTCTGCTGCATTTCCCGTATGAGCCTTTCATCGGAATGCTGAAGACGGGCGAGGTGCCGGACGTGATTCTCAATCATGAGCGCGTGGCCAATCATTATCATCTGCCTTCGGCCGATCTGGCGTCTGAGATCTGTGCGCGGATGCAGGCCGGCGAATTCGACTGGAAGCAGTTCGGCGGTACGCATCCGTCCTGGTTCGGGCATAAGTTCTATGCGGCTGCGGTGGCTTCCATCCTGGATGCCTGCACCAAGCCGGCCGGCAAATACGTTCTTTCCGTGCCGGCGTCCTTGCCGGCTCCCTTGGATGCAGCTTGCTACGAGGCGGGCGTACAGGTTCCTGTCACGGCCGCCCGCCGCCTGCGCGGATTCCGGCTCGTCCAGGACTGGGTGCCGGATGACGGGGCGGCTACGCGCGCGCAGTTCATTCATCTGCCTGTGCTCGCCTGCGAGAAAGGCGGATCCCTTACTTTTGACTTTGACGGTACTGCCGTGGGGCTTTATTGCATCTGCGGCCCCGACTCCGGCGTGCTCTCCTATACGATTGACGGGAAGACGTATCCTCCGGTGGATTCCTATACGGCCTGGAGCCGCAATTTGCACCTTCCTTGGGTCTATGTGCTGGCCGATGATCTGGAGCGCGGACACCACGTGTTGGAACTGAAAATTTTGTCCGGGAAGGGAAGTGGCTGTCATATAAAGAGTTTCGTGGTGAATAAATAAATTTCTTTAAAAAATCTTCAAAAAAAGTTGCTGGAAAGTTTGCAGGTTTGGAAAAAGTCACTACCTTTGCACCCGCTTTTCCGGAAGGGAAAGCAAAACACTGAAAAGATCATTGAAAAGACTGAAGGAAAGTACAAGCAAGTACCGAACTG
>CAMOTB010000104.1 GCA_946625485.1 uncultured Bacteroidales bacterium | reverse complement strand
TCGATTTAGGCATTGACGCCATATACCTCCACAAGATAAGGATTATTTTCCCAACCCCAAAACCACTAGCTTATCTGACCGGAATTTACTAACTTTGTACTCCGTTGAAATGATATGAAAAAACTTCTTATTCTCGTCTTATTGATCCTTCCGTTGCGGTCCGCCTTTGCCCAATCCACATCGGATTGGCGACAGGATGCCGGCTTCCTGGTCGGTATCAACAAGCCCCTTGGCAAAACGCAGCTCCAAGGTGATATCCAACTCGGTATCACATACGCCCGTTTCCAGCGTAACGGAATCGGTTTCCGTACCGGCTTGCTCTATACGCCGGAAGTCGCCGAGCTAGATCATTCCTTCGGCATCCCCATTGCCTTCTCCTGGCGGATGCCCTCGCGCGATGATTCCGGTCGTTGGATTTCCGGCCTGTACGGTGCGGCAGATGCCGTTTCCTCTGGCGGTCGGGGACGCGAAATGCTTTCCGGCTTCCTGCTCAACCTCTTCAGCAGCGCCGAGTTCTATGCCGGCGTCACGCCGGGCTGGGTGCTGGGCCGCCGTGGCAGCGACCACTATTCCTCAGAAGGGGAACACCGATGGACCGAACGTCCCTTCCCGCTGTCCCTCAGCCTGGATGCAGGGATGAGCCTGGACTATGAGATCTGGCGTTTCAAGCTCAAGCTGATGCCAGCCTTTCACTATCTCCTGACCAACAACTATCGGGTGTACGAAGAAGTCCGTATCCCGGACCTGGGGATCGATCATTCCCACGCGCATGATGTCCGCTGGTTCTTTACTTTCAGCGGCGGCCTCGTCTTCCAGTTCTGACCGGCCCTGTCCATCCCTGCCTGCGCCGTTTCAAATCAGATCCTTCGCTTCATCAACGCGAATCACTACTTGCTGTCGCGCGGCATGCCCGGAGACACCTATGCTTATAATTGCAGTGCAGCCCCCCAGTTTATAAATACTCCTCCAGTTTGTTGAGAACATCTGAACACCCCAGTGAAGTGCTGCCGATGGCGCTGATTTCGTGCCATCGGCAGCATTTTAAGCCTTATTTGCTTCCGATGGCTCCGTTTTCGCGCCATCGGGAGCACCTGGACGGCGCTAAGGGACAGCGTCGAATGATCACCATACATACCCTGTCAGGCGGACTTGACAGGATCAACGGCATTGCCGTCCGTGCTAAAATGCCAGCAGTTCTTGACAGGAATCGATTGTCCTTTGATAAAGGGAAAATTCAGTCCCAGATCCGAGCGGATCTGCCGGAGCAGTTCGTGATCCATCTTCATCTTCATTTCCAGCGCCTCTAGTGGCTGCTCAGGGACAAATGTAAGGAACCTTGGATATTTCTCCAAGCAAAAACGACCGTTCGGGTTGGAGCCGGCTGGGAAAATTTGGGAGAAAAACTGTATTTTTGTCCAGAGATCCGCAGTTGAGGAGAACCGGGATGAAGCAAAGCGAAATATTTATCCGAAGCTATGCATCACCGTTGGGGGAGATGATCCTTTCCAGCGACGGGGAGGCTTTGACCGGACTTTGGTTCAAGGACCAGAAACATCTGCCGGACTGGCTCCGTGATGTTGATTGCCCGTCCCGTAGTATCTCCGACCGCCCCGTTCCGGTGCTGGATGAGGCGGTCCGGTGGCTGGACAGCTATTTTGCCGGCCGGGAGCCGGGATTTACGCCTTTGCTCCGGCCGTACAAGCCGAGTCCGTTCCGCCAGAAGGTCTGGGAAGCCTTGCGCGAAATCCCTTACGGGGAGACCCGGACTTACGGCGAGATTGCAGAGAAGATCGGCTGTCGGCACAGCGCCCAGGCGGTCGGGAATGCGGTCGGACACAATCCCATCTCCCTGATCATTCCCTGTCACAGGGTCTTGGGCAAGGACGGCAGCCTGACCGGCTATGCCGGCGGCCTCGAACGGAAGGCCTGGCTGCTCCGGCTGGAAGGCGCTTCCCCGGAATAGCCGCTTTGCTCAGCCAGGTATTTTCCAGATAAGATAATCCTCAGTCAATCGCTTGGATGATATCCCGGATCAGGCCATTGAAATCCACGACCCGGTCGGGCTTCGGCGAATAGCCCAGCACCACGATGACCAGATCCTCCGAGGGGATGATGTAGATCTGCTGTCCGTCATGTCCGTTGCAGGAGAAGAGGTCTTCCGGCGCATCCGGCAGCCTTCCGCCCCGGTTCAGCCAGAAGAATGACCCGTATCCGCCCTGGCTGTCGGAAGCCGGCGTGGCCGTATATTCCACCCAGCCTTCCGGCAGGATCCGCTGCTCTCCCACGCAACCGTCATCCAGGTACAGCTGACCGAAACGGGCAAAATCCCGCGCCGTGACGTAAAGATAGGAAGATCCTACCGGCGTCCCGCTCATGTCCGGCTCGAAATAGGCCTTACGGATTCTCAGAGGCTTGAAAAGCCGTTCCCGGATATAGGCGAGGAACTCCGTGTCGGAAGCGAATTTCCCGCGCAGGCAGCGCATCACGATGTTCGTGCTGCCGCTCGAATAGTACCAGTGCGTGCCGGGTTCATAAACCAAGGGCTTGTCGATGGCAAACAAGCCCATGTCCTGCGCCTTGTGGAGCATCAGGTTGACATCGGACCGGTTGCCGTAATCCTCATTCCATTCGAGGCCGCTCTGCATCTGCATCAAGTCGTTGAGGGTGATGGCTTTGCGGTCGTCATTCTGCCACTCCGGGATGCCCGTCGGCGCATAGATGTCTACCAGGCTGTCGGCAGCCATGATGCCGGTCAGGGCATTGGTGAAACTCTTGGCCATGCTCCAGCTGAGGAGCGGCGTTTCGGCGCTGAAGCCCTTGCGGTAGCGTTCTGCGACGATCTCTCCGTCGTGCAGGACGACGAAAGCGAAGGGCGTACCGTTGTAGGCCTGGTCATCGACCAGGGCCTTCGCGATGGGCTCGAGCCGCGCGCAGAGGGTGGAGTCGCCCGCCTGCAGGGGCTCACTCACCTCGTACTCCAAGGGCAGGGGAAATGCTTCGGCTTGCAAGCCGGCGGCATTCTTGCCGCGCAGCAGCGTCACGCCGTATCCCTCACGGTATGCCGCGACGGATTTGCTCCAGAGGAAACGGCTGGTCACCGTGCCTTTCTCGCGGTCCACCTTGTTGCGGGTGTATTGGATGAACGAAAAATGCAAATCGAGGGCCTCGACGTCGGCCTGGTCGCGTCCGGAAACGAAAACGGCCGAAGCGAGATTCTTGGCTGCATAGCCCGTGATGATGGGCATCAAGCTGTTCAGGTAGAGGCAGCCGCCCAATAGGACAGCCAGCAAAAGCGCGCAAACAATGCGCAGCAGGTTATTCTTTTTCTTACTCATACGTCAAAGATAATGACTGTCAATGGTATTTCCAATAGGAGCCCTGCACCATTTTTCCAATGGAAAATAATTGCTATCTTTGTCATGACCGGCATTTGATTTATGAAAGAGAGAATCATAGACTTCTTGAGCGACCTGCTTTCGGTTGTCCTGGGTATCATCATCACCTTCACCATACAGGGGATGATCGACCGGGCGGCGGACCGGAAGAATGTCCGTTCGGCCCTGGAACTGGTCCGTTCGGAGCTGGCCACCAACATGGACGACATCATGGTGATGCGGGGCTATCTCGAGCAGGAAAAGCGATCCGCAGATTATTTCCTGTGTCATCTCGACGAATTGGACGGCTGTCCGGCCGACTCCATCGCTTTCCACAGCAGCGTCCTCTTCGGCAATGCAACCATCTCTGTCTGCGATGACGCGCTCGAACTGCTGAAAATGTCGTCCCTCTTCCAGAAAGCCGGAGACAACATGCTGTCCATGAAGATCATCCGGGCTTATGATTCCTGCGAATCCACCGCCCGGTTCATCAATCAGCGGCTTAACGATCACAAGTCGCTTTTCGAACGGTCCATCACCGCCCAGAATGCCGGCCAGATCGCTTCTTCCGGCTACATCGATATCCGCGAGTATCTGAAAACGGACTTCGGCAAATATGCCATCCGTTCCGTAGCCGTGCAGGCCTCCGCCGAAAACTTCACCGACCTGTCTGACGTCCAGACGGCCGTGGATGCCATCGATGTTTACCTGGGTGGCAAGCGTCGCCCGCGTCCTGCCCCACAGACCAATCAATAAACACCCATAATCATGAAACCTGCCAATCCCTCCAAAGTCATCATCGTCCCGCAGCCGCCTGTCAAAGGCCAGCAGACTCAATCCGGCGAAGTAGAGAAGACCGAAACCGTGAAGACGGCTGAGACGGCCCAAAGCACTGAACAGGTTCAGGAAGTAAAACCCGTACAGGAACCCAAACTGAAGGAAGAAAAGACGGAAAAGGCGGATTGACGGGGGAAAACCACATCAACTATGACAACTCAGAAATTCCGGGTTGAAAGCGACCTGCT
>CAMOTB010000103.1 GCA_946625485.1 uncultured Bacteroidales bacterium | reverse complement strand
GGCACCGAGAATGATCCAGAGCAGGAACTGCGTGATGGCGACCAGCGCGACGCCGATGATCTTGCCGAACATCAGTTCGGTCGCCTTGACCGAAGAAATCAGCACTTCCACGACACGGCTGGACTTCTCCTCGATAACGCTGGACATGACCATGCCGCTGAACAGGGCGATGAACATGTACAGCACCATGCCGAGGATCATCGAGATGGCCATATAGACACCCGACTCGGAGACGCTCTCCTTGCCTTCCTTATCCATCGTAAACGAGGTCAGGCGGACATTGGACTTGACATCCTTCATGATGGACTCCAGGTTCTCAATCCCATAGGATTCGATCCGGTAGTTCTCCACGGCATCGTTGATGCGGCGGTTGATGCTTTCGGTCATGTCGATGCCCAAAGGCTTTTCCGAGAAAGTCTCCGCCGTCAGGGTCTTGGCTTCTTCATCCAGCGGAGAAATGCTCAGGACGACGTCCATGCCGAGATCCTTGATGAAGTTCTTGACCGAATCGACGCCCAGCATCGTAAAGTCCTGATAATGGATCGTTTCGGTATCCTGCAGATACGGCAGGACGATGCCGGAACGGTCGACGACGGCGACGTCCTTGGCGGACTCCTTGGCCCCGTACATGATCAGCGAAGGAAGGATCGCGATACCGACGAAGAGGATGGGGACCAGGAAGGTGATGATCAGGAAGGATTTCTTCTTGACCCGGTTGAGGTATTCCCGTTGGACGATGATATTGGTGGTACGCAGATTCATAATGTGCCCTCCCCTGTTACAAGTTTGATGAAGATATCGTTCATACGGGGCATCAATTCCTTGTAGGAATTGACCGTAATCCCCTTGTCAATGAAAGACTTGAGTGTAGAGTTCCCGTCCACTTCCCGGGGAAGGACTTCCATATGGCGGCCTTCCGCATCGGTATAGACCAGCTCGACATTGTTGTTGCCGTACTGGCGGCGGATATCCTCGACGCCGCCGGTGATCACGAGCCGGGACTTGTTGATCAGGGCAATGTCGTCGCAGAGCTCCTCGACCGACTCCATGTTGTGGGTGGAAAGGATGATGGTCGCACCCTCGTCCTTCAGACGCAGGATCTCGCTGCGGATGACCTCGGCATTGACCGGATCGAAACCGGAGAAAGGCTCGTCCAGGATCAGGAGCTTGGGCTTATGGACGACCGTGGTGATGAACTGGAGCTTCTGGGCCATGCCTTTGGAAAGCTCTTCCACCTTCTTGTTCCACCAGTCCTGGATGCCGAAGCGGACAAACCACTCCTTCAGTTCCCGCGTGGCCGAAGAGGCCGACATGCCTTTGAGCTGGGCCAGGTACATGGCCTGTTCCCCGACTTTCATTTTCCGGTAAAGGCCGCGCTCTTCGGGCATATAACCGATTTTCTCCACATCCCGCTGGGTGATGGGACGTCCCTGGAAAAAGACTTCGCCACTGTTCGGGATGGTGATCCGGTTGATGATGCGGATCAAGGTTGTCTTTCCGGCCCCGTTGGGGCCCAGCAAGCCGAAGATCTTGCCTTCGGGGATTTCCAGGGAGACATGGTCCAGGGCGACCTTCTCACCGAAACTCTTGCAGATGTCTTTACATTCTATCAGACCCATATTGTTTGTCGTTTTGGCAAAGATAGATAATAATTATCGTATTTCAATAAATATTTATAATTTTTCAACAATCTTCGTACTATACTCCGAGGATCGCCGCCGTCAGTTCGACCAGCAGGTCGCCAGCCTCCGTTTCGGCGCTGACATTGCCGCCTTTCCCCTTGAAATCGTATTCATTCAGCAGGGAGATGACGGCCATACATCTGGGCAGGGGGTAGTTCCGCACGGCTTCGTCGTATTCGCGGAAAAAGTACGGGGACACGCCGAGCACGCGGGCTTTTTCTTCCTGCGAAGGGCGTCCGCCCTGGGACAGCAGGGCCTCGTACTTGAGGATCCTGTAGAAATGGGTGAACAGGGCGCTGACGGCTGCCGGCATGGCGAAACGGGCGGCATTGCCGATGTAGCTCGCGACCTTCACGGCCTGGCGGGCGTTGCGTGCCGAGAGGGCTTTGGTCAGTTCAAAGATGCTGAACTGCCGGCTGACGCCCACATTCTTCTCAACATCCTCGACCCGCACCTGCGTCGTCCCCTCCGGGAGGTTTTTCAGGAGCTTGTCCGTCTCGGCGGCGATGGTGCCGAGGTCCGTGCCGGCAGATTCGGCGAGCAGCTGGGCAGCCGGCGGCTCTATGCGCAGGCCGCGGCCTTCGTAATAGCGCGAAATCCAGTTGACGATCTCATAGTCCCGCACGGCCGGCGAATCCACGACGACGCCGACTTTCTGGACGGCTTTGTAAAAGGCCTTGCGCTTATCGGCGGAGGCGCGGTGCATCAGGACGACCAGGACGGTACTGTCCAGCGGATTGGCGCAATACAGGGCGAGCTGCTCCAGGTCTTTCATCATCTGGGCTTCCTTGACCACGACAAGCTGCCGCTCGGCCATCATCGGGAAGCGGCGGGCCGTAGTGATCACGGCTTCGGCGTCCACGTCGGCACCGTAACAGACAGTCTGATTGAAGTCCTGCTCCCACTCTTCGAGGCAGTTATCCAGGATCGCCTGACAGACCAGGTCCGGATAATACGGCTCATCCCCCATCAGGAGATAGACGGGTTTGAAAACTTTCTGCCGGATATCCCGGATCAATTCCCGGGTCTGCGCCTCGATATTGACTCCGCTTTTCGCCACTTTTTTTGTTTTAATTTCAAAAATCTTTCAAATATACGAAATTTATTATTACTTTTGCAGACACAATTGGAGAGATGCTCGAGTGGCTGAAGAGGCACGCCTGGAAAGCGTGTGTACCCCAAAAGGGTATCAGGAGTTCGAATCTCCTTCTCTCCGCCAAAGAAACAGAAAACAGGCACCAAGCTAGCTTGAGTGCCTGTTTTCCGTTTCTTTGGCAAGCCCGCCGCAGGCGGGAGGAGATGTCGGAGGCCGCCAGGCCGACGAAATCTCCTGAGAGAAGGAGGTCACATCAACACTGTTTTCGGCATAAATCATTATCTTTGTGGCCGATTTCGCCAACAGGCAATGTATTCTGATAACGATATGAACAAATTCATCCTCAAGGGTCTGGCCCTCTCCCTCGCCGCAGCATCCCTTTGCGCCTGCGCCGAAAAGGCCCCCAAGGTCCCTGCCATCGACCTGACCAATCTCGACACCAGCGTCGCTCCCGGCGAAGACTTCTATGCCTATGCCACCCGCGGATGGCAGCAAAAGAACCCGCTCAAGCCCGAATACTCCCGCTACGGCGCCTTCGATGTGCTCGCCGAAAACAACCAGATCCGCCTCAACGACCTGTTCCAAGGGCTGACCCAGCTCAAGACCACCCCCGGTACCGACGAACAGAAAATCGCCGACCTTTATACCATGGGGCTCGACTCCCTGCGCCTCAACAAAGAGGGTGCGGAACCCGTGAAACCATTCCTCGCTGAACTGGAGAGCGTCAACTCCCTCGAAGCTTTCGCCGAGACCTCCGGCCGCATCTCCCTGGACGGAATCGGAAGCCTCTGGGGCGCCTATGTCGAAGCCGACATGATGGACAGCAACAACAACGTCCTGTACCTCGGTCCCAGCGGACTGGCCATGGGCAACCGTGACTACTATCTCCTGCCGGAGCACCAGGCCCTGCGCGACGGCTACAAGGCCTTCATTGAGAAGGTCTTCACGCTGGCCGGATACGCGGATCCCGCCACTGCCGCAGCCGACGCGTTCGAGGTCGAAATGGCCATCGCCGTCCCCTTCTGGTCTATGGTCGAGCAGCGTGATATCCAGGCCATGTACAATCCGATGAGTTGCGCCGAAATCTATGCAGCCTATCCCAACCTGCACCTGGACAAATACTTCGCCGCGATGGGCATCCCCGATCAGGCAAAGGTCATCGTCGAACGTCCTTCCTACCTGGCCGCCCTCAACACGATGTTTCCGGCTACCGATCCCGACAAACTCCGCCATTACCTGCAGTCCAACCTGCTTCGCGATGCCTGCGGCGTCCTGAGCGACGAGTTCTACATGGCGTCTTTCGACTTCTTCTCCAAGCAGATGGCCGGCACCCAGGAGCCCAAGCCGCGCTGGAAGCGGGCCATGGGCGTGCCGAATGCCGTCCTCGGCGAGGCCGTCGGCAAGATGTATGTCGCGAAATACTTCCCCGAGGAGAACAAGGCCTGGATGGTCGGCATGGTGAAGAACATCCAGAAATCCCTGTCCGACCACATCGCGGCCCTCGACTGGATGAGCGAAGAGACCAAGGCCCGCGCCCAGGAGAAACTCTCCGCCTTTACGGTCAAGATCGGCTATCCCGACAAATGGAAGGACTATTCCAAACTGGACATCGATCCCAAGGCCAGCTATTACGAGAATGCTCGCCGTGCCTCCCGCTGGTACTCCGAGGACAATCTGTCCAAACTCGGAAAGCCCGTGGACAAGACGGAATGGGGCATGACGCCGCAGACGGTCAACG
>CAMOTB010000102.1 GCA_946625485.1 uncultured Bacteroidales bacterium | reverse complement strand
TCGTGTACGGCGGGGGTGAAGGCGATGTCCATGTCGAGGTCCAGCCATTCCTTGCCCTTGTTGGTGTTCAGGAGATAGCCGTGCAGGCCGTCCGTGGTTTCCACCTCGGCCCAGCCGTTGTCCTTGACCTGCAGCACGGTCAGCGGGCGCAGGGTGGGGAACTGCTTGAGGCGGGTGCCGTTGGAGCGGTCCGCCGAGCGGATGTTGACGGTGGTGCGGCGTTCGGGATTGTTCGGGTCCTGCAGGATGGATTTTTCCACCGGGCCTTCCCAGACGTCCCGGAAGGACAGGCAGTCGTTCTGCAGATAGCCCTCATATTTTCCCCAGCGGCAGAGGGAAAAATCGTCCCCCCGCTCGATGATCACCACGTACTGGCCGTCCGGCACCTTGGTGACGTTCTTGGCCTTGGTGCTGGCCGTCTTGTGCATCGGCAGGCTCTTGCTGCGCTGCAGGAAGACGATGGCGATCTGGTTGCCAAAGGGCGATTCGCTGAAGGACAGGGCGTAGGTGCGGATGTAGCGGGTCTCCTTGACGCCGGGCTCGGTAAAGCCGCACCAGCCCAGGCCCAGGCTCTTGATCTCGATCTCCGCGCCGTAGGGAAGGGCGCTCACCGGGTCCTTCCGCTCGTCAATGTCGTCATAGACGAAGGCGCCTTCCTCCGCGACGACCACCGCGGTGATCTTCCCCTTGACATAGGTCGGGGCCACCGCCTGGTCCGCCGCCAGGCAGGGGACACAGCAGGCCAGGATCAGCCATGCCGCCAAAAGAGCAGTCCACTTCTTCAACATATAATCAGTCCTCCTTTCAGGACGGTGCCTCTCTCATCATCTTTATTTTACATGCAGAAACGGTTTTTTGTCAATTGAAAGATCAGACATATGGCGGTCTGCGGCCGGGAATCAGCGCAGAAAGCTGTAAATTCTATACCCCTGGTAAAACTCAATTTCGAGCGACATACTTCTGGTCTTTGCTCCGCGGGTTGTCCAGGTCCGTCATGACCAGATCTCCTGATTCGATCAGGGGCTTCAAATAGTTCCTGTAGAAACCGCTTCTGGACTTCAATCCGATGTGCTCCATCATTTCCCACCTGGTTCTCGGAATCCGGCAGAACAGCAGCAGGTTTTTGCGCTTTTCCGCCGTCCCGTCTTGTTCACCCTGATGTTCACTTTGATGTGCACCTTGATGTCCACCCTGATGTTCACTCTGAGCCCAGGAAACGCCCTTCCCCCAATTCTTATTTTTCAGGGTGGCAGACAGCATAAAATCGCTCAGTTGAAATACCGGTTCAGGGAGACCAGCTTCCGCCATATCCCGATAAACACGGTCCACTCCTTCGCCGAGTTCCTTTACATAATCGTATTCGATCAGCAGCTCGATGATCTTCGGGTTTCTGGAAAAGTGAAATTCACGGATATTGCTGATCCGGACAAGACCGGGCAGGATTCCGGGGCTCTCCACCACAAAGTGGTCATCGAACATTTTGATCTGGATCTCCGTGCCCATGATGCTGTAATCCCGGTGAGCAACAGCATTCACGATCAATTCTGTCCAGCAAAATTCCGGATATTCAGGAATGGTCTGGAATACCGCGCCATCGCTGAGCCGCGTATATTCGCGGATCTGTGTGCGGACGAAAGCAACCGCCTGCTGCACTTGTTCCAGCAGCCGGCCGCTGAAGGTGACATCTTTGATCACATTCATACGATCGCCGACTTCCGCCGTATTCCCTTCAAAACGGATAAACCGGATCCTGGCGCGGGGAAAGAAACGCTGCGGGTCTTTTCCGAACAAGAGCACGGCCGCCGCACTGATCTTTTCCTCTCCGCCTATCTCCGAAACAAAGCCCTTGTTATGCCGGAGATAATAGGCTGCGTCTCCCCGGGTATATCCGATTTTCTTGCAGTAATGAAGAACATAGTCCAGATCAATGTCTTCGATCGTAGCGCCTGCGACCGTTTGGTCCTCGAAACGCCGGACGCCTTTTGCATAAACCAGTTGCAGCCGCTGTTCAAAATTGAGCTTTTTGCTCTTGTCTCCAACGCGCAGATAGACCTCATCCGCCTGATTGGCAACGACCTGTTCGTTGGGGAAAATGTACATCAGGAGAACATGATTGGGCCTGTTGTCTTTGTCCGTTACTTCTATCGTTTTCAAATCGGCTTTCACGCTGGGAATACAGAAATCGAAGGGTACACGGACGATCTCGTTGATTTGCTTTTCATAATCGTCGATGCCCGTGATCGTTCCGTCATCCTCGATCCCGATCACAAGCCAGCCTCCGTCCGCGTTGGCCATGGCAACGATGGGAACCGCAAGGTCGACCGGCCTGATGCGGGCAGACTTCCGATCCATCATCTGTTTCTCTGTACTGAAACGCAGATCTTCGATGCTGTTCGGATCAAACATGCGACCGTCCTCCTTGGCTTTAAATGTTCTGTTTCTTCTGTAGTATACCGCAACGGATTCCTGCCAGCAAGCTTTTTTCACGATCCGCCCGCCGTGTCAACCCGTAGATAATCCCTGCAAAGTTGACCAAAAACCGCAGGAAGGCAGGCCGGAAACCTTGACGCAACCAGAAAAAGAGGATAAAATGATAGACGAAAATAAGTGTTCGTGTCTGGTCGTCCGAAGGACCCCGGCACACGGCTAATCCCTACCGAAAGAAAGGAATACTGCCATGAATGTAATTGAGCAACTGTCTCTGGTCGGTCTGGTCCCGGTCATCAAGGTGGAGGACGCGAACGACGCGGTGCCGCTTTGTAAGGCGCTGGCGGACGGCGGTCTGCCGGTGGCGGAAATCACCTTCCGCTCCGACGCCGCGGAAGAAGCGATCCGCCGGGCGCATGCCGAGCTGCCTCAGGTCATCCTGGGCGCCGGCACCGTGCTGACCCCCGAACAGGTGGACCGCGCGATGGCCGCCGGCGCTACCTACATCGTCTCCCCCGGCATCAACCCCAACGTCGTCAAGCACTGCCAGGAAAGGGGCATCCCCATCGTTCCGGGCACCTCTTCCCCGTCCAACGTGGAAACGGCCCTGGAGCTCGGGCTGGACACCGTGAAGTTCTTCCCGGCTGAAGCGGTCGGCGGCCTCAAGGTCATCAAGGCCATGAGCGCGCCCTACGGCCAGGTCCGCTTCCTGCCCACCGGCGGCATCAACGAAAAGAACGTGGGCGAATACCTCGCCTTCCCCAAGATCGTGGCCGTGGGCGGCAGCTGGATGGCCCCCTCCGACGCCATCAAGGAAAAGGACTGGGCCCGCATCGAGAAGCTGGCCCGCGAGGCGGTCGACCTGGTGCTGGGCCTGGAGCTGCGGCACGTGGGCATCAACTCCGGCTCCCCCGAGCAGGCCATGGCGGACGCCAAGCGTCTGTGCGCCCTGCTCAACTGGCCGGTCAAGGACGGCAACAAGTCCACCTTCGCCGGACTGGGCTTTGAGTGCATGAAGATGCCCTTCCGCGGCAAGAACGGCCACATCTGCATCGCCACCAACAACATCAAGCGGGCCCGCTGGCACCTGGAGCGCCGGGGCTTCACCTTCGACGATTCCTCCGATTCCGGCAAGGCCATCTACCTCAATGAAGAAATCGGCGGATTCGCGTTCCACCTGCTGCAGAAGTGATTCAGCCTGCGGCCTTCACGCTTCACAAAGGACAGAGTGCCTCGCTCAACCATGAACTGAACCATTTATTTGAGAAAGGATGATCTCCCATGCCCAGAATTATTACCTTCGGTGAAATTATGCTGCGTTTAAAGAGCCCCGGCTACGAGCGTCTGATGCAGAGCCCGGTGCTGGAAGCCACCTTCGGCGGCGGCGAAGCCAACGTCTCCGTTTCCCTGGCCAACTACGGGATGGACACCGCCTTCGTCACCGTTCTGCCCGACAACGACATCGGCCGCGCCTGCGCGCGGGAGCTCCGCGGCTTCGGCGTGGACGTGAACTCCATCGTCTACCAGCCCGGCCGCATGGGCATCTATTATCTGGAGACCGGCTCCGTCCAGCGTCCCAGCAAGGTCATCTATGACCGCGCGGGCAGCGCCATCGCCGAAGCCAAGGCCGACGCCATCGACTGGGAAAAGGTCCTGTCCGGCGCCACCTGGTTCCACATCACCGGCATCACCCCGGCCATCAGCCAGGCCGCGGCGGACCTCTCCCTGGCCGCTGTGAAGGCCGCCAAGAAGCTGGGCCTGCACGTGAGCTGCGACCTGAACTACCGCAAGAACCTCTGGAAGTACGGCAAGACCGCCGACCAGGTGATGACCGAGCTGGTCAAGTACGTGGACACCGTCATCGCCAACGAGGAAGACT
Source organism: uncultured Bacteroidales bacterium (assembly GCA_946625485.1). Lineage (GTDB taxonomy): Bacteria > Bacteroidota > Bacteroidia > Bacteroidales > UBA932 > Cryptobacteroides. The sequence goes on along the minus strand of CAMOTB010000102.1, from coordinate 283 downwards.
TCCAGAAGGCCCTGCTCCTCAAGGCCGAGAGCGCCGGCAGCGTCGAAGAAGGCGAGCTCAACCTGGACAACTACAAGGCCATCGCCAAGCTGGCCATGGAGACCTATCCCAACATCAAGCGGGTCGCCATCACCCTGCGCGAGAGCAAATCCGCCAACCACAACGACTGGAGCGCCTGCCTGTATAACGGCAAGGACTTCTTCGTCTCCCGCAAGTACCGCATCACCGACATCGTGGACCGCGTCGGCGGCGGCGACAGCTTCGGCGGCGGCCTGATCTACGG
>CAMOTB010000101.1 GCA_946625485.1 uncultured Bacteroidales bacterium | reverse complement strand
CCCGGCGTTCAGGTAGAGCCTGTCTCAACCCCCGGTGCCCCGGCGGAACCACCCTCATGCCCCGGCGTTCAGGTTGAGCCGGTCTCAACCCCAGGCATCCCGGTGGAAATGGACGGCGAGATCGTCGGCCGCCTGCCCCTGCGCCTCTCCATGACCGGCTCCCAGATCCGCGTCCCCGTCCCCGTCCCCGTCAAGAATCTTTGATCTCTTACGTCCTGCTGCCAGGGACGGCAGCAGGACGGTCATTTGAGGGTCGATTTGATCTTCCTGCCGCACCCCACGGCAGTAGGAAGTACGATGATGTCATCCTGATCCTTCAAAAGGAATCCAGGAGGCGCGTAATTTCCGCGTAGGACTTTCCCAAGACACGGGCGATTTGATGAATGTCTGCGCTGAAACGGTATCGGATCTGACGGATGAGTTCAGCCTGGCATCGTTCATCCAGCTGATTCTGGCTCTCGATCCTGAACAGGCTCCGGCAGAGTTCCGGAACGGCAGCCATGATCGTCTGGTCACGGAATGAAGGCAGTGCTGCTTCCTGTTGGCTCATGCGGGCCTTCGCTTTGGATGAATTGTTGAGAAAATAGTTCATGCGTGATGGGGTCCGGAAGATACGCTCCACGAAAGGGATCGGGATATAGGACTCGGGGAGAATATACCCATCATCGCTTAACATCCACTCCTGGTTCAAGCGGATCCTGCTATGTAAGATTCTTGCCTGTTCACGGAAACTCAAATTCCCCAGACGCTGTCCCTTAACCGGTTTTTCTCGGAAGAAACAGTCTCCCGTGCCCCACCTGTAGCCGGTGGGATGGAGGCAGATGTTGGCTGCGACGGGATTCATCTGCGTATAAGCAATTGCGCGTTCCAGGGACTCTCTCGTTACGTCAAGGCGCTGAAAGTCCACCCCATTCCGGCGCAGGAACTTTTTTACACCATACTTTCTCTGGTAATAGTTGGCGTAGATCTGCTTGAAATGGTTGATGAATGCTTCCGCTTCCCTCTGGGTCGCCTGCACGACAAAATGAACATGGTTGGACATCAGAGAGAAGAACAAAATTTTTATCCCGGTCGTAAATGTGATGATGGCGACGTAGTTCATTCCTGTCTTGAAATCTTCGTCATCTTTGAACCAGAGTTGCTCGCACAGGTGATCCGTGCTGATCAAGATGAATTCCATAAGTCCAGTTTTTGCCAAACTTAAGGAATGGAACGGAAAATGGCGTTCGAAAACTCATATTTATCCGTTTCAACTATTTTTTACGACCGTCCTGCTGCCAGGGATGGCGGCAGGACGGTCATTCGGGGGCCGATTTGATCTTCCTGCCGTGCTCCCCGGCAGCAGGGTACACGGTGCACGGTACACGGTGCACGGTACACGGTGCATGGTACACGATACACGGTATACGGTACGCGGTACGGTCAGCCGTAGATGAGCTTGATCTCGTAGGGCTTGTCGAGGATTTCGTGGACGGTCATGTCCTTGAAGAAGGTTTCGAGCTTGAAGGAGCGGCCGCGCAGGCCCGGGTAGCGGTGGAACCGGATCATCAGACGACCGGCATATTCGGCTCCCAGATCCGTCATCACCACCTTGTATCCGACGCCGGTCTCTTTCCAGTCGTTGAAGCGTTCTTCCACGCTCAGGACCCCTGCGAAGAGCCAGACGTCCTCGCGGTGATAGTCGCGGATGAGACAGAAGATCAGGGGACGGTTGAAGTCGTTGCGGCCCGTCCGGGATTCGTTCCAGCCGATCCAGCGGTCGCGGTCACGGAGATAGACGTCGAGGGGCTCTTCGCTGCCGTTGTTGCAGGCGAGGTGAAGTTTGCATTGAAGCAACTCCTTCCGGCTCATCTTGAAAATGTCCTTGAGCTTGATTTCCTTCCGTGCCATAGTCGCAATCCTTTGAGGTTCATACAAATATTGCAATAATTCCGGACAATTGCAATTGTGGGACGGAACTTGTATCTTTGTTTTACCATAAATGATGTTGTTATGAAACGTCCGTTGACGATGATGTGGGCTCTGGCCGTGCTGTTGACGATGGCATCCGCCTGCGCCCAGAAGGATTGGAAAGATGCTTCCCTGACGCCCGCCGACCGGGCTCAGTCCCTGCTGAAAGAGATGACGCTCGAGGAGAAAATCGGCCAGATGTGCCAGTATGTCGGCCCCTGCTATGTCCCGCCCGGACAAGGCACTTCCCACGGCAACGTGGATGCCGACGACGAAAACCTCGGTCACCCCGATATGGCGGACAAGATCCGCGCCGGGAAGGTCGGCTCCTTCCTGCACGTTTTGACGGTCGAAGAAGCCGCCGGCCTGCAGCGGATTGCGCAGCAGAGCCGCCTGGGCATTCCGCTGTTGCTCGGGATCGACGCCATCCATGGCAACGGCCTGGTCGAGGGTTGCACCATCTACCCGACCGATATCAACATGGCTTCCACTTTCCATCCGGAACTGATGGAGCGGATCGGCGCCGAGACAGCGCAGGAGATGCGTCAGTGCGGCATGGCTTGGACCTTTACGCCCAACCTGGACGTGGCGCGCGATGCCCGCTGGGGCCGGATGGGCGAGACCTTCGGTGAAGACCCTTTCCTCGTCAGTGAGATGGGCAAATACTATATCTGGGGCCTTCAGGGGCGGGATCGCGACTTCGCGAACGGTCATGTGTTGGCCTGCGCCAAGCATCTGATTGCCGGAGGCGAGCCTTTCGGCGGTCTCAACGCCGCGCCGATGGACCTGTCGGAACGGGAATTGCGCGAAATCTATCTGCCGCCCTTCGAGGCCGCTATCAAGGAAGCGGACGTGGCGACCGTGATGACTGCTCACAATGAGATCAACGGCATTCCTTGCCATGGTAATGCCTGGCTGGTTCAAACCCTGCTTAAGGATGAATTGGGATTCGACGGCGTCGTGGTCAGCGACTGGATGGACATTGAGCGCATGCACCTGTACCATAAATGGATGCCGTCTGTCGAGGAGGCTTTCCGCGTTTCCGTAGAGACCGGGATCGATATCCACATGCAGGGCGACGGATACTTCGAGACCATCGTCGCCGCAGTAAAGGACGGGCGCATCCCCGAGTCCCGCATCGACGAAGCTGCCGGTAAGATCCTGACAGCCAAATTCGCCCTGGGCCTTTTTGAAAACCCGATTCCCGTGGTCGGCGAGCCGCTCAGGGACTTGGAATCCCACAGGCAGACGGCTCTGGAATGTGCGCGCGAGGGTCTGGTTCTGCTGAAGAACGATGGGATCCTTCCGCTGCAGCCCATCGGTTTCGATACGTCCGCCTATCCCGCCGCCTCAAGTACCAGTACGCCGGTCCGACGTATCTTCGTCTGCGGCCCGAACGCCGACAGTCAGACAATCCTGGGCGACTGGGTGGTTCCGCAGCCGGATGAGAACGTCGTGACCATCCTGGAAGGGATCAGGTCCTTTTGTCCGGGTGCCGCTGTCGAGGCTCAGTGTTTCAACGGACGCATCTTTGACATCGACGATGCCGGGATCCGCAGCGCCCGTGCCGCGGCAGCCCGCGCCGATGTGTGCATCCTCGTGCTGGGTGAGAACAGTCAGCGCTACAGCGCCTTCGGTACGACCTGCGGCGAGAACCGCGACCGGGACGATCTCGACCTGCCCGGACGGCAGCAGGAATTGCTGGAAGCCGTACAGGCGGCCGGCAAGCCCACGGTCCTCGTCCTCTCCACGGGCCGCGCGCTATCCATCGGCTGGGCTCAAGAGCACGTGAACGCCATCCTGAATGCCTGGGAAGGCGGCATGGCAACCGGTCAGGCGGTCGCCGAGGTCCTCTTCGGCCTGGTCAATCCCTCCGGCAAACTGCCCGTCACTTTCCCGCGTAATGTAGGTCAGATCCCGACCGTATATAATTATCGGCCCATGCAGTATTCCCGCCAGTTCGCCATCGGGCCGACTGGGGCGTTGTATCCTTTCGGCTTCGGCCTGAGTTATACGACCTTCGCCTATGGGAAGCCTTCCTTCGCCGGGATCGCGGAAGCCTCTTCCGCCCCGACTGCAGCATCCGATACGCTCTCCATCCCTGCCGGGCAGAAGGCCGCATTGTCTTTGACCCTGACGAATACCGGCGACATGGATGGCACGGAAGTCGTACAGCTTTATATTCGCCACAACTATGCTCCTGTGACCCGTCCCGTCAAGGAACTGAAAGGATTCCGTCGGGTCAGCCTGAAAGCTGGAGAGTCTGCGGATGTCCGCTTCGAGATCACGCCTGAAATGCTTTCGATGTATTCCGCCCCGAAGGATGGGAACACCTTCCCCGGCCTGGTCGGCCCCCGTTGTATCGTCCCTGGCACTTATACTGTGATGGTCGGCTCATCCTCCTCCAAGGCTGACCTGCAGGAGCTCGTCCTGCAAGTGAAATAACCCCCATCTGTGCGTCCTGCTGCCGGATCGGGCGGCAGGAAGATCAAAATGGGCTTAAAATGAACGTCCTGCTGCATTCTCTTGCAGCAGGACGCTCATTACATGATGGTGCAAAGTGCCCGGTTAAATGGCCAGCGTAAGCATCAGGGCGCCGACGAGGCCGAGGATGGCGTAGAATTCAGGCAGGGCGGCGTAGATCAGCGTGTTGGTCTGGACGTCGTGTCCCTGGCTGATGCCGATGATACCGTTGGCGCA
>CAMOTB010000100.1 GCA_946625485.1 uncultured Bacteroidales bacterium | reverse complement strand
TTACGGAAGTCCCACCAAATGTTCAATAATTCCTCGCTCGGGGGAGCCAGTCCGGCAGCCGCAAGGTTGCCGGACTTTTTTTCGCATGTGCTTGTTCCTTGAAACGGGTTATAGGTCGTCGACATAGCCGGGAATGACGGCGAATCCCGGTTGAGCGAAAGCATTTTCGGCCGTAAAGGCCAAAAAGTGCTGTTTGGCCCCCTGCTAAAGGGTACCCCAAACGACAAAAACGGCCTTCCATTACATAAAGTGACGTCCTGCCACCGGGATTGTCATAAGAAAGCACCGTGCGTCCCCCTGCCGTCAATCACATCGCACGGAAGTACGGCATCCCATAGGTGCAAAAAAGGCTTGCCTGCACCTGGGAGTGGTGTTTTTAGCGGTCTGCAGGTGCAAAAAAGGCTTGCCTGCACCTGCGATGTATGATTTTGAGGTCAGTAGGTGCAAATTGCCATGCTTTGCACCTCGTTAGCCATCGGGCGCCGGCGGAACAGGTCCGGGCTTCCGGTGGTGCAGGTCTGAAAAAAAAGTGGATGACCTGCGCAACCGGAAGGTCAGATCCGCTCCGCTGATGCTTCTCTTGAGACCTACAGGTCGTCGATGGGATTCCGGCCCAGGGTACCCGTCGTAGCAGGCGAAGAGCCATTCACGTATTTCAGGATCACGTGCCAGGCAGACTGGTTCTGCACGTCCGCGTCGAGGGTGATCGTCCCGTTGGGAAGGTCATAGACTGCGAGATTGCTGCCCGCCGAGGTCTTCGGTTCAAGGCCGTATTTCTGGGTCAGGGAAGCCTGGAGCGAATCATAAGCCTTTTCCAGGGCATCCCAGTCCGAAATGACCGGGAAATCGACACGGACCTCCTGCACCGGATTGCTGCCGGAAGGCGTAATCCGACATCCGCTGTATCCGGCAAAAGATCCGGTATAGCTGCCGTTCCCGGCACTCTTGAACCCGGCCTTGACCAGTTCGTTGCCAAATGCCGACAAAGAGCCGGACATGGGGATTCCCCTGAAGGAAAGGGAAGATGACGCCGAAGGGGACGGGGAAGGCGTGTAGTCAGACGTTGTCCGGCCTTTGTTTTTCCCGATACCCAGCTCCCGTTCCAGTTCCTTGACGGACATATCATCCACATCATCGCCGGCGATGACCGGTTCATCAGCCTGCTCCTTCGGCCGGAACCAGCCGCCTCCCGACCCTTCCGTATTGTCGGTACCCAGGCCGCCGGGAAGGGTAATCACGCTTCCGAGCTTGTCCGAGCATACTTTTACAAGCAAGAAAATGACCAGCAAGGCCAGGATAGGTCTGATGAGCTTTTTCATAACAAATTGGGAATTAACACGCACAAATATAATAATTAAAGCGGTTTTCCGAATAGCCTGGACCGGAAAAGCAGCAGTCCGTTTCTTTTTCGTATCTTTGTTTCAAATGAATATCCCGGAAACCGAGACACATCCCTTCGAGCCCTTCCTGCCGGAACACACCCGCATCCTGTTCCTGGGCAGTTTCCCGCCCCAGCCCAAACGCTGGTGCATGCCTTTCTATTACCCCAACTGGCTCAATGACTTCTGGCGCATCATGGGGCTGATCCACTTCCAGGACAAGGACCATTTTGCCATCCCCGGCCAGAAACGCTTCGACGAGGCCCGCATCCGCTCCTTCTGCTCGGCGCAGGGGCTTGCCCTCTATGATACGGCCTGCGCCGTGAAAAGGCTGAAAGACAACGCCTCCGACCGCTTCCTGGAAGTCGTGGAAGAAACCGACCTGCCCGCCTTGCTGGAACGGATCCCGACCTGCCGCACCCTGGTCACGACCGGGCAGAAAGCGACCGAAGTCATCCTTTCGAAATATGCCTGCGACGAGCCCCCGGTAGGCGGGCATGTCCCGCTGAATATCGCCGGACGGAAACTGACCTTCTGGCGCATGCCTTCCAGTTCCCGTGCCTATCCGCTCGCCCTGGAGAAAAAGGCCGCAGTTTACCGACGCCTGTTTGAATCTGCAGAGACAGACTGATACTGAACAACTTGAACGCTACGATAAAAGACTATGGACCGAAGATCATTTCTCAAAAACATGGCCGGCGCCGGAGCGCTGATCGCTACCAGCCAACTCCCTTCCTGGGGTCAGGATAAAAAAACGGCTGACACCACCCCCAAAAACCTCAACGGCGCAGGAGCCCCGGATGCCATGCTGAGCGACCGTCCCGAGGTCTTCCCCGAGCGGGGCGACTATGAGCGCCTGGCCCTGAGCTACGCCATCGTGCGTATCGGCCTCGAAAAGCCCTTTTCCGTCCTGCATGTCTCAGACTCCCACCTGGCGGCAGCCTACCCGCATGAGAGTGAGAAGAAGCAGTACCTCCATCAGCGCCGTACCCAGACCTTCGGCGGCCGTCAGGAAGAGGCGCTGCGCGACGCGCTCGACTGGGCGAAAAAGCACGTCGAATACGTCGTCCACACCGGCGACCTGATCGACTGGCAGAGCAAGGCCAATTTCGATCTCGTGCGCAAGTACTTCGGACAGAGCTATATCGGCTCCATGGGCAATCACGAATTCAGCCCGGACATGTGGCTCAGCGAGCCCAAGGAGAGCCGGGACGAGGCCTGGAAAGACCGGACGCGCGCCCAGCTCCAGGAAGTCTATCCCTTCGACATCCGGCTCCACTCCCAGGTCGCCCACGGCGTCAACTTCGTCACCCTGGACAATGTCTTCGGCACCGTCACCTGGGAGCAGGTCAACCGCTTCCGGGAAGAAGTCAAGAAAGGTCTCCCCATCGTCCTGTGCATGCACGTGCCCTTTTACAACGACAACATCTGGCTTGTTTCCCGGAAGATGTGGACCCGGGAAGGCATGCTCACGCAGACTGTCCTCCGCGACGGCGTCCTCCTGCCGCCGGCCGGAGACTACAAGGCCCAGCTGGATGATCCCGTGACCCGCGACTTCATCACCTACCTCAAGCAGGAGCCCCTGCTGAAATGCATCCTGACCGGACACGCCCACATCAGCTTCGAAGACACCTTCTCCCCCACCTGCCGGCAGTATCTCATCGCAGGCGGCTTTCTTTTCACCGCCCGCGAAGTCCTTTTTCTCTGACGAATGATTAACTTTGTCGCAGTTTAAGACAAACGACATGAAAAAGCTTCTGTATTCCCTTGCAGCCCTTGTGCTGTCCACCTGCGTTTCCTGCACCCGGGACCAGGCCCTGCAGACCGAAGTCCGGGACTACGCGGACTCCACGGCCCATTCTTATCTTACGATGCATACGGAACTCCCGGTCCCGGCTAATGCCGCCGCCCGCCAGATCCGCCAATCCCTCATCGACGTGATGGACGAGCAGCTCAGCCAGATCGCCCCCGGCGAGCAGCAGCGCTATTTCCCCCGTTTCGAAGGCAACCCGGAGGACACCGACGCCCTCATGACCTATTACAAGGACCAGACACTCGCCCAGATCGGGAAACTCTCCCAGGAAGATGCCGACGAGCGCGAGCGGTATATCCGCGAAGACCCAGACCTTTCCGATGAGGAAAAGGCCCAGATCCTTGCCGACGCTCCGGCCTGGGGCTATGATTTCAAACTGGAAAAGACAGCCGACACCCTCGGTTATGCCGTCTTCCTATCCCAGAATTACGTGTATTCCGGCGGCGCCCACGGCGGCGTGACGGGTGCCGGGCACCTGACTTTCGACAAGAAATCGGGGCAGCTGGTCAAGTCCCTGCTGGACCCGGCCTGCACCGCGCAGATCCAGCCCCTGCTGGTGAAGGGCCTGCTGCAGTACTATGCCGACTGCGGCGTCAAGCTCTCAGAAGAAGAGCTTCGCGAGCAGCTCCAAATCGAGGGCGACCAGATCCCCCTGCCCGCCTGGACTCCTTACCCGACGGCGGAAGGCCTGACCTTCGTCTATCAACAATACGAGATTGCCAGCTATGCCGACGGCATGCCCGCCTTCGTCCTCAGCCTGGACGAACTCGAGCCCTTCCTTACTCCCGAAGCCCGGAAACTCCTGAAGCGCTAAACCTTAGCGCCCGAAGTGCCGGCGCGCGAAAGCGAGGTATTGCTCCCAGTCGGGAGCGATGATGTTGTGTTTGCCATTGCGGATGTGGTAGGCGACCGTGCCCGCGTTGTCGCACACGACCGATTCCGGGGCGGCATCGGCGGCCAGCGCCGGCATCTCGGCACCGGAAAGGCCCGGCTCACGGAACAGGCGGTACACCGGCTCGACGTTCTTGGCACACAGCCACTCTCCACGCGGATCGGCCCAGCCATCCAGCTGCGCACTGACGATATAGAGCGGGCGCGGGGCGGCCAGGGCGGCCAGCCAATGCTGGTCGGCCGGGAACAACTCTTCGTGGAAACGGTATTTGTCAAACTCCCGCGTAAACCAGTGCGGGAAAGTATTGTCGATGGCGGCGAAATTCTCTCCGAACACGCGGCGCGAGATCGCAGCGCCGCAGCAGCCGGAGCAATTGGAAATCACCAGGGCGAAACGCGTATCATTGGCACCGGCCCACAAGGAGGTCTTGCCCAGACGCGAATGGCCGATCACGGCGACATGGCCGGCGTCCACAGCCGGATCCGTCTCCAGATAATCCATGATGCGGCTCAGGCCCCAGGCCCAGGCTGAAATGGCACCCCAGTCTCCGCCCGGGTTGTACCAGGCCCGGACGCCGCCGTCGCGGCAGAACCAGCCGGCATCCGCTCCCGGACCGACGAACTGCTTCCCGTCCGGCTCGACGCTGTCCCGCCAGGCCGTCGCTCAGCCGAAACCGGCCTTCAG
>CAMOTB010000099.1 GCA_946625485.1 uncultured Bacteroidales bacterium | reverse complement strand
TCGGAATGACCTGCGCCGCATCCCATTCTGGCTGATCTCCCAACTTCATGATCGTCCCTTTCCCGTAATCTTTCTCAATCTTGTCGATCGTGGCCTGCAACGCCTTCAATTTGGCGGCGTTGATTTCGGAGGCCTGTCCTTCAACTTCTTTAGCCATAATGTTTTTGTTTATAGGGTTTGTGGTGCTGTGCCGCATGATCGGCGCAGTAAAGCAAAGATAATCAAAAACCCTGCATTCTTGCATTATTTTTCATTATTTTTGTGGTATGAAAGTTTGCCTGTTGGGAAAAACTCCTTCGGAGCTGAAGGAAATCGCCCTCGCCGCCGGTTTGCCCGCCTTTGCCGGGAAACAGCTGGCGCGTTGGCTCTACGTGCGCCGGGTCCATTCTTTCGAAGAAATGACGGACATTTCCAAGAAAGGACGCGAGACGCTGGCGCGTATGTTCGACCTGGGTGTCACTCCGCCGCAGGGCCGTGCCGTATCGGCGGACGGGACATGCAAGTACCTTTTCCCGGTGTCGTGTCGCGTCGGAAGCGCTGTGGAATCCTCCGCGGTCGAGTCGGTCGTGATCCCGGATGCGGACCGCAAGACGCTGTGCGTCTCTTCCCAGGCTGGCTGCAAGATGGGCTGCAAGTTCTGCATGACGGGACGCCAGGGATTCCATGGCAACCTGACGGCGGCCCAGATTCTCAATCAGTTCGTCTCCATCCAGGAGAGCCAGGAACTGACCAATGCGGTCTTCATGGGCATGGGGGAGCCGCTGGACAATTTCGAGGAAGTCATGCGCGCCATCGAAGTGCTGACTGCGGACTGGGGCTTCGCCTGGAGCCCGAAACGCATCACGCTTTCGACAATCGGCGTGCTTCCGAAACTGCGCCGCTACCTGGACGAATGCAAGTGCCACCTGGCGGTCAGCGTCCATAATCCTTTTGCGGACGAACGCGAATCGATGATGCCTGCGCAGCGGGCCTGGGCCTTGCGGGACATCATCGACCTGATCAAGCAATACGATTTCACCGGCCAGCGCCGCGTGAGTTTCGAATATACGATGTTTGCGGGCTTCAATGATGACAAACGCCACGCAGACGCGCTTGTGCGCCTGCTGACCGGCCTGGAGTGCCGGGTCAACCTCATCCGGTTCCACAAGATCCCGGATTTTCCTTATGATACTTCGCCGGATGCCGTGATGGAACGGTTCCAAGAACGGCTTTCCTCCCATGGCGTGACCTGCACGATCCGTTCGTCACGGGGGGAGGACATCCTGGCAGCCTGCGGCCTGTTGGCCGGACAGAACTCTCAACAAAGTTAGAACTATGAACCTGAAGAAATGGAGAGGAGCGGCTGTGGCATGGCTGATGATGCTGCTGCCGATGCAAGCCGGAGCGCAGCTCGCCACGGCCAGTGTCGATCCTGTCGGTGATTCGATCGCCTTTGCGAAGATGCAGCGGAAGCTGGACCGCATCCGCCGGACGGAACATCGCCCGACCGTCGCCCTTGTGCTGAGCGGCGGCGGCGCCAAGGGAGCCGCGCATGTCGGAGTCCTGCGCTACCTCAAGGAACAGCAGATTCCCGTCGATGTCGTGCTAGGGACGAGCATGGGAGGATTGGTCGGCGGCCTGTATGCCCTGGGCTACGACGTCGATTATCTTGACTCGCTGGTGACCCACATGGACTGGGGCCTGGCCCTGAGCGATGACGTGCCGCAGGACTTCATTTCCTACGCGACCAAGATGTACAAGGAGAAGTATGCGCTCGCCATCCCTTTCCATTATTCGGAAGATGTGTTCCGCGCGATGGTCGGACAGGAAGAGATGGATAAGGCCAAGGCGCGGAAGGGCAAGAAGCGGAACCTGGAAAGGAGCGGAATGCGCCAGGAAGGGGAGGTCAAGGTCCCGATCAACAACGTCGCCCGCAGCCTGCCTGCCGGTTATATCACCGGACTGAATGTCAATAATATTTTCAGCTCCTTGTCGGCCGGCTACCAGGATTCGGTGAGTTTTCTGGACTTCCCGATCCCGTTCTGCTGCGTGGCATCCGACATGGTCAGCTGCAAGGCCAAGAACTGGACCTCGGGCTCGATTACCGAGGCCTTGCGTTCCACCATGTCCATCCCTGGCCTGTTCGATCCGGTCCGTACCCACGGCATGGTCCTCGTGGATGGCGGCACGCGCAACAATTTCCCGACGGACATCGCCCGGGAAATGGGCGCCGACTATGTCATCGGCGTGGACCTTTCCGATAAGGATATGTCTTATGACGAGATCAACAACATTGCCGATATCCTCTGGACCTTCATCGACATGCTGGGCCGGGAGGCTTTCTCGAAGAACGTGGACAACGTCGATGTCTTCATCAAGCCGGACCTCCACGAGTACAACATGATGAGCTTCGACTCGAAGAGCGTCAAGACCATCGTGGGCCGCGGCTATGAGGCTGCCGTGCGGCAGGCGGGTGCGCTTGCCGGCCTGAAGGAAATGATGCCTGATGCGAGTACGATGTTTCGGAACCGTCCGGCCGACGACCTTGGCCGGAACCCGGTCCAACTGGCCAGCATCGAGTTTGAGGGAATGACGGACAAGGATTCCCGTTTCCTCGCCAAGAAACTGAAATTCAGAGCCGGTGACCGGATCGGAAAGGCTCAGATCGACCAGGCCGTCGCCATGATCTTTGCGACGGGCTCCTTCGAGTCGGTTACCTACCAGCTGCTGGGGTCCGACCAGCCTTACCGGCTGGTGTTCCGCTGCCAGAAGCGGCCCATCCATCAGTTGGGCTTCGGATTCCGGGCGGACAATGAGACGGTCGTGGACTTGATCCTCAATGTGGGCCTCAATGCCCATAAGATCTCGGGTGCCAAGCTGGACCTGACCGGTAAACTGGGACTGAACAAGTATGCCCAGGCCCATTTCTCGTTCGACGGTCCCCGGACTCCGACGTTCAACATCGATGCCAAGGTAAGCGGCTACACGGCCAACGTGATGGCCAACGACGTCCTGTATCGGATGGATTACTGGAGCCACAAGGAGGAGGTCTATTTCTCCAACATGCATTGGACGAACATGGACTTCAACGTCGGGGCGCGCAACAAGTTCGTCAAGACGACCGGCTGGCTGTCCAACAATGAGTCGGCGGTCCCGTCCTCGCTGCTGACACCCCTGGGAGGGGATTATGTCTCGGCCTTTGCCACCGGGCGGGCTTATACCTACGACAACTCCTATTTCCCGATGCGGGGAGTCGATTTCACGGTCGATTATGAGTGGGTGTTCGGCAAGCTGGGCGAAGCGTCGTTCCATCCGGAGCACCTGGCTTCCGCCTGTTTCCGCAGCGTCCTTCCGTTCGGCCGTCACGTCGCCCTGCAACTGGGCGTCCATGCGCGCGCCGTCCTGGGCGGAGAAGCGGACGACATGTCCAACCTGCCGTTGAAGAATTTCATCGGCGGTACGATGGCCGGGCGCTATATCGATCAGCAGATCCCCTTCTGCGGTTTCGGGGGTATGATGCTGGTGGACAATTACCTGGCGACGGTGGATGCCGCCCTGCGCCTGCGTTTCGGCAAGAATCTGTTCACGACCTTCCAGGCGGGTGCCTTCAAGAGCGAGGATACGCTGAAAGGCTTTGTCGATTACCGGAACAAGCTTGTGCTGGGCGCCTGTGTTGAGCTGGGGTACAATACGATAGTCGGTCCCTTGCGCCTGAATGTGCGCTGGAATGACATGACCAAGAATGTAGGGGCTTACGTGAGTTTCGGCTATGATTTCTAAGGATGATAAGCTGCTGGCTTCGTTGCAGGCACTCTGTGCCCGGAAGGAGTATTGCAGCGCCGACATGTACAAGAAGGCGCTGAAGGGACTGGAAGGCGACGAGGAAGGTGCGGCACAGATGGTGGAGCTGCTGGTGAAGGATCATTTCGTGGATGACCTTCGCTATGCAACGGCCTTCGCGCGGGACAAGGCGTGCCTGGACGGCTGGGGTCCCGTGAAGATCGGGTTCCAGCTGCGGGGAAAGGGGATTGCGCAGGCAACGGTCGGCGAGGCGCTCGCTGCCGTGGATCCGGAAAAGGCGGATGCCAGGCTGCGCGCTGTCCTGGAGGCCAAGGCCCGTAGTTTGCGGGGCGATCCCGAACTCAGGCTCAAGCTCCTGAAATTCGGCCTCCAGCGCGGCTATGAGTACGACCGCCTCGACCCCATCGTCCGCGACCTGATCCGCTCCTAGCTCCGGACGTTCAAAACGCCGGCAGCGGGCCTGCACCGTCAGAAGCTGAACTGAACCCTTCGGGGAATGCTTCTGCCAGTGCAGGCCCGCTGCCGGCTGAAGGGCCGGTGCTTACAGCCGGAGAGCCCGCAGTTAAAGCAGCATTCCCCGGAAGGGGCACAAAACTTCTGCTGCTTTAACTGCGGGCTCTCCGGCAGACAGGGGGCGTCAGGCGATCTGGGGACGGCCGCCACGGCGCTCCGGACGCGGTTCGTCGCCTTCGCGCTTCGGCATCTTGCCCGCCTGCAGGGCATCATACGCCTTCCGGTTCCGGAAGATGTCGATCGCCCGGTAGATGGAAGAACGCATCGAACCCGGATCCGCCTCATCCCGTCCGGCCATCCCATAAGCCGTGCCGTGATCCGGCGAGGTGCGCACGATCGGCAGGCCCGCCGTGAAATTGACGCCATCCTCGAAAGAAATGGCCTTGAACGGCTCCAGCCCCTGGTCGTGATACATCGCCAGCGTCGCATCGAACTTGGTGTATTCCCGGACGCCGAAATAGCCGTCGGGGGAGAAGGGCCCGTAAGCCAGGATGCCCTCATCCTGCGCTTTCTGGACCGCCGGGATGATGATCGCCTGCTCCTCGTCACCCAGCAGGCCGCCGTCTCCGCTGTGCGGGTTGAGGCTCAGCACGGCGATCTTGGGATTGTCAATCCCGAAATCCCGCTCCAGCGAAGCCTTCATCAGGCGCAGCTTACTCAGGATCTTCTCCTCGGTGATGCTGGACGGCACGTCCTTCAGCGGGATGTGGCCTGTCACGACGCCGACCTTGAGCGCATCGCTGACCATGAACATCGTGATGTCCTTGACGTCGAATGCATGCTGAAGATACTCCGTATGTCCCGCATACCCGAAGCCTTCCCGGGACATGGCTTTCTTGTTGAAGGGGGCCGTGACGAGAACGTCGATGCTGCCTTCCTTGATGTCGCGGACCGCCCATTCGAGGGCCGTCATGGCTGCCTTGGCTGATTCGGGCGTCGGCTGCCCGGGCTCCACGAAGACGTTGTCCGGCAGGCAGTTGACGATGTTGATCCGTTTGGGATGCGCTTCTTTGGCG
>CAMOTB010000098.1 GCA_946625485.1 uncultured Bacteroidales bacterium | reverse complement strand
GTGCGCCCGCGCGGCATCATCGCCAACCCCAACTGCACCACCATCATGATGGTCGTGGTGCTCAAGCCTATCGAGGCCCTCTCCCACATCACCCGCATCCACGTGGCGAGCTACCAGTCCGCCTCGGGCGCAGGTGCGCAGGCGATGGCCGAGCTGCAGCAGCAGTACCGCGAGATCGTCGAGGGCAAGCCGGTCACCGTCAAGAAATTCGCCTACCAGCTCGCCTACAACGTCATCCCGCAGGTCGACGTCTTCCAGGACAACGGCTACACCAAGGAGGAGATGAAGATGTTCAACGAGACCCGCAAGATCCTCCACTCCGACGTGCGCTGCTCGGCGATGTGCGTACGCATCTCCTCGCTGCGCTCCCACTCCGAGGCCGTCTGGATCGAGACGGAGAAGCCCCTGTCCGTGGAGCAGGTCCAGGCCGCCCTCGCCGCTGCGCCGGGCGTCACCCTGCAGGACGACCCCGCCACGCAGACCTACCCGATGCCCCTGTTCACGGGCGGCAAGGACGACGTCTTCGTGGGCCGCGTCCGCAAGGACCTCGCCAATGACAACGGCATCACCCTCTGGCTCTCCGGCGACCAGATCAAGAAGGGCGCCGCGCTCAACGCCGTCCAGATAGCCGAGTATCTTATCGCCCAAGGGCGGTAAGATACCTCGCTTTCATATACAAGGACGGCTCCCCGGAAGGGAGCCGTCCTCGTTTCAATATGATAACCCTGAAGGCTATGAGAGGTCGGCGCGGGCCATGGCGTCCTTGTAGTACTTCTGGTCCACGAACACATCCTCCTTGTACGGGTTGATGTGGCGCTTCTTGCTCTGGGCGATGATGTAGCAGATCGCGATGAGGTTCGTCACCAGGGCCAGGGCGCTGATCACGGTCATCATGGTCGGATTGGCGGCCACGACGGACGGGTCGACGGTCGTGCCCACGACGGCGGCCTCGCCGCCGGCAGCCTCATAGAGCTTGCTGATGGTATTCACGCCCTCGGGATAGAGGACAGGCAGCGTGGCCCAGGAGAACCACTGCTGGCCGTTCTTGAAGGTCTCCTGGAAGAGCGGGAACACCTGAGCGAACATGCACCAGATCGCCAGGGTGTTGGCGCGGTTCTGGATCCAGCCGCCGCGGTTCCACAGGAGGGCCGCCACGGTCGGGGCGAGCAGCAGGGCGATACCGCAGTACCAGCTGTGCGTCGGGAGGCAGTTGTAGGTATAGGCGAAGTTCCAGATATCGTAGATCACGATGTAGACCCAGGTCATGTCGGCCCAGATCATGTCTTTCTTGTCCTTGGAGGGGTAGACGTTCCACCAGGCGGTCATACACATGATGTTGATCAGACCGGCGACGCCGTTCATCACGTTGTGCCAGCCGCCGTACTGCCAGACACCCTCGGAGGTGAGCCACCACTTGTTCCAGCCGTTGACCGCGGACTCGAAGTCGGACACGCAGGCGATCAGGATGTTGATGCCGACGATCACGAACGGGAAGGGCTTGAACCAGTGCTTGGCGCCGACGCCCCACTTGTACTTGATCATCATGAAGCCGATACACCCGGCGGTGGCGGCGTACAGCTTGGCGTAGTGGAACCAGCCCTGCATGTAAATATGGGTCTGGTTCTGCAGCGCCCACTGCGCTCCGGAGCGCACGCCGATGGCGATGGCCAGGAAGTAGACGGTCAAGGCAGCC
The DNA here is from genome assembly GCA_946625485.1 of uncultured Bacteroidales bacterium. Lineage (GTDB taxonomy): Bacteria > Bacteroidota > Bacteroidia > Bacteroidales > UBA932 > Cryptobacteroides. The sequence continues at coordinate 3,740 of CAMOTB010000098.1, read as the reverse complement.
GGGACGGCCAGGAAGGTGATGATTCCGCCGAGCTTGGTGCGACGGGCGAATTCATTGAGGAGGATCAGGCCGAGAAGGACCACGATCAGCATTCCCCACTGGGCGAGTGCATGCTCGCCATAGACTTGGAAAAACATAGAGGTTTAGTGTTTATTAAACAACAAATGCGGTATATTAATACCGCAAATGTAGTGATTATTTCCGCTCGTTGTACTCTTACCGTCCGTGACGGTGCCCCGGCGGGGTCGGCTTCTTGGGCCGGACGCGGTCCCATTTGACCTTGTAGCGGATCTGTCCGCCGTTGTCCACGTATTCGTACATCTCCCGGACCCGCGCGGACCCGTAGCGGGTCAGCTGCCAGACATCCGGATAGTAACGCATCAGGATGCGCGTCTGCTGGCGCTCGTCCGTGATATAGCGGCGGACGTAGCGGCGCTTGATGTCCCAGTCCTTGCGGCCGCCCGGGTAGATCTTCTCGCGCATGGAGATGATCTGCAGGAGACCTTCGTCATAATAGTTGTAGAGCTGCGGGTAGTGGACCCGCAGGATCATGCGCTGCTCGATGGGATTCTCGATGTAGCGGTAGCCCGTCATCCGGGAGGAGTGGCCGTAGCCGTAGCCCGGCGAGGACACGCGCGTGAGGCCGCAGGACGACAGCGTCAGCGTCGCGACGGCGAGGAGCATCATCAGGCGGAATATCTTTTTCATACGCGAAGAGTTTTGGGGTTACGACTCCGTAACTTTCAAATACCGGGCCGGGACGCTTAGCGGATCTCCTTGCCGAACGGGAAGATGGAGCCGATGGCCATCTTGAAATGCTGGAGGCCCCACGGGATCCCGACGATGGTGGCGCAGAAAACCAACCCGCACACCAGGTGCGTCAGGGCGATCTCCCACCATCCCAGCAGGATCCAGAGCAGGTTCATGACCGTGGACAGGCAGCCCGGCTCGCCGGGGCCGTTGACCAGCTCGTGGCCGAAAGGCCAGAGCGCGTAGGTGCCCAGCTTGAAGAGCTGCACCCCGAAGGGGATGCCGATGATCGAGATGCAGAACAGCAGACCGACCAGATAGTAGATCAGCGCGACCAGCAGTCCGCCCAGGACCAGCCAGACAATATTTCCCAGGAATTTCATGCTTTATCTGATATGCTTGAGGATACGTTTCATGGGTCTGGTTTTGTCGTACCAGGGGGCTTTACAATGATCCGGGAATAAACCGGGAAAGGTATTCACGGAGACCGGGATTGCAGACATATACATAGCACCCTTTGATGCCACGCGACATCATCACTTTGTAGGAGTTGACCAGATACTGCTTCAGTTCTTCAGGGTTTGCTCCTCGCTGGACATTCGAATCAAAGTGCCTGGAGGGGTCGATCACAATCCGGTTGGCCGACTTGTCGTAATCGATTTCCTCCCCGAAGATCACGCCGACATAGTTCAGGTCATAACCCTGAGTCGTGTGGATGCACCCGATCTCATCTATGGCCGTAGGGCGGATGATCCATTCGGAATTACTCATGTTCCAGATGTACTTATGCCCTTCTATCGTGATATCTTCAAGATGGCGGGACCGGACTTCTTCCAGGGATCTGCATCCCTTGGAAATCCATCTCCAGGAGTATCCGGCAACAGTCCGGCATAAACCCAGTTCCCTGTCTTTTGCCTTGATCATCTTCACCATGTCATCGATATGGGCGAACAGCCTGAAATCGTAATTCAGGATTTCTTTTCTTTCAAGTCCCGCCTGGCATTTGAATACAGCTGCCAGATAGTCCAGATATTCCTGTCCGCCCCGGCAGCGCATCTGGGACGTGAGCCAATGGTTGTCGACCGATACCTGTTCCCGTTCGAAAGCCCGGATGTATTGTTCAGGCGTGATGTCACTTCCCTTGACCGTCTGCGCGGAATCGTACACGAGGATCGTATACTTGCTGCGTTTCAGGATCCAGTCCAGGGAGGTATAATCCTCCGGTTCGGCGTCCTCCCCGAATACAGCCCGGGTCGTTTCCTTGTAGCCTCCCATCCAGCTGATGTTCTTGTACTGGGGCAAGCGGTGCGCTTCGTCGACCAACAAGATATCATATTCCTGCGTGGCCACATCGGAGGGACCGATCACCATGTTCGCTTTCAACCCATGCCCGGTTTCCTTGAAAACGGTCTTCAACGTTTTCCGGATTGAAGCCATCGGCATGACAAGTGCGATTTTCAGCGGGCCGTTATCCTTGACATAATCGGCTATTTTCCTGCGGATCCGCAGGTAGGGCGACAAACTTTCTTCGTCGTCCGTCTCGTCCATGTCGACGGAAACCGCATTGACCAGCCGGTTCATGATATTGACGAGCACGACACTCTTTCCCGTGCCGGCAGATCCATGAAGCACGAATGAGCCCTTGATGCCCTGCCTGAGTTTATCGATGGCATCATCCAGCGCAGAGTAACATGCGATGGACTGTTCCCCTGTGAGGGAGTTGTACGGGGAGAACTTGAACAGGTCAGAGTTCAGGATGTCATCGTAGTCCTTGGAAGCGATCTGCATGTTCTGCAATTTCTTCCAGATAGTGCCGATCTTCGCCTGATATTTCTCCCGCTGGTAATAGTTGTGCTTCTGGGACTGTCCGCCGTTTTTGTTGAGCAGTTCGAGCTTGTTGTCGGCGGATACCAGCTGGATCAAGGATTGTTCGATGTCCAGGATGGCCGATTTGTTGAGTTCATCATCGAAAAGGATATGGATCTCCTTCAATGCCTTCCGCTCGGGATTATCCAGATGCTGGGTCATGCGGTTCCCGGCACTGCTCGTCTCGCCGATATATACCTCCTTGTCATTCGTGATCAGATAAACCACGGGCCAGTCCGTACCGTTCGGAAGGTGTTTGACCTCCTCCAGGCCGGATTTATCGAAGCGGAATGTCCGGATGTCGCTATAACTCATTGTATTTCGTAGCTACGCCTTTGGCCTTGTCGACCGGATATTTGGCGGCATTCTTCTGAAGCTTCTCCCGGACGATCTCCGGGATATCGAAACCATATTTGCTGGCCAGGAGGAACGCATAGTTGATGACATCAGCCAGCTCCTCCCGGACTTTGTCGACTCGGGCATCTTCAGGTTTCTTCCACAGATACAACTCCAGTAATTCCGAAGCTTCGATGGACAGTGCCACGGCCAGATCCTTCGGATTATGGAACTGATCCCAGTCACGCTCTTCCGTGAACCGGTCAATTTCGGCCATCAATTCCTTGAACTCATTCATCGCAGGGGTAAATCTCGTCCTTCAAATATAACAATTCTGCCGCATCTCCGCAAATGACCGGCCCGAACCCTTTCTCGCAGGACTTCCCGGCTCTTGCGCGGAAAGCGTCCCGCCGGAGAGGTGTCCACAAAAAGGCCCTCATACGCGGTATTTCCGGATACCTCCCCGGCAGATTGGCCTGAATAGGCTGTTCGGGGTGACAGGTATCCACAAAAAGGGGTTCTGATGCGATATTTTTGGACACCTGTCTCGGAGTGTGCGAAAAAAGCATTATCTTCGGAAGCATGAAGCGTTTATTCCCTTTCCTTCTGGCGTTGTGCCTGCTGGCCGTTCCGGTCGGGGCGCGGGCGCAGCGGGTGGCCGATGCGTCATACCGCACGATCGCCTATATCAAGTCCGACGGGACGCTCCAGGACGACTCGCACAAGACCCTGGGACATATCAAGTCCGACGGGACGTTCCAGGATGCCGCCTACCGGACGATCGGCCA
>CAMOTB010000097.1 GCA_946625485.1 uncultured Bacteroidales bacterium | reverse complement strand
TTGTGCTGGATCGGGTACGCGAGCTGCTTGAGCCCCCAATCCTCTTCGTACACGACTTCGCCGCCATTGTCTTTGATCAGCTGCGTGTACTTGGCAACCGCTTCCTTCATCTGGGAATCAGACAAAACGGGAGTAGCGATGAAAACGGTTTCGTACTGCTTTAACATTTTGGTTGATAATTGATTATAAAATTACAGCCCCTGCGGACTCTCCGCAAAGGGCTGCAAATATAGGGATAATTATCGGATTTACAAAACTTTTCGCGCTCTGCTCAGAGTTTGACCGTGAAGCGCTGCTCCGTCTGGTGGAAGCCTCCGACGACCAGGGTGTAGGTGCCGGACGGCAGGTCGGAAAGGTCGTTGTTGATGTAGACCGTGCGGCTTTCGCCCGGCATCAGACTGAAGAAATTGTCGCTGTAGAAAGAAGGACGGACGGGTTTGCCGTCGGGTCCCAGCCACTGCAGGCGGGTGAAGAAAGCGACACCCTTGTTGCGGTTGTTGAGTTTGACGGTTACCACGTGCTCTCCGGCCGCATCCTTTCCGGTGGAAACGGAGGCGCCGACTTTGATCCAAGGCAGCTGGTTGATGGCGTTGAAGCTGGCTGCGCAGGGGCCGCTGACCGTCTGGGGCCCGCGGTACTTGTCGGTGGAGCGCCAGTAGAAGTTGCTGCCGATCTCCTTGCCGGAGGCATCCAGGAGGCGGAGTTTGATGAAATGGACCGGATAGACGTCCAGCGGGAACTTCACCTTCAGGACATCGCAGGCCGTTCCGTCCGCCGGCACGTTGACACGCTCCTCGGCATGCCAGATCTTGCGGGCCAGGACGTCAATCACATCGACGATGACCTTGCAGTTGTCATAACGCTCGAAGCGCTCGTTGGTGACGGATACGGTATTCTTGAGGAAGTCGAACTGCGGGTGGACCGGCTCGGTGGCGTTGGCCAACGCATAAAGGGCACCCGTCGGCTCCAGCGTCCAGTCCCACATGCGGCCCTGGACCTGCGGGATCGGGCTGTTGTGGTACCAGAACAGGTAGCCGGAGGTGAAGCGGTCGCCCCAGCCCAGCTTGTTGTAACGCCAGACTTCGGCGATGCCCTTGTAGTTGACGGCGCCGACGAACTGGGCCCTTTCGGCATATTCGTCGATGTTGTTGGAGCGGCCATACTGGTCCGTCAGCTCTTTGTAGAGCGTGGTCATCTTGTCAAAGCCGTTGCCGTCCATGTAGTCCCAGACCTCCTTGTTGATGGGCCAGAGGTCCTTCTCGTCCATCATTTCGCGCAGGCATTGGGCCGTCGGCAGGCAGGGGGCGCCGTATTCCGGGTTGAAGCCGTCGATGCGGCTGCCGCGCTCGGAGGCCGTATTCTCATAGTAGCTCATCGGATTGACCTGCTTGTAGGGGCTGCCGTCATGGATGCCGTCGCATTCGCTCTGCATCTGATAGGGGAGCGTGCCGTCCAGGGCCTGGATGATCTCCGGAACGCCCTGGGTGTAGGTGGACTCGTTGGAACAGACGTAGAAGGCCAGGCAGGGATGGGTGCGGGTACGCTGGACGGCGGAGACCACGTTCTTCAGGTACATGCCCTGGTCGACGGGGTGCTGGGTGTCGCCGGTCATCCAGAACTCTTCCCAGACGAGGATGCCCAGCTCGTCGCAGAGCGAATAGAAGTAGTCGGACTCGGTGATGCCGCCGCCCCAGAGACGCAGCATGTTGATGCCGGTTTGTGCGGTGTAACGGAGCTCGGCGTACATGCGCTTGTCGTTGCTGCGGCACATCGCCTCCGGGATCCAGTTGGTGCCCTGGATGAAGATCTGCTTGCCGTTGACGTAGAAGGTCTTGGACTTGTCGGGCGTGTTGCGGTCGGCCCGGACTTCGCGGATGCCGAAACGGAGCGTGATCTCATCCAAGGGGGTGTTGCGCACGAGGGCGCGCAGCTTCAGGTTGTAGAGGTTCTGCGGGCCCTTGTTGACCGGCCACCAGAGCTTCGGGTTGCTGATCGCGAGCTGCGGGAAGTCCTCGGGTTTGAAGACAATCTCCTGCTTCTCGTTGCGCACCATCTTGAGGTCCTTGGAGAACTTGATGCCGGTGCCTTCGATCTCGCCTTCGATGGTCAGGTTCAGGTCTCCCATCGTATTGTTGCGCACCTCGACGGATACCGTCTCGCGGGCCGTGTCGTAGCCGGGATGACTCAGCTCGGAGCGGACGAAAGGATGCTCGAGCATGGCCTCGCGGGTCGTGAAGACCTTGATATCCCGCCAGATGCCGGTGTTGCGGTCGCGCACGCCGTCATAGAAGGTGAAGTCCCATCCGACACTCATCAGCATCGTCACGTTGCGGCCGATCCAGCCGTCTCCGCCATTGTGCCACTCGTTGACGGCTCCCCAGGTGCGCGGCATCAGGGTGCCGGGAGAATCGACAGGCAGGACCTTGACCGCCAGGACATTCTCTTGTCCGGGGCGGATAAACTCAGATACATCCACTTTCTCCTGCCAGAACATGCCGGACCAGGTTGAGACCAGGCGTCCGTTCATCCAAAGTTCCGTATGATAGTTGACGCCGTCGAATTGCAGCCAGGTATGAAGACCGGGATCGTCCGCAGCCGGGAAAGTCACTTTGGTACGGAACCAGTAGGCGTAGAAATCCCGTCCGACCTTGGCCAGGTCGGGGATGAGTCCCTTGTCCAGTTTGTTGTTGTCGCCGTGGTAGGGATCGGGATAGACGCCATTCTCCACGAGGGAATGGAGCACCGTGCCGGGGACGATGGCGCTCATCCAGGCGCTGTCGTCATAACCAGGCGCAGATACGGCTTCCGGAGCGTCGGTCACTTTGCCGATCTGCTGCATCTTCCATTCGCAGGGACCGCCGTGTTCGCGGGTGGAAGAGAGGATCTTGTCGAAATGGCGCTCCTGGGGAGCGGTCTTGCTGAGGCGGGAGGAGGCGGCGCTGTACACGGGATCGCCTTTCCGGGCGTTGGCAGGGACGGTTGCTCCGGCTGCCAGGATGATTGCGGCGCAAAGTGCCGCCGCGAGGGACTTGGTTCCAGTCATGAGTTCAAAAGGTTAGAAATACAAAGATAGCGATTCTTTTCTTTCAGTAAAACAGTTGACGCTGCCAGTTTTTACTTGGTATGTCGGAATGTTTTCGTACTTTTGTAAGAATGTAATCAATAACACTGAATCTATGTATTCTCTCGGTATCGATATCGGATCTTCTTCCGTCAAAGTCTCCCTGCTGGATATCGCATCCGGCAGATGTGTCCAGTCTGCCACCCATCCCCGGACCGAAGCCCCGATCCATTCCCCCCGGAAGGGCTGGGCTGAGCAGGACCCCGAGATGTGGTGGGGCTATATCCGCGACGGCATCAAGGAAATCTCCGAAGGAGGAAAGATGGCCTCTGTCGTTTCCATCGGCATCACGTATCAGATGCACGGCCTGGTGGCGGTCGACCGGCATGTCCAGCCCGTCCGGGATTCGATCATCTGGTGTGACAGCCGTGCGGTGGAGATCGGCGCCGAGGCTCTCGAAGGGATCGGTTACGAGCGGTGCATGACGCACCTGCTCAATTCTCCCGGCAACTTTACGGCCAGCAAGCTGGCTTGGGTGAAACGCAATGAACCTGAGTTGTATGCCAAAGTCTGGAAATTCATGCTGCCGGGTGATTATATCGTCTATAAGCTGAGCGGCGAGGTTGCCACGACGGCGACAGGCTTGTCGGAGCAGATCCTCTGGGACTTCAAGGAAGCCCGCCGAGCGGATTTCGTCGCCGATTATTACGGCATCGATACAGCCCTGATTCCGGAGACCGTGCCTTCGATTGGTGTGGCCGCCCGGACCAATGATGCGACGGAACGCCTGCTGGGCATCCCGTCCGGTACGCCGATTGCCTACCGGGCCGGTGACCAGCCCAACAACGCCTTTTCGCTCAATGTCCTGAATCCTGGCGAAGTGGCTGCCACCGGCGGAACCAGCGGCGTGGTTTACGGCGTGACGGACGTGCCCAAGGCAGATGCCCAGAGCCGTGTCAACACCTTCCTCCATGTCAATGACAGCGCCGAGGCACACCGGTACGGCGTCTTGCTGTGCATCAACGGTACCGGCATTCTCAACAGCTGGATGCACCGCCATGTGGCTCCCGGCATGAGCTATGCCGAGATGAATGCCTGTGCGGAAGAGGCTCCCGCCGGCTCGGACGGGCTGCTCGTCCTTCCTTTCGGCAACGGCGCCGAACGGGTGCTGGGGAACCGCAATATCGGGGCGGCTTTTTCGGGCCTGGACCTGGTCCGGCACAGCTTCCCGCATCTGCTGAGGGCGACCCAGGAAGGCATCGCCTTCTCGTTCCGTTACGGGATCGACGTGATGCGGGAGATCGGCCTCGACCTGCGCGTCATCCGTGCCGGCAAGGCCAACCTGTTCCTGAGCCCGCTGTTCCGTGAGACTTTGTCCACGCTCTGTGACGCCGACATCCAGCTGTACGATACGGACGGATCCCTGGGCGCAGCCCGCGGCGGTGCCCTCGGCGCCGGCTTCTATGCTTCTCCCGCCGAAGCCTTCGCTACCCTGGAGCGCGTCTCCGACGTGCATCCCCGGAGTGAGTGGGCTCCTGCGCTCGAGGAATCTTATCAGAATTGGAAAAATCTATTGATCAAATCTTTACAATAATTAAACTATGGCAGTTAAAGAATATTTCCCCGATTTTGGGAAAATCCCTTTCGAGGGACCTGCGTCCAAGAATCCGGTTGCATTCCATTATTATGACCCTGAGCGTGTCGTCGCCGGCCGCAAGATGAAGGATTGGTTCAAGTTCGCCATGGCGTGGTGGCATACCCTCTGCGCCGAAGGCAGCGACCAGTTCGGTCCCGGTACCAAGAAATTCCCTTGGAATGAGGGTGCCACGGCCGTCGAGCGTGCCAAGCACAAAGTGGATGCCGGTTTCGAAATCATGCAGAAGCTGGGCATCGGCTATTACTGTTTCCATGACGTGGACCTGGTCGACGAGGCGGAAACGATCGCGGAATATGAAGCCAACCTCAAGGAGGTCGTGGCTTACCTGAAGCAGAAGCAGGCCGAGACCGGCATCAAGCTCCTCTGGGGTACGGCCAATGTGTTCGGCCACAAGCGCTACATGAACGGCGCCAGCACCAATCCGGACTTCGATGTCGCCGCACGGGCGATGGTCCAGATCAAGAACGCCCTCGATGCGACGATCGAGCTTGGCGGCGAGTGCTATGTCTTCTGGGGCGGCCGCGAAGGCTACATGAGCCTGCTCAACACTGACATGAAGCGCGAGAAGGAGCACATGGCCACGATGCTCCGGATGGCGCGCGACTATGCCCGCGGAAAGGGCTTCAAGGGCACTTTCCTGATCGAGCCGAAGCCGATGGAGCCGATGAAGCACCAGTACGATGCGGATACGGAGACCGTGATCGGCTTCCTGCGCGCCCACGGCCTGGACAAGGACTTCAAGGTCA
>CAMOTB010000096.1 GCA_946625485.1 uncultured Bacteroidales bacterium | reverse complement strand
ATCTCGCCGTCCATCTCCACCGGGACACCGGGGTTTGAGACCGGCTCTACCTGAACGCCGGGGCATGAGGGTGTTTCCGCCGGGGCACCGGGGGTTGAGACCCGGGCAGCCTCCTGGGGAGCCAGGGCGTTCTCTTCCGACTTCTGGCTCATTTCCAGTTCCCGGCAGCGGCCGGAGATCAGCAGGCCGGATTCGTTGGCCGTACCGTTGTAGAGCCGCGGCAGTTGGGTCAGCAGTTTCAGCAGCGGCGCCTTGGGTACGATCATGTAATCCAGCAGGCCGTCGTCAATCTCCGACAGCGGAACCTGACGCATGCCGCCGCCGCTGTAGCGCCCGTTTCCAAAAGCCACGGAATAGACCTCTCCCTCAAAGACCGTTTCCCCGTCGGCGACGATGCGGGTCCGGAAAGCCCGGGTGGTAAACAGCGTCTGCAACAAGGCGCCCAGATAAATCAGCTTGCTCCGTTTCCCTCTCTCCTTCAAGGCATTGACCCGCTCGCACACGCGCGAATCAAAACCGACGCCGCCGATGTTGGCCATATACCCGACGACGGAGGCATGCGGGTCCCGGGAAGCGCCATCCTCCTCGGCAGCTGCCCCAGACAGCGGGGCCGTTTCTACCCGCACGACATCCTGCCGTGCGAAACGGTCCCCTGCCAGCAATTCCACCACCTTCCGCGTATCATGCGGGATCCCCAGGGATTTGATCCAGTCATTCCCGGATCCGATCGGGATCACCGCAAGGGTGAAATCCTCCGGCGGGACACCGGTCTCACCGGAGAAACGAAGGATGCCGTTCAGCACCTCATGGACGGACCCGTCACCTCCCACGGCAAGGAAACGGCGATAACCGTCACGGGCTGCCTCGCAGGCGAGTTCGGTCGCATGGAATTTGTAGTTGGTAAGGACAGTCTTGTAAGCGATGGACTTTTCGGCCAGGTACTTCTCGGCGATCGCCCATTCGGGCAAGGTCTTGCCGGAACCGGCGTGGGGATTGACGATACAGAACCAGTCTGTTGAGGTGGAAGGCATAGGTTGGAACTACGTATTGCAGGACAAAACTAATAAAATAAACGGACGAATCGAATATTTTTGTTAAATTTGCTTGATTAACCATATTCTGTCCCCATGGGTAAAGTCATTGCCATCGCGAACCAGAAAGGAGGCGTGGGAAAAACCACGACCGCCATCAATCTTGCTGCCTCGCTTGCCGTCCTGGAGAAGCGCGTCCTCATCATCGACGCCGATCCCCAGGCCAACACCACCTCCGGCCTCAACTTCCTGCCGGACAAGGATGAGAAGCGCTCCATCTATGAGATGATGATCGGCAAGATCGACGTGCACGATGCCTTGATCCAGACGGAAATCAACCTCCTCCACATGATTCCGTCCAACATCAACCTGGTCGGCGTCGAGTTCGAGATGCTGGAAATGGAAGAGCGCGAGTCCATCCTCAAGAAGGCGATCGCTCCCGTCCGCGACGAATATGACTTCATCATCATCGACTGCTCCCCGACGCTGGGGCTGATGACGGTCAACGCCCTGACGGCGGCCGACTCCGTAATCATCCCGGTCCAGCCGGAGTTCTTCGCCCTGGAAGGTCTGGGCAAGCTCCTGCAGACCATCCGGCTGGTCCAGAACGGGATCAACCCCGCCCTGACCATCGAAGGCTTCGTCGTCACGATGTTCGACGGCCGGACCAAAATCCATGCGCAGGTGGTAGGAGAGCTCCGGGAGCATTTCAAGGAGATGGTCTTCAACACCATCATCCAGCGCAACATCCGCCTCAGCGAGGCCCCCTCGCACGGCAAGCCCATCATCCTCTACGACGTGATGAGCAACGGATCCAGCAACTACCTGAACCTCGCCAAGGAGGTTCTTGACCGAAACGAAAAGAGAATTTGACATGAATAACAAGACACAACGCGGTTTGGGCAAAGGGCTCGGCGCCCTCTTGGGCGAGAACGCCAATCCCGACAGCTTCCGCAAACCGGTCGGATACGTCAACAAGGAGATCGTCTCCGAAGACACGAAAGCGGCCGTAACCGGCGACGTGCTCCGCATTCCCGTCGGAATGATCGAACCCAATCCCTTCCAGCCCCGTATCTCCTTCGATCCGGAAGCGCTCGAAGAACTGGCCGATTCGATCCGGACCCTGGGCATGATCCAGCCGATCACGGTCCGCAAGATCAGCAACGGGCACTACCAGATCATCAGCGGCGAGCGCCGTTTCCGCGCCAGCAAACTGGCCGGAATGGACATGGTCCCCGCCTTCATCCGCGATGCCGATGACCAGGGGATGCTCGAGATGGCCATCGTCGAAAACGTGCAGCGGGAGGATCTGGATCCCATCGAGACGGCTCTCGGCTATCAGCGCCTGATCGACGAGTGTCACCTCACCCAGGAGCAGATGGCCCAGCGCGTCGGCAAGAAAAGGGCCTCCGTCACCAATTTCCTCCGCCTTCTCCGCCTCCCGGCCAAGGTGCAGCACGACTTGAAAGTTGGCTTGATCAGCGTCGGCCATGCCAAGGTGATCCTGAGCGTGGACGAACCGGCGGAACAGGAGAAACTCTGCGACCTCGTGATCAAGGAAGACCTGTCGGTCCGGCAGCTGGAGGACAAGGTCCGGAAACTGGAGAAAGCGGCTCAGCCCTCTCCCTACAACGACAGCATCGACCTGCCGGAAACCTACTACAAAGTATTGGAATACATGGGACGTTATTTCGGGGACAACATTTCCCTGAAAAGGAATGCGGCCGGAAAAGGCAGCATCACCCTTCGCTTCGAGTCCGACGCTGAAATGGAACGTTTCCTGAAAGCCTTAGAGTCCACCAACGGCTGATGAGAAAACGCGTCCTGCCCCTCCTGCTGCTTCTGACAGTTCTCCTGTCCTTCCCTCGGATTGCGCACGCGCAGTTCAAGTCGGAGGCCTTTTCCCAGAACTACGGCACCAGCGATGCGGACACGGCCCAGAAACCGCTCTTTTCCGTCAAGGATTACATCCGCGGCATCGCCCACAAGGATACGATCCAGATCGGCACTTCCTTTGCCGGCTCCATGGTCCTGATCGGAGGCCAGCAGATCTACAACAAGCAGTACTGGAAACTGCCCATCATCTATGGCGGCCTGGGCGCAACGGTCGGACTGGGATTCCACTACCGGGGGCAGTACACCCGCTCGCTCAGTGCCTATCAGTCCGCACTGGAGCTGGACCCGGAGACGCCCTACACGGTCAATGACAAAGCCAAGCAGCTGAGCACCTATCTGTTTGCGGGCGGAGCCCTGATCTACTGGGGCACGCTGATGGACGGCGTTATCAACTTCGAGAGCGACCGCTATCCCCTGCCGGGCCGCGCGACCCTCTATTCCTTGCTGATGCCCGGACTGGGACAGGTGTACAACCACGAATATTGGAAAGTTCCGGTTTATTGGGGCTGTCTCATCGGCGCCTATCACTACTGGGCCCTCAACAAGAGAAACTACACGAAATACAGAAACATATACTTGGAGGCAACCGGCGAAGGGACCTACACGGGTCCGATCTCCGGCGAGACGGCGCTCTACTACCGGGACATCTACCGGCGCTACCGCGACTATTCGGTGCTGGCCATCGCGGCCTTTTACCTGATTCAAGTCATTGACGCCAACGTTTTCGCCTACATGCAGGATTTCGAAGTCAACGAAGACATTGCCCTGCATATCCGGCCCTCCGTCATCACACCCGACTTACAGTTTGCCTCCTGCCCCGTCAATGCGGTCGGCATCAGTCTCGGGTTTACATTTTGACCGAACATGAAAGTAAGACACCTGATAACCCTGACCCTCCTCCTGCTCTGCCTCGGATTCAGCAGCTACGGACAAGAAACCTACACCTACGGCAACCGGCAAGACAGTTCCCAGCGCAGGCTGTTTCCTTCCCAGCGGGACAGGCGCCATAACAGGGAAAACATGCAGGCCATCATCGACTCCCTGCAACGGGTGATCGATGCGCTCCAGAACGAACTCAACCAGCGCGACAGCATCGAAAACGACATGCTGAACCTCATCCAGGAGGAAGAAGCGGCCCTTCCGGAAGACGACTACACGGTCGAGAAGACGGACAGCCTCCTCAACATGTGGTACCTGCAGAACCAGATCAGCCGGCAGGCCGAATACGAGTCCTTCAACGACCTGGAAGATATCGGGGAGTTCAATTCTGATTCGGTCCGTTTCACCACCAACGTGCCCGACTCCGTGCTGGTGGAGCGCCTCAAGCGGATGAACTCCTTCATTACGCTTCCCTTCAACCCGATCGTCAAGAACTACATGATCCTGTACTCGGAGAAAAACGTCGCGAAGATGAAACGGATCCTCTCCCTGAGCGATTACTATTTCCCCATCTTCGAAGACATTCTCAGCAAGTATGACATGCCGTTGGAGCTCAAATACATGGCCGTCATCGAGTCGGCCCTGAATCCGGTCGCCCGGTCCCGTGCCGGAGCCCGCGGCATCTGGCAGTTCATGTACCGGACCGGACGTCAATACGGACTCCGCATCAATTCCTTCGTGGATGAGCGGCTGGATGTCGTGAAAGCGGCGGATGCCGCCGCCCGCTACATGTCGGACGCCTACAGCATCTTCGGAGACTGGGCCTTGGCCATCTCTTCCTACAACTGCGGCCCCGGCAACGTCAACAAGGCCATCCGGCGGGCCGGCGGCCGACGCGACTTCTGGTCGATCTATCCTTATCTTCCGCGTGAGACCCGCGGATATGTCCCGGCTTTCGTCGGCGCCATGTACGCCATGACCTATTACCGCGAATACGGGATCGAACCGAATCCGTCCCCGATGCCGGCCCATACGGACACCTTCGTAATCAACCGCAATCTCCATTTCGGCCAGATCAGCGACCTGATCGGCGTGCCGATCGACGACCTGCGGGAGCTGAATTCGCAATACATCCACGATATCGTCCCCGGCAACGAGAGCCCCTATGTCCTGAAACTCCCCTACCAGTACACGGCTTCCTTCCTGGACTGCCAGGATACGGTTTACACCCACCTGGCCGACTCGCTGCTTTCCCCTCAGATCCTGAAGAGCGTGGAGACGGGAACCGTCGCAGACCGGGGAACGGGCGGAGGCAACGTGATCCGCTACAGGGTGCGCAGCGGCGATTATCTGGGCCGCATCGCAAGCCGTTACCATGTCAGCGTCCGCCAGATCATGAACTGGAACCACCTGCGCAGCAACAACATCCGTGTCGGCCAGGTCCTGACCATCTATCAGGGCGGTGCCGCCCCGGCAGCCTCCGCCAACACTTCCTCTTCCGGCAGTTCGAAGGCCGCTTCCGGCGAATACACGGTCTATACCGTCCGCGCCGGTGATTCCCTGTTCAAGATCAGCCAGCGCTACGGCGTCACGGTCAAGGCCATCATGGACCTGAACCATTGCTCGAGCAACATCAAGGCCGGGCAAAAGCTCAAGATTCCGAAAAAATAACGCGCCATGAGATTTCGACGGATCCCCCTGCTGCTCCTGACT
>CAMOTB010000095.1 GCA_946625485.1 uncultured Bacteroidales bacterium | reverse complement strand
AGCCGTAGCGGACGGCCCGGCGCAGGATGCGGCGGATGACGTAGCCGGCCTTGACATTGCCCGGGAGCTGGCCGTCGGCGATGGAGAAGCTGATCGTCCGGACGTGGTCCGCGATCACGCGCATCGCCACGTCGGTATCGGCGCTCTCGCCATATTTGTGGCCGGAAAGCTGCTCGATCCGGGCGATCATGCCCGTGAATACGTCGGAATCATAGTTGGAATTCTTGCCCTGAAGCACGGCGCAGAGGCGCTCGAAGCCCATGCCGGTGTCGATGTTCTTGGCCGGGAGCGGCTCGAGGTGGCCGTCGGCCTTGCGGTTGAACTGCATGAACACCAGGTTCCAGATCTCGATGACATGAGGGTCGCTCTGGTTGACCAGGTCCCTGCCCGGAATGCCGCTGGCCGCCTTTTCCTCGGGGGTGCGGATGTCGATGTGGATCTCGGAGCAAGGGCCGCAGGGGCCGGTGTCACCCATTTCCCAGAAGTTGTCGTGCTTGTTGCCTAGCAGGATGCGGTCCGCGGGCAGGTGCTTCAGCCAGGCGTCGCGGGCCTCCGTATCCAGGGTGGTGCCGTCCTCTTCACTGCCCTCGAAAACCGTCGCATAGAGGAGGTCCGGATTGATGCCGTAGACCTCGGTCAGCAGTTCCCAGGCCCAGTCGATGGCCTCTGTCTTGAAGTAGTCACCGAAGCTCCAGTTGCCCAGCATCTCGAACATCGTGTGGTGGTAGGTGTCGTGTCCGACTTCCTCCAGGTCATTGTGCTTGCCGCTGACGCGCAGGCACTTCTGCGAGTCGGTCGCCCGCTTGAACTTGGGCGTGGCATTGCCCAGGAAGATATCCTTGAACTGGTTCATGCCGGCGTTGGTAAACATGAGCGTGGGGTCGTTCTTGACCACCATCGGAGCGGAAGGGACGATCGTGTGTCCCTTGGAAGCGAAGAAATCCAGGAATTTCTGTCGTATTTCTTTTGATGTCATAATCCTCTGCGTATAATTGCAAAATGCAAAATTAGCTAAAAAATATAAAAAAGAGGTATATTTGCGTTCTATAGTCTCCCAAAACCCTATGACGGAGCCCAAGAAATACGACCTCAATCCCGAAACCCTTCTCTACGAGCTCTCCTCCGAGCCCCGTTCGAGGCGGGTAGTCCGCTACATCCTGATCTTCCTGGTCAGCCTGGTGCTTGCGGCCCTGTATTTCTGGATCCTCTTCGGGCTGCTGGGACTGGATACGCCCAAGACGGCCTATCTCAAGAGCCGCAACGAGCATTGGAGCGCCCGGATGGCCGTGCTCAACCGCAACATGGACCGCAGCGAAGAGACACTGCGCGACTTGGAAATCCGCAACAGCGAGGTCTATCGCTCCATCTTCGGATTGAACCGCCTGCCCTCCGAGATCCTCTCCGACGACATGGACAGCGCCCTCGACCCGGACGCACTGGAAGAACTCGGGCGCGGCAGCGTCCTGCGCAGCTCCTACCTGCGTCTCGACCGCCTGATGAAGCGCACCTACGCCCAGAGCAAGTCTTTCGACGAAGTCGCCGCCCTCTCCAAGCAGGTGGGAGACATGGCTTCCTGCATCCCGGCCATCCCGCCCATCGATCCGGACCCGCGCCATTTCAACATTTCCAGCCCCTTCGGCGTCCGCGTCGATCCGGTCTATGGCGGCGAAAGGATGCACACGGGCGTGGATTTTTCAACCCATAAAGGGACGCCGATCTATGCGACCGGCGACGGTGTGGTCGAGTCCGTGCAGTTCCTCTTCTACGGCTACGGCAATGTCGTGACCATCGATCACGGTTTCGGCTATGAGACGATGTACGCCCATATGAATGAAGTCTTTGTCGTCGAAGGAATGAAGATCAAGCGCGGCCAGTGTATCGGCACGGTCGGGCGCTCCGGCAAGGCGACCGGCGATCACCTCCACTACGAGGTGCTCTACCGCGGCAATAAAGTCAATCCGGCCAATTTCTACGACCTCTCCATGAGCAAGCAGGAATACGCCACGATGGTACAGAAACGGGAAGAGGAGTCCCCGGCCGTCCTGCGGTCAGGATTCCGCGTCAGAACGAGATAAGATGGCAGCAGAACGGATCAGAGCAGCATTCAAACGTTTCCGGGAGGTCAACCAGACCTTCTGGTCCATCCTCGTGCTGACGGTCAAATACGCCCTCCTGTCCCTTTTCCTCGCCGGCGTCTATTACGCGGTTTTCGCCCTCTTTGTCAGTACCGATACCGAGAAGCGTCTCCGTCGCGAAAACAAACTCTACGAGCGTATCTATCCCGGCATGCTGGAGAATGAGGCCCTGGTCTCCGACGTGATCGACAACCTCCAGCTGCGGGATGCCAAGATCTACAAGGATGTTTTCTATGCTTCCGCGCCGAGCCTGGATCCGGTCACGACGACGGACCTGTTCTCCGGAAGCGATACGATCCCGGACCGCAACATTCTGAAATACACGGAGAAAAAGGCTGACGCCCTGCTCCAGGTCACCGACCGGATCGAGGCGGCCCTGCGGGAAGTCACCGCCCGCTATCAGGCTCCCGATGCCGTCCTGCCTCCGCTCACCCTGCCGCTGGAAGGGATCTCCTACGTCCAGGTCGGAGCTTCGGTCGGCGACAAGATGAATCCCTTCTACAAGGTCGCGGTCCGGCACAACGGCCTGGACATCATCGCCTCCCAAGGCGATCCCGTCTATGCTTCCGCCCCGGGCCGCGTCTCCGGCATCGTCCGTTCCTTCAAGGGGGAAGGCAATGTCATCGAGATCACCCACGCCGGCGGTTACGTGACACGATACGTACACCTCGGTGATATATATGTATCCCAGGGACAGACGGTTAAGACCGGCAAGAAGATCGCTTCCGTCGGTATTTCCGGCAATTCCCTCGTCCCGCACCTCCACTACGAAGTCCTCAAGGACGGCGTCTGCCAGGACCCCGTCCATTACCTCTTCGCCTCGGTGACGCCTTCCGACTACACCAACATGCTCTATATGTCGGTCAATACCGGCCAATCCATGGATTAACCCCGCTACAAGATGGAGAAACTCTATTATTCGATCAGCGAGACCGCTGAAATCCTGGGAGAAAGCACCTCTCTCGTCCGCTTCTGGTCCAATTCCTTCCCCAAGTACATCAAGCCTTACCGCAACGCCAAGGGCAACCGGATGTTCACTGCGGAGGACATCGACACCTTGAAGCAGATCCATTACCTCGTCAAGACCAAGGGCCTGACCCTCGAAGGCGCCGCCAAGCAGCTCGCCTCCGGCCGCAGCAACGTGGATAAGCGCGTCCGCGCCCTCGATTCGCTGAAAGAGATCCGGGCTCAGCTCGTCGAAGTGCGCAAGTCATTATGAGAGTGCGCGATATCACTGCGGTGCTGGAGTCTTTCGCGCCGCTCTCCCTCCAGGAGAAATGGGACAACAGCGGCCTCAGCGTCGGCTCGCCGGACCAGGAAGTACGGGGAATCCTCCTCGGCCTGGACTGCACCCCTGCGCTGGTCGATGAAGCCGTCGCGTGCGGTGCGGACCTGATCGTGACCCACCATCCGCTGATCTTCGGCGGCCTGAAGCAGATTGCGCCCGAAGACCCCGTCGGCCTCGCCGTGATCAAGGCCATCCGGGCCGGCATCGCCATCTATGCCGCCCATACGACGGCCGACAAGGTGCCCGCCGGCGTGAGTGGGGCAATGGCCCGCCGTCTCGGCCTGGAGAACCTTTCCATCCTGGATCCCGAAGGAACCCGGCTGCTGGACGGGACGGAGGAGACCGTGGGCCTCGGCATGGTCGGTGATTGGAGCGAGCCCCTTCCAGCTGCGGAAGCCGTGGCCCGGGTCAAGGAGGCTTTCGGCCTGAAGGTTGCCCGATGCTCCCATCTGATCGACAGGCCCATCTCCCGCGTGGCAATGTGCGGCGGGTCCGGTTCCTCCCTGATCGAGGCTGCCCGCAAGGCCGGCGCCCAGCTCTACCTCTGCGGCGACATTTCCTACCACCATTTCTTCACGCCGGATGACATCCTCCTGATGGACATCGGCCATTTTGAGAGCGAAGTGGAGATTGTGGATATATTATATTCTTTGTTAAGGAAAAATTTTCCTACCTTTGCAGTTCGCATCAGTAATGCGCTGAAAGACAGTAATCCGATACAATATTTATAGTTTTTATATGGCGACAACGAAAATCAAGAAAGTCGAAACCCCCATCGATGAGCGGGAAACCTTCGTATCCCTGCAGAAGTCCTTTGCCGACTCCGAGGCCAACATCCAGGAGAAGCTCAAGACCCTTTATGCCTTGCAGGAGGCGGACAACGAGATCGAGAAGATCGTCCAGCTCCGTGGTGAGCTCCCCGCTGAGGTAGAGGCCCTCGAAGGCGACGTTGCGGCGATCGAAGGCAAGATCGAGCATGCCAACGCCCTGATCGAGGAATATCTGCACTCCATCGAGGACAACAAGCAGAGTATCATCGACTACGACGCCCAGATCGAGAAATACAAGGAGCAGCTGGACAACATCAGCAACAGCCGTGAGTACGACTCCATCAACAAGGAGCTCGAGAACCAGGACCTCCTCCGCCAGATCGCCGTCAAGAATATCGGTGAGCTGCGTATGGCCATCGAGGAGAAGCGCGACCTGCTCGAGGAGCTCGGACGCCGCCTGGAGATCCGCAACGAAGATCTCGCCGCCAAGCGCGACGAACTCTCCGTCATCAAGGAGTCCACGGCTTCCGAAGAGGAGAAGCTGCGGGTCCGCCGCGACGCCCTGGCTGCCAAGATCGATGCCCGTACGATGAGCGCCTATACCCGTATCCGTCAGAGCGTGCACAACCACCTCGCCGTCGTCCCCGTCTTCAACGGTGACTCTTGCGGCGGTTGCTTCAACACGGTTACTCCCCAGCGCCTGATCGAGATCGCCAGCGGCAAGAAGCTGGTCATCTGCGAGCACTGCGGACGCATTATTGTCAACCCGAACGCCGAATAAGCCGGCACGAACCACATAATATGCCTGAATCCAGCCAAAGGAATTCTTCCCGCAAGAAGAATCAGGCAGTTGACTTGGACACCATAGGGCTTGAGATGGGTAATAAACCCCCTCAGGCTCTTGATGTTGAAGAAGCTGTCCTGGGAGCCATGCTCATCGAACCCGTCGCCGTCGACCAGGCGATGGAAGAACTGTCTGCATCCTGCTTCTACGACAAGCGGCATCAGATGATCTTCGAGGGCATTTCTTCCCTTGTGTTGGAGCATACGCCCGTCGATATCATCACGGTCAGCACCAAGCTCAAGGAGAAGGGTACGCTCGAGGACGTAGGCGGTCCCGTCTATCTCGCCACCCTTTCCCAGAAAGTCGGTGCTGCGGCCCACATGGAGTACTACATCAAGATCCTCAAGCAGAAAACCATCCAGCGGGACTTGATCACGGCCTCCCATGTGATCCTGAAGAACTCCTACGACGATTCCATCAAGGTGGACGACCTGATCGACCTCGCCCAGACGAAGGTCTATGACGCCATCCAGAACAACGTCAAGAAAGAAGTCCAGGACATCGGTTCGATCATCAATACCGCGATGGACGACATCCAGGAGATGCAGGGCAAGACCGGGCTCAACGGCGTCCCTTCCGGTTTCC
>CAMOTB010000094.1 GCA_946625485.1 uncultured Bacteroidales bacterium | reverse complement strand
ATAGGTGTCGAGCTGGTCGATCTCATGGATCAGTTTCTTGTAAAACCCGAATATCTTGGAGGAGCCGTAAATGACCGGTGTGAATCCCTCCAGGATGCGGGGGTCGGCCAGTGCTTTGATGATTACTTCGTATCCGATGCCGTTGCCGTCACCCTGGGTGATGCCTACGATCGGTTTTCTCTCGTTTGCCATATCATTGCTCAAATAAAGATTCTGCTTTTTCGTCCGGCTGGTAACCGGGATCTTCCGGCAACCCCGCCTGTTTGTAAGCCTCTACTGCGAGGCGGTCGCAACGTTCATTTTCCGGATGCCCGGCATGCCCTTTCAGCCAGTGGAAGGTCACGATGTGCTTGCGGTACAAAGGGTTAAACCGGAGCCAAAGGTCCGCGTTCTTCTTTTTCTTGAAGCCCGTTGCCAGCCATTTGTCCAGCCAACCCTCCGTAATGGCCTTGACGACATAGGTCGAGTCGCTGTATACCTCGACGCGGGCCCGGTCCCAGAGGATGGCCTCCAGTCCCTTGATGACGGCCAGCAGTTCCATGCGGTTGTTGGTCGTCCGGGCAAAACCGCCCGACAGTTCCTTGCGGAGTCCGGCACAGGTCAGAACGACTCCGTATCCGCCCGGTCCGGGATTGCCGCTGGCGGCTCCGTCCGTGTACAGGAAAATTGTCGGTTTTTGTACTTGCCCCTCCATCTTAATGCAAAAGTAAGTATATTTTTGTTAAATTTGTATGTTTGAAACCAAAGGAAATGAATATACTAGTCACAGGCGCCAACGGCCAGCTCGGAACGGAGATCCGCAACCTCTCGGAGGGGATGGGGCATCATTTCATCTTTTCCGACGTCAACGAGGTTCCGGGATGCGAGACGGTGTATCTGGATATCACCAACCTCGATGCGATCCGTATCGTGTGCCGCTCGGAAAACGTCCATGTCATCATCAACTGCGCAGCCTATACGGATGTCGCCAAGGCGGAGGATGACATCGATTTCGCGGCGCTCCTGAACCATACGGCGCCCGGGCATCTCGCCCAGGTCGCCCGGGAGATCGGTGCGACGATGATCCACATCTCCACGGATTACGTCTTCCATGGTGACGCTTCGATTCCCTACAGGGAGGACGACGAGCCCCATCCGCTGGGCGTGTACGGCGTGACCAAGCTCCAGGGGGAGGAGGCAGTCCGGCAGTCCGGATGCAAGTATCTGATATTCAGGACAGCGTGGCTGTATTCCCCTTATGGGAAGAATTTCGTGAAGACGGTCCGCCGGCTGACGGCCGAAAAACCCGAAATGAAATGCGTCTTCGACCAGGTCGGCACGCCGACCTATGCGGCGGACCTGGCGGCCCTGATCCTGAAAGTGATCGCCGACGGACGCCTGGATGCGACCGGGACGTATCATTTCACCAACGAGGGCGTCATTTCCTGGTATGATTTCGCCAAGGCGATCGCTTCGCTCAGCGGACATGTCTGCGACATCCGCCCCTGCCACAGCGACGAGTTCCCTTCCAAGGCCGAACGGCCTCACTTCTCCGTCCTGGACAAGACCAAAGTCAAGGAAACTTTCGGCGTGGAGATCCCTTATTGGCTCGATTCATTGAAAGAATGCATTAAACGACTCTCATCATGAAAGGCATCGTTCTAGCGGGCGGCTCCGGCACCCGCCTTTATCCGATCACGAAAGGCGTCAGCAAACAGTTGCTGCCGATTTTTGACAAGCCGATGGTGTATTATCCGATCTCGACCCTGATGCTGGCCGGGATCCGGGATATCCTGATCATCTCGACGCCCCAGGACCTGCCGGCCTTCCGGCGTCTGCTGGGAGACGGGAGCGATTACGGGGTGTCTTTCAGTTATGCGGAGCAGCCCTCTCCGGACGGTCTGGCTCAGGCCTTCATCATCGGTGAGGAGTTCATCGGCGATGACAGCGCCTGCCTGGTGCTCGGGGACAACATCTTCCATGGTGCAGGGTTCACACCCATGCTCAGGGAGGCTGTCCGTACGGCCGAGGAAGACGGCAAGGCGACCGTGTTCGGCTATTGGGTCAACGATCCCCAGCGCTACGGCGTGGCCGAGTTCGACCGGGAAGGCAACTGCCTCAGCATCGAGGAGAAACCGGCGCAGCCGAAATCCAATTATGCCGTCGTGGGCCTGTATTTCTATCCCAACAAGGTGGTTGAGGTCGCCAAGCACATCAAGCCTTCCGCCCGAGGCGAATTGGAGATTACGACAGTCAACCAGCGTTTTCTCGCAGACGGGGAACTGAAGGTCCAGACGCTCGGACGGGGCTTTGCCTGGCTGGATACCGGGACCCACGACAGCCTGTCGGAGGCCTCGACCTTCGTTGAGGTCATTGAGAAGCGCCAGGGCCTGAAGATTGCCTGTCTGGAGGGGATTGCCTATCGCAAGGGCTGGATTACGGAGGAGCGCATGCGCGAATTGGCCCAGCCGATGCTGAAGAACCAGTACGGGCAGTACCTGCTCAAGGTCATCGATGAGTGCAAGGCTACAGGATTAGATAATTTGGACTGATGAACGTCATCAAGACAGCATTGGAAGGCGTCGTCATCCTCGAACCGAGGGTTTTCGGGGATGCGCGCGGATATTTTTTCGAGAGTTGGTCACAGCGAGATTTTGACGCCCAGGTGCGGCCTGTGCGCTTTGTCCAGGACAATGAAAGCAAGTCCTGCTATGGTGTCGTGCGGGGCCTGCATTATCAGAAACCGCCCTATACGCAGAGCAAACTGGTGCGCTGTGTGCGTGGTGTTGTCCTGGACGTGGCGGTTGACATCCGCCGCGGTTCACCTACGTTCCTGCAGCATGTCGCCGTGGAACTGACGGAAGAGAATCACCGTCAGATGTTTATTCCGCGCGGATTCGCCCATGGATTTGCCGTCCTCTCGGACGAAGCGGTCTTCCAGTACAAATGTGACGAGTTCTATCATCCGGAGGCCGATGCCGGCATCCAGCTCATCGACGAAGCGCTGGGTATCGACTGGCGGATTCCGCGTGAGGAAATGATCCTTTCTGCGAAGGACCGGGACCGGGAGAAACTCTCCACGGAGCATTTGGATTTTGATTATTTGACTGATTTATATTGATATGGCATACGATCGCAGCATCATCATCACGGGAGGAGCCGGCTTTATCGGTTCCCATGTCGTCCGGCTTTTCGTCAACAAGTATCCGGAGTATCATATTATCTGCCTGGATGCCCTGACTTACGCAGGCAACCTGGCCAACCTCAAGGACATCGAAGACAAGCCCAATTATCAGTTTGTCAAGATGGATATCTGCGACTTTGATGCAGTGTATGCCCTGATGCAGAAGGAAAAGGTGGACGGGATCATCCATCTGGCGGCCGAAAGCCATGTGGACCGGAGCATCAAGGATCCTTTCACCTTTGCCAAGACCAATGTCATGGGGACGCTTTCCCTGCTCCAGGCGGCCCGCCTGTACTGGGAGTCCCTGCCTGAAAAATACGAAGGAAAGCGTTTCTATCACATCAGTACGGATGAGGTGTACGGAGCGCTGGAGATGACCCGTCCCGAGGGGATCGAGCCTCCGTTCAGCACCAAGGCATCTTCCGGCAAGCACCATCTGGCTTACGGCGAGCGTTTCTTTACGGAGGACATGAAATATCAGCCGCACAGTCCGTACAGCGCGGCCAAGGCTTCTTCCGATCATTTTGTGAGGGCCTTCCACGATACCTACGGATTGCCGGTCATCGTGACCAACTGTTCCAACAATTACGGACCCTATCAGTTCCCGGAGAAGCTGATCCCGCTGTTTATCAACAATATCCGTCATCGCAAACCCCTGCCAGTCTATGGCAAGGGCGAGAACGTGCGGGACTGGCTCTATGTCGAGGATCATGCGCGGGCGATCGACCTGATCTTCCATGAAGGAAGGGTGGCCGAGACTTACAATATCGGCGGATTCAACGAGTGGAAGAACATCGATCTGATCCGGGTCCTGATTGCGACGGTGGACCGGCTGCTGGGCCGTCCCGAGGGTGCCGATGAAGACTTGATCACCTTTGTCACGGACCGTGCGGGTCACGATCTGCGGTATGCCATTGATTCCTCCAAGCTTCAGAAGGAGTTGGGTTGGGAACCTTCGCTTCAGTTCGAGGAGGGCATCGAGAAGACGGTCCGCTGGTACCTGGAGCACCAGGACTGGCTGGACAATGTCACCTCCGGCGATTATCAGAAATACTACGAGACGATGTACGCCGGCCGCTAAGCAGCCGAATGGCGAAAGCCGGTGGCCTCAGTCGCAGCATGCGAAAGCTTTTTCCCTTCGGGGAATGTGCGTGAAGGCCAGCCTTTGTGGTATTGAATGCCGTGTTCCTGTGAAAAAAGGGAAAACGGATGGGTACATAGCAGCAGGCTGGAAATCAGGAGAATCTGCTTCGTGTGCGCCAGGAGTCGTTTTCCGGAGAAAGACAGGGGAGAGCTTTTTGGTATCATAGTTGCAGTATTGTCAGTACGAAAATAATGTTTTTTGGGGGATATTCCTTCATGAATATTATATTTGTGCTAACTAAAAACCATTTAAGATGAAGAAAATTCTTACTTCTGTCCTTGCAGCATCCCTGATGCTTCTGGGTACGAGCGCTTTCGCTCAGGTTAGTGTCGGTGCAGGTTATGTCAATTCCAAGAATACCTACACCACGAGTTCTGGTTCCACCAATGCTTCTGAACCGATGAACGGGTTCTATGTCGGTGTTGATTACAATGTCCCCATCGGTGATATCTTCGGCATGTCCGCGGGCGTGAATTATGAGTTCCTTACGTCGAAGGATTATGAGCTGGGTAGCTTTTTGAAAGGAAAGTATACCGAGCAGTATATCAACGTCCCCGTCCGTATCAATGCCGGATTCGGCCTTGCGGATGGTGTCCGTCTCTTTGTGTTTGGAGGTCCGACCTTCAGTTATGGTCTTTCCGCACAGTCGGAAGGAAATCTTTCTGTTGCCGGTCTCGACCTTGGCGGTAAGTACGATAATTATCAGAAAGCTGGTTGGAACCGCTTTGACGTGATGGTCGGTGGTGGCGCCGGTCTCGACCTGATGGACAAGATCCGTCTGACCGTCGGTTACGACCTCGGCATGTTCAACCGTCTGCCGAAGGATTCCAGCGATAAATTGAACCGCAACAAACTGCATGCGGGTATCGCCTTCCTTTTCTAATCAGAAATAATTCTTATCTTTATAGGGTCGGTCCGTCGGGGCCGGCCCTTTTTGCTTACGGATATGAGAAAGACCCTTTCGCTGCTTTTGCTTTCGCTGTGCTTCGCCGGCCTGTCCTCCGCCCGGACCTTGACGGTCGGAAACGGAGACTTCCGCTCCGAAATCTCTTTTTCGGGCCATCGTTTCACCGGCGTATCCTTTGTGGATGGGCGTTCCGGACGCGTCCTGACGACCCGGACACAGCTTCCGGTATTTGAATTGTGCGTCGACGGACGCTTGTACACTTCGGCGGATCCGGTATGGAACTACCGGGGGCAGTCGGTCCGGGAGCTCGGTAACGGCGGACGGGTCGTCAGCTATACTTTCCGGGGACGGGGAGAACTGCGGGGCCTGATCCTGGTATGGGACCGGGAGTATTTCCCACGGGATGCATTCGTGCGGGAACGCTTGCGGCTGCGTTCTTCCGGGAACGCCATTCATTGCCTGAACAAGCGGGACGACGCCTGTCACCTGGTGTTTCCCCGGTATTCTTTCTTGCCGGAGGG
>CAMOTB010000093.1 GCA_946625485.1 uncultured Bacteroidales bacterium | reverse complement strand
CTTGCTGGCGGCGACGCTCTTCTCCGCCGCCCTTGCGCTCGGGCACAACTGCATGTGGCTGACGGAGCTGTTCTTCAAGTATTTCCCGCTCTATAACAAGTTCCGCGCAGTCTCTTCCATCCTGATCGTTGCGGAAATCGCCATGCCGCTGCTGGGCTTCCTGGCCATCAAGGCCCTGATGGACGGCAGCGTGCCGGAAAAGAAGGCCGGCCGGAGCATCTTGATCGCCGGAGGCATCACCGGCGGCCTCTGCCTGTTTTTCGCCTTGCTGGGAAGCAGCCTGTTCTCTTTCACCTCCACCTATGACGCCCAGCTGACCCAGCAACTGCCCGATTGGGCCTACAACGCCCTCGTGGAAGACCGGATTGCCCTGATGCGCAGCGACAGCCTGCGTTCCCTGCTCTTCATCGCCGCGGCCGCCGTTCCGCTCTGGCTCTATGTCAAGGGCAAACTCAAAGCCGGCTGGATGATCGCCGCCCTGGGCGTGCTGGTCGTCCTGGATCTGTGGCCCGTGGACAAGCGCTACTTCAACGACAACAACTTCGTCACCAAGAAGGCCGACAACTCCTATTTCGCGATCCAGCCCTACGAAGAAGCCCTGCTGCAGGATCCCGGCTATTTCCGGGTGTACAACCTGACGGCCAGCCCCTTCAATGACTCCCGTACCTCGTACCGCCTGAAATCGATCGGCGGATACAGCGCCGCCAAGTTGCGCCGCTACCAGGACCTGATCGACGAGCATCTGAGCCAGATGCATCTGCCCGTGATCGGCATGCTCAACGCCAAGTACATCATCACGGACGACAACGGCCAGCCGACCCCGCACATCAATCCCCATGCGCTCGGAAACGCCTGGTTCGTCGAATCACTCCAGACCGTGGACGGAGCCCGGGCGGAGAGTGATGCCCTGATGGCCGTGGACCTGAAGACGACGGCCGTGATCGACAAGGAATTCGCCCCGATGGTACCGAACCTCAACCCCGGCATCGCACCGGACGCCCGCATCACCCTGACCGGCCATACGCCGGAATACCTGGACTACGAGGTCAGTACTTCGGCACCGGGTGTCGTCGTGTTCTCCGAGATCTATTACCCGCACGGCTGGAAAGCAACCATCGACGGGACGCCCGCCGAACATTTCCGGGTCAACTATATGCTGCGGGCCATGAACGTGCCCGCCGGGAAGCACCAGATCCACTTCGTCTTCGATCCGGACAGCGTGCGCAAGGGTGACACGATCGCGGTCAGCTTCTGCGTCCTGATGTACCTCCTCGTGCTCGGCATCATCGCCGCCGCCCTCTGGAAACGGTTCAAGAAAGCCTGAAATGGAGCCCCGCAAGATCAAGGTCGCTTTCACAGACTTCTGGGACGGGTTTGACCCGGCGGATAATTTTTTCATCCGCATCCTTTCCCAGCTGGGAGAGGTGGTGCTGAGTGACGAACCGGACTATCTGTTTTTCTCGGTTTTCGGCAACGAGCACCTGCATTACGACTGTGTCAGAATCTTTTACACCGGCGAAAACCAGGCGCCGGACTTCAATCTTTGCGACTATGCCCTGGGCTTCGAGCGGATGGAGTTCGGAGACCGATACCTGCGGCTGCCGAACTGGCTTCTCTATACGGCCGACGTCCGGAGGATGGAAGACAAGCACCGGATTCCGGATGCGGATTGGCTGGCCGGGCGCGACGGTTTCTGCGGCTTTGTCTGCTCCAACAACCACTCGTCCCCCGAGCGGAACCAGTTTTTCGACTGCCTGTCCGCCTACAAGCACGTTGCCTCCGGCGGACGTTTCCGCAACAATGTGGGAGGTCCTGTCGCGGACAAACTGGAATTCCTGAAAGGGTTCCGGTTCTCGATCGCCTTCGAGAACTGTTCGCACCCGGGGTATGCAACCGAAAAGATCGTCCAGGCCTTCGGTGCCGGCAATATCCCGATTTATTGGGGCGATCCGCAGATTGCGGAGACTTTCAATCCGGAATCCTTCGTCAACTGTCATGACTACGGCAGTTGGGATGAGGTTGTCGAGGCGGTCCGCGCCATCGACAACGATCCGGAGCGCCAGCTGGCGATGCTCCACGCCCCCGCCCTGGCCGATCCCGGGATGCCGCAGCAGGCCTTGCAGCAGTTGACGGATTTCCTGAAGGCCATCCTGTCCCAGGCTCCCGCACAGGCGCGCCGGTTCAGCCGCGACTATTGGGGCGCCCGCTACCGGGAACAAGCCCTTATGCGGGAAAAGGCCTACCGCCGCAGTCTGAGGGGCATGGCTGAGACCCTTTACAAGAAGACGCTCTGGAAATCACGGCGGAACAGTTCCTTTCTCTGGAAACTGGACCGCCTGCTCAAAAGAAAATAACCCCTAGAATCCAATCCAATCTTTCGGCCGCCGCTCCCAGGTATCCAAGAGCCGGCAGAAAATGAATTCGGCGACTGCCACGATGAGACAGACCGCTGCGGGAGCCAGGGCGGCCGGAGCATGGAAAACCGTGCAGAGGGCCCCGACCGGCACCACATGCGTCAGATAAACCGTGTAACTGTAGCGGCTGAGGGAAGTGGTCTCACGCAGCAGTCTCCCTTCCGGAATCTCCAGCGAAGACAGCCACATGAACAGGCACACGACCTCCGTCATCTCTACGAGACGGACCGGATGTCCCCAGGCATGGAGTAGCATGGCCATGGCCGCTCCGGCAAGGAAGCCGACGGAACCATAGCGCCTCCGAAGTTCCCGGTCCGTCAGATAACGACGGACATACGCTCCGGCAAGATAATACCCCAGGAACATATCTGCCGAGAAAGCGTAGTACTTGACAGGAAGGAAGGCCGGATAAAGGTCCTTCAGCAGTTGCACCACCACCCAGACCGCCAGGCAATACCCCAGCAGTTTCCGGCTGTCCGGATCCCCAGGACGGAAAGCCCGCTGCAAGACGGGAGTAAGGAGGTACAGACCCGCCAGCATGTAGACATACCAATAGGCCTGGTTGATCCCGCCCTTCAGCAAGCCGGTGAAGAAGGCGGAGACTCCGGACCGGAAAGACCGGATTTCGGGATACTTGCCGACGAGAGCAGAAATGACAAAAACGACCGTCACCCACAGGAAAAAGGGAAGAAGGATGCGGTGGAAGCGCCTTTTCAAGAAGTGATCCGTCTCTTCGACCTTGCCCAGGTTGAGCGAACCGGACAGCATGACAAAAAGGGGGACCCCGATGCAAAGCGCGGAGTAAAACCAATAGCTGAAAGCACCCGACTGCACATTCAGGTCCAATCCGGACCAGCTGTGCTGCAGGATGACCAGCAGGATGGCGACGCAACGGATGATATCCAGTCCTATGTCTCTCTTACCTTGACCCATCTGGATAACGGCTAGGCTTCAGGAGCGTTATTGCGCGCCCGGCGTTTCAGGGCCCAGAGCGCGAGCCGGGGATGCCGTGCAATCCATTTCGTCATCGTCCGTGCCTTCAGGTTCTTCTTGAGATAGCGGTTGGAGGCGTAGTCCGGAACGTTTTTGAGAAGAGCAGCGAACAATTCATCCTGAAGGACTTTCGGATCGGGCTTCAATTCATTGGCCACATAGGTCTGGGCTGCCATCAGGAAAGCTTTCTTGATGTACAGGAAATCGATTTCTTCCTTGTACTTTTCATAAAGATCCTGACACCGGGCAAAACCCAGGAACGTATCGAAAGATCCCAGCTTCTGCAGATACTTGGTCGGATCCACTTTTGTGGACAAGGACCGGCTGCGCAGGACGTAATGGTACAGCGGCTTTTCCACGCAGGCGATCCGCCGTGCGACAAGCAGGCAGCAAGCCAGAAAGCTGCTATCCTCGCTGCTCCGCGTGTCGGGAAAACGTAAGGCATTCTGGATGAGGAATTCGCGGCGATAAAGGTAGGTCGTGAAATAAGACACGAACTGGGTCAGGAAAGCCTTGTGTTTCTTTTCGTTGAAATCGCCGGAAGAGATCCGGGGATTCAGCAGATCCCGGGAGGATCCGTCCCGCAGGTTGTCCTGCCGGAGGTCACACCAGGCCAGGTCAGCATTTTTCCTTGTGGCCGCCTTGTAAAGCGTCTCGCAGAAATCCCGTTCCACCCAGTCGTCGCTGTCCACGAAGGCGACATATTCCCCTTCGGCAGCCTCGATACCCACATTGCGGGCCACGCCCGGACCGGAATTGACCGAAGTCTCCAGGAAACGGAACTGCTTCTTGCCGGAATAGCCCTCGGCGAAATGCCGGACGGCCGCCATGCTGTCGTCCGTCCCGTGGTCATCGACAAAGAGGAGCTCGATATCCTCCAGACTCTGGTTGGTCAGGGACTCCACGCACGGAATGATATAGTCCCGCGCGTTGTAAACCGGTATGATAACGGAAACCTTGGGCATGGGGAAGATTTTCTTTATAGGTTGGATCCTTGGAAATCATGGGAAATATCCGTACTGATGAAACAAGCATGGATTTTCCGCTTGTCAGGAGGAGGGAGCTGCATATAGTCGCCCCACATGTCCCGAAGCCTGCGGTCCGGATCGTTCGGACAAGGGAACATGTGGCCCTCGAACTCAATTTCCTTCAAAGGATAAATGGCTGTGCGGGGCGACGGATACCCATACAAGACCCTTGTCATGGGCGTGAATTCACAATCCTTCCGGCTGAACAGACAAATGGTACGCCAGATAACCGTATGGAAAAGGAAAAATGAGACCGGAAATACAAACCAACGGATGATATTACCAAAATTCAGCCGTTTATTGTAGTGCATGAAACCATGCGCTTTCCGAATGCGTTTGACCAGGAAGGAAAAAAGCTGTTTATTGATAGCGGGGGTAGGAACACTCTCAAAGACATCGATGAAAACTCCCTTGCTATACGGAAGCGAGAAGTCATCATGTCCCATCAGGTATAGGGTATTCTTCATACGGACCTTGAACATGCCGTCGCCTTGCTGCGAGGCCGGCTCCGTCACCTCGGTCTGCAGGATGAAATCGTCCCCTAACTCCAACGGGGCGATTTCCTTGAAACGCCGGTAATCCTCCGGTGGCATCGACAAGTCTATGTCATCGTCCCAGGGGATGAATCCCCCGTGACGGACGGCACCCAACAAAGACCCGAAGTCGATCCAGTAAGTCAAACCGTTCTTTTTACAGACCCGGTCAAACTCCAGAAGGACTTCCAGTATCTTTAACTGCGCCTTGCGCAAGGGCGTCCCTTCGCCATTGTATTTTGAGAAATCTTCCATCTTCTATACCAACAGGGCAAATGCCTGCAGATCTTCTTGGGTCGTTATCTTGAAATTCTGTTCGATGCCCGGAATGAGTTTCACCCGGAGGCCGGCCCGGTATGCCAACTCCGAGCAGCCTCTGATTACAGCCAGCTCTTCATCCGAAAACAGTTCGTGGGCACGGACAAAGGGGCCGTATCGCAGGCATTCGGGAGACTGGCCGGAGTACAGTTCAGTACGGGGCAGAATCGTAGAAAGTGTCTTTCCGTCGCAGCTCTGATAGGTGGCGTCCTTGACGGAAATGACCGGCAGTGCGACATCATACTCATCCAAGGCGGACAGCCCGTCCGTAAGGTTGGTGAGGGGGAACAGGGGACGCACGGAATCATGGACAAAGACCGGATCATCCTCCCCGGCAACTCCTTCCAAGGCTGCCAGGCCATTCCGTACAGAATGCTGTCTGGAAGAGCCGGCCGGAGCAAACAGGATACGGGCCCTGCAAGGTTCTCCCGCCACATGCTCCTTCACAAAAGGAAGCCATTCGTCGGAGACGACCAGTACGATGGTGGAAACGGGATTGAAGGAGGCGAACTTGCGGAATGAATAGATGAACAGCGGCAGCCCCTTCACCGGAAGGTACTGTTTAGGGATA
>CAMOTB010000092.1 GCA_946625485.1 uncultured Bacteroidales bacterium | reverse complement strand
TGTCTCTTGACCGGGAAGCACATGGGACACAGCCAGATACGCAATAATGAAGAACACTTTGTGCCCACCGACGGAAGGGGCTGGAATACCCTTTTCCTGGACGATACCATGGAGGGACAGCAGCCGATGCTTGCCGGCACGCGCACCATCGGTCACATGATGCAGGAAGCGGGATACAAGATCGCCATGGTGGGGAAGTGGGGGCTTGGATTCCCTTCCAGCGAATCGACGCCCGGCAAGATGGGGTTCGACTATTTCTACGGGTTCAATTGCCAGGCGCTTGCCCATTCCTACTATCCGACCCATCTGTGGGAGAATGATGTCAAGATCGAGACCGGTAACGAGACCGTGATGCAGGGAGAGCCGCTCCCCGCAGGCCTCGATCCGCGCGATCCGGCCAGTTACGACCGCTACGGAGGCCGGTTTTACGCGCCCGACCTCATGTATGACAAGCTGGAGAAGTTCATCGTCGACCATGCCGACGGCCCTTTCTTCGCCATGTGGACCACCACCGTGCCGCACAGTGCCGTGCAGGCCCCCAGGGAGGAGGTGATGTACTATGTCGACAAACTGGGCGACGAGGAGCCCTGTGTCGACGGCGGCATGTATCTGCCGAACCGGTATCCGCTTGCCACGTATGCCGCCATGGTGACGCATATCGACACGCAGGTGGGCCGCCTGGTCGCGAAGCTCAAGGAACTGGGCATCTGGGACAACACCCTCTTCATCGTCACGTCTGACAACGGGCCCGCCCACAACGGCAACTCTCCGATGGAGTATTTCCAGAGCGGGGGACCGTTCAGCTGCGCGGCCGGCTGGGGAAAGAGTTCCCTGCACGAGGGCGGTATCCGGATGCCTTTCGTGCTCGCCTGGGGAGACCGGCTGAAGGCGTCGCGGAGTTCGCATATTGCGTATTTCGCCGACCTGATGCCGACATTCGCCGAGCTGGCCGGCGTGGAAGCTCCTGAAAACGACGGGCTTTCCTTCGCCCCCATCGTGCTGGGGCGGAGCAGGCAGCAGCAGGAACACCCGTATCTGTACTGGGAGTTCCCGGGCGCCAAGGGCTGGGTGGCGGTCCGCATCGGGGAGTGGAAAGGGCTGCTGAGAAAGGCGGCGACCGGTAACACCGACATGGAACTGTACCATCTGGCGACGGATCCCCGCGAAACTACGGATGTGTCCGCGGAGCATCCGGAAATTGTCCGGCAGATGTGGGACATCGTCCGGGAGAGCCATGAGGCCCCGGTCTACGATATCCCCAAATTCAATCTCGACATTCCGTTCCCGGAGCGGCCCTGAATTGCTCCCATTTCTTCAGGACTTGGAGCAGTTCCTCTGCGCGGGGATTGGATTCGAGGGCCTGGAATGAGAATTGGATCGCGACGGGACAGTTCCATTCGGCGGCCAGGCTGTCCGCGTAATTCCACATTTCCGGCGTCGTCTCCGGCGTGATGTTCCACCACCCGAAGTCAAGCCGTGTCATGTTGTCGGCCATTCTGGGGGCTTCGGCGTAGGGGAATTCGAGGATCTTTTCGATGAATACGTCGGGAGGGAATACGTCGAACGCGTTCGCGCCCGCCTGCAGATGCCAGCCGAAATGGGATTTTGCCGCTCCTTCCGTGAAAAGCGGCATCTTCGCCAGCTTCGATGCCACCCTGTACTGCGCAAGTGAAACGTTGATCCCTGTCGGGGGAGGGACGCCTTCCGATCCGTCCAGATAGAGGTACTCGAAGCCGCAGTCATAGATGCGTGCGATCTTTCCGGCGATTTCATCTTGGAGGTCGTTGTCCTGGTCGATGTAGATTGAGGACCCGTTCCCGTATTCGCTCAGGTCGAGTATGCCGCCGATCTCGCCTTTGCGGTGGGCGACGGCATCCGTTTCGAACGCCCTGCGGGTGACTCCCGTAAACCGGTATGGGGGCGTTGTGGTATACCCTTCGTAGGTGAACCCTTCACCGCCGAACGCGAGCACCCTCGTGTTATCGTGCATGGGCGCGTCTACGGGATTCTCCTCCACGAGGATCTCCTGGATATCACCGGAAGAGGGGATCGCTTCCTTGAGGGTGAACAGGCGTTTGCGGTTCAGGCGGGGGTCGATGGACGGCGTGACATAGCGGCTGTCCACACCGATATGGGTCTGAAGCGTGTGGAACCCGGGCGTGATGCCCGCTTCCCGGACCTTGTCCAGCATCTTCCGGATGTCATCATAGCCTCCGGGATAATCCTCCCTCAGGTCGTAGTCTCCCATGAGTCTGTAGCCATTGGACTTGACGAAGCAGGTGTAGTAGAACAGCATCATCTTCAGTCCTGCCTTCCGGGCGACGGCGATATGCCGGTCGATGTTCGATGGCGTGGCGTCAGCCGTCCAGTAGATGGAGCGGTTCAGCATCGGGGAGCGCCGGCTCTGGACGCCTCGGGGAAGGTCCAGGTCGGCTTCGAATCTGTCCATGGCGTCGAGGAACGGCTCTTTGCCGCCTGCGGCGATGATCGCAGCGGAACCTCCGCGGAGTTTCTTCCCGGAATAAAGGTCGGCCGTGAGGACGTTGCCATCGGTCCGGTCCTCGTGCCAGATGAGTGACCACGGGTCGCATCCAGCCACGCAGACGGCGGTGGTTTCATCCCACATGCAGTTCAACCATTCGCCGAAATGCGCGCGCGCTTTGACAGGAAGCTGCAGGATCCGGAACTCGGCCACAGGGGGCAGGTCCATGGAAAGGTAGCCATAGTCTTCCGGTTTGCAGATGAAATCCTCAAGGGTGAACTTCAGATATCCGTCGCCCGCATCGACTTTTACCACCGCCTCGTACGGAGCCGTTTCAAATCCGACGGTCAGCCTTTCCCCGTCCCAGGCGAGTTTGTCCGCCTTGTAGGTGGTCCTGGTATTGGGATGCTCGAGCTTGGTTTCGTTGTTGAACGGCCTCTCCTGCGTCACGGAGAACAGGGACATCTCCGTCCCCTTCAGGAGCATTTCCCCGCCGGTTCCCTTGATGACCAGCGACCGGGCGACGGCATCTTTCCCGACGGTCAGCTTGAAGGTACTTGTTTCCAGGACAATGTCGTCTTCATGGCCCTGGCCGCCGATGCAGCTGTGCAGGAAAGACAGCGATACCGCCACAAGGACGGCTGTAAGGATACCGGCGGAGGTTTTTTTCGTCTTTTCGTTCATGGGTGCAGGTGGTAAAATGTAAAACCAAAGATAAGCTTCTTATTTGCATAAACAGCGCGGAGCATTAGGAATTTTTCCATTCCGGAGACAAGTGCCGGCATTTTGCCCGTTTTCTGAAAGTTTATATCTTTGCTCCTATGACGAACAGGCATATCAATCTCCTGCTGCCTTTTGCAGCCCTGCTGTGGATCGGCTTTTTCTACGGCTGTCGTGCGGCGCAGCCCGCCGAACCCGATGTGCGCGTGATGCGCTATTATCCCGACGGCCGCGACTTTGTGTGCCTGAACGGCGAGGGACGCTACAACCGTCCGCTGAATGGGCCCGTTTGGTGAGGGTTGAAATACGTTGAAAAAATCATTATCTTTCATTCCGAAAGCAATTGCACTTCTTATGAAAAGGATCGTACTCTCTCTCGTTTTGCTTCTGTTTGCCGGTATTGCCCAGGCGGCCGTCTATCCGATTACCAAATATGGGGCGCGGCGCGGTAAAATGGCCACGGAAGCCATCCAGAAGGCGTTGGATGCTGCGGAAGCGGCAGGAGGCGGCACCGTTGTGGTGCCCAAAGGGACATGGATGACCGGTACGATTTGGCTCCGTTCCCATGTCGAGCTGCATCTCGAGAAGGGGGCCGTCCTCAAGGGAAGTGTCCATAAAGAGGACTATAATGCGAATGATGCGTTTCCTGAAAACTTCTGGGCCAATCCGGAGGAGTGGAGCGGAGCGCATCTGGTCGTCGCCTACAGAGTGGAGGATGCGGCGATCACGGGTGAGGGCGTCATCGACGGCAGCGGTCCGGCCTTCTTCGGCGAATGTGATGAGGACAGCCGGTTCCCGTGGTACAAGTACGGCTTGAAGCTGCACCCGATCGACCGCTCCTGGTTCCGTCCGGGACCGATGGTGGCCTTCTTCCTTTCCAAGAACCTGCGGCTGGAGGGGGTGACCCTGAAGGACACTCCCTGCTGGACAGTGCACACGCGTGCTTGCGAAGGAATTGATATCCGTAACGTTACGATAGATGCGGACCGGACGATCGCGAACTCGGACGGCTTTTCCATCGACTGTACCCGCAATGTGACCATCGACGGATGCACCATTCGAACGGGGGATGACGGATTCGCGATCCGTGCGTGCTACCGCTACCAGTGCCGTGCAGACGATTATCCGTGCGAGAACATACGCATCACCAATTGCGATGTCTGGTCCTGCTGCTATGCGGTCCGCATCGGCATTGGAACGGGAATCGTCCGCAACGTCGAAATCGAGAACTGCCGCTTCCACGAGTCTTCCTTCGGAATCGGTTTCTGCCCCGCATGGACGCCGGGACAACGAGGCGTCTATATCGACGATATCCTTGTGCGCGGGTGCGACGTGCTGGAATGCGCGCGGCCGGTGGAATCGGATGCGCTTGCCGATGACTGGCGGATCCGCAACGTCACCTTCGAGAACTGCCGGTTCGAGTCCCTCATGCCGATTTCGTTTACGAGTTCCGGATCGAAGCGTCCCGAGAACATCACTTTCCGGAACTGTACCCGCAAACACCTGAATGCGCTGCGCGTGCGTCACCATATGGGATGGGGCGGAGAGCGTTCCAGAAAATTCATCGAAGGCGCTGACGTCGAGAACCTGAAGATCGAGAACTGCTTCCCGGCAGAAGGGGAGGGGATGCTCGTCCTTACTTTCGATGACCGCCATCTCACGGACTGGGTCAATGCGCTGCCGCTTTTCGAGAAGTATGACGCCCACGTTACGTTCTTTTTCTCCGGACCGGTAGACAACGAGGCGACCGGGGTGATGAAGCGCCTTTCCGAGGCGGGGCATTCCATTGGCTTGCACGGACTCAACCGTGCGAAGGCCGATGAGGAGGTGGCGGCCAAGGGCGCGGCTCTCTTCTACAAGGAGGAAATCGAGCCGCAGAAGTATGCCTGCCAGGTCGCTTATGTTCCGGTCACTTCTTATTCCTATCCGTACTGCCGCCACAACGGCGAGACGGACGCCTTGTTCAAGCAGTGGGGATTCTCCCACGTACGTGGCGGGCAGGTATCGCTCGATGATGATGCCGTTCTGATTCCGTCCGTGTCGCCGATGCCGCTCAGCCTGGACTCCGCTTTCGCAGGCGAAGACGATGGAACGGATATCGAGAAGATCCTTTCACTCGTCCGTCAGGCCGCTGCGGAAAAGAAGGTGTTCGTGCTGTCGTCACACGGAATCGCTCCCGATGCGAAGGGAATCGACATGAAGACGGAGTGGCTGGAGAAGATCCTCGCTACTGCCAAGGCGTGTGGCTTGAGGGCTGTCGGCTTCGATGAGCTTCCGTAAGGGGGCTCTATGGGCGGGACGAAGCAAGGATTCGGGAATACTTGATGAAAGAAACATCCTAGCCAGATATGAACAGATCTCTCATTGCCATTTTATTGGTGTGGTGGCCTTTGCTTCTCGGAGCTCAGGTCAAGACGCTTGATTTTTCCTGTGAAGTATCTGGAGCAGAATTCTCTCGGGGTCTGAAATCCGATGTCTATGTAGTATCTCCTGATGGCTCCAAAACAGTTGTTTCTAGTCAAAAGGAATCGAAAAAGACAATTCCTCTCACAGAAGATGGCTGTTACAAAGTGTTCTGTGCTTTTGAGACCAAAGAGTATGGCCTTGATACACTCTCCAAGGAGGTGTTCTTTTGTAACAAGGAGGTCATTGGAATCAAGGTTCAGTTAAAGTATGGTAAAGATTCCGGCTTTTTGCTTATTCAAAGGATAATGGAACCGGATCCTGGGGTTGAATTGGTTTATTCAACATTCATTCCCCAGGGATATTACCGCGGACCA
>CAMOTB010000091.1 GCA_946625485.1 uncultured Bacteroidales bacterium | reverse complement strand
TTTAAGTCGAGATTGCTCTTTACCATTGGTCTTTTCCTGCCCCTCGCTCTCCGGGGACAGGAAGTGGCTCAGACCCTTTCCTCCATCGTTGGGCAGACCTATTTCCGGATGGATATGAGGCAGACCGCCCAGTTGAACGGAGTGGAATACATCGACATCCCTCTTTCCGGTGTGGAAGTCATCCTGGTCGAGGCCGGCGATACGATTCGCACGAAGACCGACAATCTGGGCAAATTCACCTTTACCGGGATTTCGTCCCGTCAGGTGACCCTCTCGATCGGCGGCGACGGCTATGCTCCTTTCTCCGAGTCGTTCGCGTTGATGCCGGGGGAGAATGTCGTCATCGTTCCCCGGCAGCGTAAGATCGAGACCCTGGATGCCGCGTCGGTTACTGCCGAAGTGCCGGTGATGACGATGAGGGGCGACACCTTGGTCTATCATGCCTCCGCCCTTCGGGTCGACGAGGGCGACTACGCCATCGACCTGCTGAAGCAGATGCCGGGCGTGGAAGTGAACCGGATGACGGGCGAGATCAAGATCTCCGGGAAGAACGTGGCGCGGTCGTACGTCAACGGAGCGCTGGTCTTCGGGCTGACGCCGATGAATGCAATGGAAAACCTGCGGGCGGAGCAGGTGGTAACGATGGAAGTATACGACGAGACGGACCCGGATGAGATCATCGACAGGCGGGCCCGGGACAAGCAGCGCGTAGTCAACATCAAGACCAAGGACCCGATTTTCAGCGCAACGGACCTGCAGGTGCGGGCGATCGCCGGTGCGGATGAACAGCGACAGGAGGACGGAGACCGGCAGTACCGCTACGCAGCCGGCACCAACGCCCATTTCTTTTCCGAACTGGTCCAGTTGTCCGCAGATGTCATCACCAACAACGTCGGGATGAACACCAGCAACATCAACGCCGTTCCCCTTCCGCAGTCCACCTACCGGAAAACGACGGACCTGGAGTTGGGATTCTACAAGTATTGGCAGAATCCACTCTTCGGCAACGGCATGTACACCAGGTATTCTTTCACGCATGACAAGACGCGCAGCCGCCGTCGGGCTCTGCAGGAGTATTTCGAGATACCGGGGATACCGGCCCATACCCGGGAGGAGGAAACCGAATCAACCCGGCAGACGGAGCAACACCGGATTCAAACGGCCTTTGCCTATAAAACCGGGAACCGGGTGACGATGCGGTGGCAACAGCAGTTCAATCTGTCCCGTACCCGCACGGATGGACTCTCCTACAATTCCCTTGACTATGCCGGCAGAACCCCGATGTCCCAGAATGAGACTTCCTTTTCCGGAAACAAGTCCTGGAATCTTTCCGAAGACATCACGGTGGGATTCAAGCCCGGCGAGAACAACAAGCCGGGGCCGAGCCTGTCGTTGGGTGTAATGCTCAGGCAGAACGACCTGGATTCTTGGAATCTGGATACGCTCGCTTCCTCCTATACGAAACGGTATCTGACCAAGGAAGGGAACAATCTGTCACAATACTGGACAGGTAATCTGCAGCAGACGCTCTATACCTATCGAAAGGATAGCCGTGATTTACAGGTTTCAGCCAATTACGTCATTGATTACCGGCTCGAAAACAGGCTGCAGGAGGCCTATGACCTGTATGGTGTTAACGAACCTGTGCCGAATCCGGCCAACACGTACGATTATACCTATTCCTCCCTAATGAATTATATCCGCTTCAGTTCGAGGTATATTCAGAAGGATTTGAATCATCCCAAATCACTATTCATTAATCTGTCGTTTGTAATGGATAAAGTCATTGATCGGGAGCGGCTCTCGGAGGCTTATTCCAGAAACAAGACCTTTTTCTATATCGAACCTTTTGTGAGTTTGATGATAAACAAGGTCAGTTTGAACCTCAGTTCATCTTACCGGGTACCTTCCGTGGAACAGTTGCGCCCGCGGATAGATGATACCAACCCTCTCTCACTGATAGGTGGCAACCCGGACTTAAGAGGAAGCCAGGCATATAGTTTTCGCCTTCAAAAGGCTCCTCGCATGCAGGCAAGGAAATGGACGACCACCTGGAATGCGAGCGTCCAGTATGAAGCCCATCCCCTGGTCCAGCGGACCCTCTTCTACCGGGAGGCGGCCGTGTTGGACGATTACGACGGATACCGGGTACCGGCCGGCGCATCGGTCCTCCGTACGGAAAACGCAGACTATGGCCTGAGTGCCAATATCACCTTGAATACTTCGTCCAGGTTGAGCCTTCTGAAAGGAAAGTTGAAACCCACCGTCACGTTCCAGCCGAAGTTGGATTATCGGCTGATGCCGCAGTATTTCGGTGAGGTGCTGGACCGCACGGAAGAATGGACACCGTCCCTGAACGCCACGGTGATGGCACCGTTGTGGAAGGGTGCGGAGCTGTCCCTGAAAGGGAATGCGGCGTATATCCGGGCCATCAGCCGGGAAAGCTCGATGGACCGCAAGGCACTCCGCGGCCAGCTCGATGTGGACTTCTCTACTGATTTCCTGAAGCATGCTTTTTTCTCGGGGAACTATTCCTGGCGCCCCGTCCGCGACCTGTCGATAAGGAACATGAGCCGGGACCTCCACCAGCTGAATCTGGCTATTGGTATCAATCTGCTACAAAAAGACCTGAAGATCAGCCTGCGGGGCATAGACCTGCTACGCAGCGGCTCGGTCTATACCATCACGATGGGTCCGTCCTCGGTCAGCCACGTCTGGACACCGGTCTACGGGCGGTATTTCGTGCTGGACATCTCCTATCGCTTCAACAACGCCGGCGGCCGTTCGATGCCACGCTATGGATTGTAAACCATACTATGACCATGAGAAAGTATCTCCTCCTTTGTTTTCTGCTCATTGCGAACCCATTCCATACTCCCGGACTCCGGGGACAGGAGGCGAGCGGTTCCCACTCCATCATTGGACAGGTATTCAAGTATTCCCAGCCACCAGCAGGGATACCAATTAGCTCGATGCTGGCATTCCCTAGCAGTGAAACTACTACTGTCACTCTGGTTGATGGCAGGGACACGCTCCGCGCAAAAACTGGACCATTTGCAATATTCCGTTTTTCGGATATCAAGTCTTCGCAAGTCCATCTGACAGTTATTGAGAGTTTTCCTACTGATCCGCCAACGATAAGATATCTTTTTTCCGGGACTGTAGAGATAAAGCCCGGGGGAAACATCGTACTCATTCCAGTGGATGGGATCTGGCCGGATCTGGCTTCGGCCAATGATTCCGTAGTCACATTTGAAGGGGACGACTGGGTCTTCCACTATCCCGGAGCGAAGGGGATGACTCAATTCGTCGCTGATGAATTGAGGGATTTCCCAGGCGCAAAGTATAACAGAAGAAAAGACACAATCACCATTCCCCGGGAAGGGATATACCGGGCCTATACCGACGGTGTGTACATTTTTGCACTTGATCCCGATACATCAGAATAACATAACAGCGAGATATTTGTTTCAGTAATATCGGCTACCATTCTATTAGCCCTGTTTTGTCACTTACCTCGCGTCTTTCGTGTATGTCCTGCGCAGAGCAGGACATACAGCGATTTTGCGGTTTGCCGCAAAGTGCGTATCTTTGCATATTTATTATCAGGACCTCGCGGTCCCCATCAATTCCATATCTTATGAGTCGCAGCAACAAAAGACGCAACAGCAGCAACGGAGCAAACGAAGTAAACCAGAAGGGAGGCCGTCCTTTTCTCCAGGCCGCCCGCAAGAACCAGAAGAAAGAACATCATCCCGAATATGAAGGCGTCGCGCAGATGACGCGCGACGGCAATCTTTTCGTCAAAGTGGAAGAACTGGAAGATGACGTGTTCATCTCCAGCGCCAAAGCCCGCGGCGCCCTCAACGGCGACCGGGTCCGCATCGCCCTCCTCAAACCGAAGGTCGGCAACCGCCACGCCGACGGCGCCGTGCTCGACATCCTCGAGCGCACGAAACGCCCCTTTGTCGGCGTCCTCCACATCATCGGTGCCCAGGCATGGGTCATCATGCAAAGCAAATTCATGCCCTATGACATCGTCGTCGACATCGTCGACCCGAAAGGCAACCCGGTCGTCCGCAAGAAAACCAGTCCCCATACGGAAGAACGCCGGGAACTCAAAGGCGCCCTCCGCCAGTTGGGAGACAATGAATACGCCGTCACGGGCGTTTATGAAACCGTCGACGGAGAGGCCCGGGAACTCCGCGCCCATGTCGGCATGAAGGTCGCCGTCGTCGTCGACAGTTGGGTCCGCGGCGAACGCTATCCGCACGGGACCATCGTCGACGTGCTCGGCGAACTCGGCGACAACAATACGGAAATGCACGCGATCCTCGCGGAATACGGCCTCCCCTACCGGTTCGAACCGGCCGTCGAGAAAGCCGCCGACGCGATTTCCGACCAGATCACCCCGAAAGACCTCAAGGGGCGCCGCGACTTCCGCGACACCCTGACCTTTACCATCGACCCGGCCGATGCGAAAGACTTTGACGACGCCCTGTCCTACAAGAAACTGCCGGACGGCAACCTGGAGATCGGCGTCCACATCGCCGACGTCTCCTACTATGTCAAACCCGGCACCGAAGTCGACAAGGAGGCCCAGGCGCGCGGCACCTCCGTCTACCTGGTGGACCGCACCGTCCCGATGCTCCCGGAGAAACTATGCAACAAGCTCTGTTCCCTCCGCCCGCACGAAGACAAACTGACTTTCTCGGCGGTCTTTACCGTTACCCCGCAGGGCCGGATCACCGACCGCTGGTTCGGCCGGACCGTCATCGACTCCGACCACCGCTTCAATTATGAAGAGGCCCAGGAGATCATCGAGGGCAAGGGCGATGGCGGCGCCTCCAAGGAGATCGGCGACGCCATCCTCGATCTCTGGAAGATTGCCGCCCAGCTCCGCAAGCGCCGTTTCGCAGCCGGCGCGATCAGTTTCGAGCGCCCGGAAATGAAGGTTGAATGCGATCCGGACGGCAAACCGGTCGCCGTCTACCAGCACATCTCCAAAGAAGCCAACTGGCTGATCGAGGAGTTCATGCTGCTGGCCAAC
The DNA here is from genome assembly GCA_946625485.1 of uncultured Bacteroidales bacterium. Classification (GTDB taxonomy): domain Bacteria; phylum Bacteroidota; class Bacteroidia; order Bacteroidales; family UBA932; genus Cryptobacteroides. The sequence continues at coordinate 1,051 of CAMOTB010000091.1, read as the reverse complement.
CGCAGCGTCGCGGAGTTCATCGCAACCGACGGAAAGATGGACGGAAAGGAGCGGAAAACCGCCAAGACCTTCGTCTACCGTGTCCATGACCTTCCGAACATGGAGAAACTCGGCGGACTGTCCGAATTCGCCGGCAACTTCGGTTACAAGGTCCAGTTCGGCGAGGGCGACAAGATCGCCGGGAAACTCAACGGCCTCCTCGCCGACGCGAAGGACAAGCCGGAGTTCATGGCCCTGGAAATGATTGCCCTGCGGGCCATGGCCAAAGCGGCCTACAGCACTGACAACATCGGCCACTACGGCCTCGCCTTCAAGTTCTACACCCACTTCACCTCTCCGATCCGCCGGTATCCGGACACGATGGTCCACCGGCTCCTCGCCATGTACCTGGACAACGCCCCGTCCCAGAACAAGGACTACTACCAGGAGCAGTGCGTCCACGCCTCCGAACGGGAAATCATCGCTGCGAACGCCGAGCGTGACAGCATCAAGTACAAACTCGTCGAGTTCATGCAGGACAAGGTCGGCATGGAGTTCGACGGCCACATCTCCGGCGTGACCGACTGGGGCATGTACGTGGAGATCGAACCCACCAAGATCGAAGGCATGGTTTCCCTCCGGGAGATCAAGTCCGACTTCTTCGAATTCGACGAGAAAGCCTATTGCCTGCGCGGCCGCCGGTCCGGCCGTATCTTCCGCCTCGGCGACCCGGTCCGCATCCGCGTCAAGATGACCAGCCTGGAGCAGCGCCTGCTGGACTATGAACTGGTCGAGGAAGGATTCGGTGCGGCCGTTCCCGAAGACGAGGGCACCGGCTATTCCGACCGGGACATTTCTTACGATCCCTACCTCTCCGGCGGATTCCGGAAGAAAGGCAAGGCCGCGGCGGGATCCGGCAACAAGGCTGCCCGCAAGACGAAAGTCAAGGAGGCCATCAAGGCGTCCAAGAACAACACCCGCAAAAAACGCAAATAATCAAAAAGCACACATAACACCATGAACAGAAAAGTACTTCTCATGATCCTGGATGGTTGGGGCGAAGGCCGCCACG
>CAMOTB010000090.1 GCA_946625485.1 uncultured Bacteroidales bacterium | reverse complement strand
CTCACCCCGAACTATCCGATCGTGGCGCGCTTCCAAGGCGGGCCGAATGCCGGACACTCGCTGGTATTTGACGGAGAGCACTTTGTGCTCCATACCGTCCCCTCGGGCATCTTCCGGGAAGGGACCCGCAACGTCATCGGCAACGGCGTCGTCATCGACCCGGTCATCCTCCTGGAAGAGATCCGCCAGATCGAAGCCCGGGGCATCGATGTGTCAGACCGCCTGCTGATCTCCAAGCGGGCCCATCTGATCCTGCCTACGCACCGGCTGCTGGATGCGGCGAGCGAACAGGCGATGGGCGCCTCCAAGATCGGATCCACCCTGAAAGGGATCGGACCGGCTTATGCCGACAAGACGGGGCGGAACGGCCTCCGTGTCGGAGATCTCCTCCGTCCGGACTTTGAAGCCTGCTACGAAGCCCTCCGGGACCGGCACCTGAACCTCCTCGCAGGATACACGGACTTCCGTTTCGACCTGGAGGCGCATGAACAGGAATGGATGGAAGCCGCCCGGAAACTGCGCAGCTACCGGCTGATCGACAGCGAGCTCTTTATCAACAACGCCCTGGATGCCGGCACCCCGATCCTGGCGGAAGGGGCGCAAGGGTCCCTGCTGGACATTGACTTCGGATCCTACCCTTACGTAACCTCTTCCAACACCTTGGCCGCCGGCGCCTGCACCGGCCTGGGTGTCGCTCCCAACCGGGTGGGTTCCGTATATGGCATCTTCAAGGCGTACTGTACCCGGGTCGGCAGCGGCCCCTTCCCGACCGAACTCTTCGACGAAGACGGAGAACACCTGCGGCAGACCGGGCACGAATTCGGAGCCACGACGGGCCGTCCGCGCCGCTGCGGCTGGCTGGACCTTCCGGCGCTGAAATATTCGATCATGATGAACGGCGTGACCGACCTGATCATGATGAAATCCGATGTCCTGGACGATTTCGAGACCATCAAGGTGGCCGTCGCTTACAAGGTCGGCGACCAGACCTGCGAGTGGGGCAGCTACGGTGCCGAAAACGTCACGCCCGTTTACAAGGAATTCAAGGGTTGGAAAACGCCCCTGAGCGGCATCCGCGAGTATGATGCCCTGCCGGCAGCCTTCCGGGAATACGTCCAGTTCATCGAGAACGAGACAGCCTGCCGGATCCGCATCCTGTCCGTCGGTCCCGAACGCGAAGCCGTCATCCTGCGCTGATCTTTTCACCGACAGACTGTCAGCCGGCGGGCCAGTGCAGATGAGGCGGTAACGCAGCCCTGGATAATTGAGAATAGACTACAGCCGGCGGGACAAGTCCGCTGCGGCAGTAACGCAGCCGCAGCGAAGCGAGAATGGACTACTGCCGCAGCGGACTTGCCCGCCGGCCAGCAGCCAAAGAAACAAGAATCCGGTCATTCATAAAACCTGAATGACCGGATTCTTATAAGGACGTGCAAAAGGTCTTACTTCACCCGCTGGCCGTAGCTGCGATCCGTCGTATTGACAGTGATCGTCTCACCCGTCTCGATGAAGAGCGGGACCATGATCTTGGCACCGGTCTCGAGGGTGACTTCCTTGAGGGCGCTGGAAGAGGCGGTGTTGCCCTTGACGGCCGGCTCGGAATACGTCACCTGCAGGGTCACGTAGGTCGGCAGCTCGCAGGTGAGGCAACGCTCCTCCGGCTCGGTCAGGAACATCATCTCCACATGCTGGCCCTCTTTCATCAGGTCGGCATTCTCGACGACCTCGTGCGGCAGGGTAATCTGCTCGTAGGTCTCTTCGTGCATGAAGTTGAAAGCCTCACCGTCATCATAGAGGAACTGGTAGGGACGACGCTCGACGGAAATGACGTCGATCTTGGCGCCGGCCGTGAAGGTGTTCTCCAGGATGCGGCCGTTCTCGAGGTTACGGAGTTTGGTCTTGACGAAAGCGGGGCCCTTGCCCGGCTTGACGTGCTGGAAATAAACGACTACGCAAGGTTTGCCGTTATAATCGATGTAAAGACCGTTTTTGAAATCAGCTGTTGTTGCCATAAAATATAAATGATTGTTGATTGCAAATGTTTTAACTCGCAAATTTAACTATTTGCTTTGTTTCTTGCAAGTGGCGAGGAGCCAGCCCGTCAGGAAGAGCGTCAAAGTGCCGAGCGCGATGGAAAGGTTGACATGGATCAGCGGAGATACGGACAACAGGCGCTGCCCGAAGGTGATGAAGATCACCACCAAGATACCCAGCACGGTCGCAATCGCCGCCTGGGCGGAAGTCGTCCGCTTGGAATAGGCACCCAGCAGGAACAGGCCCAGCATCCCGCCGGACAACACGCTCTGCATCCCCCACCAGGCCGTCAAGGCACTCTCCACGTTCATCACCGCCACCGCCACACAGATCGACAAGACCGTCAGCAAGACCGTCATCGAACGCAGGAAGCGGATGTTGCGTCCCTCCCCCGCCTTCCCCGGGAAGAAACGCTTGAAATAATCCTCCAGCAGGACGGTCGATCCGGAATTGAGCGTCGCCGCCACCGTGCTCATCGCCGCCGCGATGATGGCCGCGACCAGCAGGCCGCTGATGCCGTGCGGCAGGCGGTTGACGATATACCAGGGGAAGACGGCATCGGACTGGGCCGCGACCTCGGCCGGGATCAGACCCGGATGCGTTGCGCTGAACATCCACAGGAGCGTACCCACCATCACGAACAGCAGGGTCCCCGGGATATACATCATCGCCCCCGAAAAGGCCGACTTGACCGCGGACTGCTCATCCTTGGCCGCAATGTAGCGCTGCGTAAAGCTCTGGTCGATCCCGTAATTCTGCAAGTTGACACACAGCCCGTACAGGAACGATACCCAGAAAGTCTCGATCCCCCATTCCGTCAGGGACAGCGAGCCCAGGCTGAACTTCCCCGCGTCCCAGGCCATCCGGAACCCGTTCCCGAGCCCGCCGGGGATGTTGAGACACAGGCTGACGATCACCGCGACCGTGCCCAGCAGCAGGATCAGGGACTGGATGGCATCCGCCCAGATGACCGCCTTGAAGCCGCCCAGCATCGAATAGAGCATGGTCACGATCCCCGTCACCACGATGATCCAGAAGCAGGAAAAGCCCAGTGCCGACTTGAGCGTCAGCGCCAGCAGGAAAAGGATGACGCCGCTGCGAGCCGTCTGCATGATCAGGAAACAGGCGCTGGCATAGATGCGTGCCCAGGGGCCGAAGCGATCCTCCAGAAAGGCATAGGCGCTGACGGACGTCGACCGCCGATAAAACGGCACGAACCACTTCGCGGCCACGAAAGCCGCGATCGGAATGGTCAGGGTCAGGACGAAACAGTTCCAGTTGCTCAGGAAAGCCTTGGCCGGAAGGGCCAGGAAAGAGATACTGCTCACCTGCGTGGCAAAGATCGACAGGGCGATGGCCCAGCCGGGAATATGCCCGCCGCCGGTCGTGAATGTCCTGGCATCCTTGCCTCCTTTCTTGAAATAGAAAGAACAGCCGAACAAGGTGATGCCGATGAGATAGACGGCGATGATGACAAGGTCGAGGGTACTGGTATGCATAGGCGCCTGGGATAGGGACTAAAGAGGCAGGGATGCAACGCCGGCGGCGACCTGCTCCAGCAGCCACTTGGGCGTGGAAGTCGCTCCGCTGACGCCGACGCGGTCGCCGGTCCGGAACCATTCCGGCCGGAGTCCGGCCTCCGAACTGACCAGGAAGGTTCTTTCGTTCAAGGATTTGCAGAGATTGTACAGCACGGCTCCGTTGGAACTGGTCCGGCCGGAGACAAAGATGATGACATCGTGGGCCGCGGCAAAAGCCGAAAGGTTCTCGTGCCTGCGGGCCACCTGGGTGCATATCGTGTCATGCACGGCAAGGTCGCCCGGATCGGAAAGGGCCGAGGCAAGCAGGGCGGCCACTTCGGCATACTCGCCGGGACTCTTGGTCGTCTGCGAGAACAGTTCGATCCGCCCGTCCCGGCGTATCGTCCCGTCTTCCAGGAAGCCGCGCAGCATGGCCACATTCTCGACGACGACGGCATCCCCTCCGACCTGGCCGACCAGGCCCAGCACTTCCGCGTGGCCGATGCGGCCGAAGATGACGATCTGTCCGCCCTTTTCCGCGGCCTTCAGCCGCTCATAGGCAGCCCGGATATCCTGTTGCAGTTTCAGTACCACCGGGCAGGTACAATCCACGACCTCGAAATCCAGCTGGGACAGAAGCTGGTAGGTAGCCGGCGGTTCGCCATGGGCCCGGATCAGAAGGGAGGTCTCTCCCCGGCCGGCCAGGGCCGGCAGTTCCTCCTTGGAGACCGACACGAGTCCGATACGGGAGAGCCGTTCCAGTTCCTCCTCATTGTGGACGATGGCGCCCAAAGAAAAAAGTTTCTTGCCGGGATGCTCCGACAAGAAACGCTCCGCGCGGCTGATCGCACGGATCACTCCCCCGCAAAAACCTGAGTGCGGATCGATTTCGACGGACAAAGCCATCAGTCGAGGATTCCGAAACGTCCGTGGATCAGGCCTTCCGTCCAGACGACTTCCTCTTTGAGGGTCATGTCCGAATTGTCCAGGACGAAGGCATCGGCCGCCCGCGCCAGCGGGGACACCTCCCGGTGCGAATCGATATAGTCACGCTCCAGCAGGTTGGCCTTGACCGCTTCCCAGTCGGGCGTCTCCCCCTTGGAGACCATCTCGTCGTAGCGACGCTGGGTCCGGACCTCGGTCGAAGCCGTCATGAAAATCTTGAGCTCCGCGTCCGGGAACACCGTGGTCCCGATGTCGCGGCCGTCCATCACGACCCGCTTGGCGGCACCGGCCTGGTGCAGCTTATCGTCCACGAAGGCCCGGACAAAGGCGATGGCCGAGATCGGACTGACCTGGCCGGAGACCTTCAAGGAGCGGATCTCACCCTCGACGCAACGGTCGCCGATAAAGGTCTTGCTGCCCTCGGGCGTATATTCGAAATGCAGGTCCAGCTCCGGAAGATGGGCCTGGAGCGCCTCCTCGTCGATGACGCCGTCCTCGGTGATATACCCCTTCTCCTGCGCAAACAGGGTCACGCCCCGGTACAGGGCGCCGGAATCCAGGTACAGGAAGGAAAACTCCTTGGCCAGCAACTTGGCCAGCGTGCTCTTGCCGGTGGACGAATAGCCGTCGATGGCGATGATGATATCAGGGACTTGCATAGGACTTGCTTACTTTTTCTTGGCGGCCACATAGGCATCCGCCTTCTCTTTCATCTTCTGGGCCCGCAGCGCGCTGTCCGGGTGGGAAGAGAACATCTGCGACATCTTGGACTGCTGCTGGTTGTTCTTGGGCACGAGCTTCGCCAAGGCGTTGCTCATGCTGTAAGGGCTGTAGCCATTGCCGACCGTGAACTCAAAGCCGAACTCATCCGCGGCCAGTTCCTGTTTCTGGGAATACTGGGAATTGAGATAGGCCTCACCCAGATCGCCGAACAGGCCGGAAGTGACGGCTCCGAGCGAACCGGCGGAGGCGACGGCATCCCGCAGGGCGGAATTCATATAAGCCTTTTTCATGGCCCGCTTGGAGTCCTTGTGCACGACATGGCCGATCTCATGGCCGATGACCGCCAGCAGCTCGTTGTCATCCATCAGATCCATCAGGCCGGTATAAACCCGGACGGAACCGTCGCCGCAGGCAAACGCATTGATCTCGTCTTTCTTATAGACCTTGTAGTTGAGCGTGAGGCCGGGTACGGTGATCGGAGAAACCAGTTTCTTCAGGCGCTGGTAGTATTTGCCGGTCTCGATGACATTCTGGGCATCCAGCTGGGCTACGCTCTGGCGGCAGAGCTCCACGATCTGTTCGTCGGAAATGGACGCAGCTACCGCAGCCTTGCCGGCAGCGGAGGTCAGCGCATCGGTATTCCAATTGACACTGGACAGGATGCTGCAGCTGCACAGCATCGACACGGCGATCAGAAGAGGAAATAACTTTTTCATGGGTATGCTTTTTACGATTTCCATTGACATGATTGAGGTGAGTAAAGGTAATACTTTTTTTTCAAAATGCTTGCCCGTTCCCGAAAAACTGCCTAACTTGCCTCAACGGCCAATGAATCTACGTCTGATGAAACAAATCTGCCTGATCCTTGCCTGTTTCGTTCTATTGCTGAGCGGAACGGGACCCGGAACCAGGGCAAGACCTGGCGCCGGACC
>CAMOTB010000089.1 GCA_946625485.1 uncultured Bacteroidales bacterium | reverse complement strand
GGAGGGAATGACGGTGCTCGAGTACTTCATCTCCACCCACGGTGCCCGTAAGGGTCTGGCTGATACGGCTTTGAAGACCGCTGATGCCGGTTACCTGACCCGTCGTCTGGTCGACGTCTCCCACGACGTCATCATCACCGAGGAAGACTGCGGTACGCTGCGTGGCCTGATCGCCACCGCCATCAAGAACAAAGACGATATCGTCGAGTCCCTGGGCGAGCGCATCCTCGGCCGTACCAGCGTCCACGACATCTTCAACCCGCTGACCGGTGACCTCATCATCCGGGCCGGCGAAGAGATCCGTGAAGACGCGGCCAAACTCATCGACTCCCTCCCGATCGAACAGGTCGAGATCCGTTCCGTCCTCACCTGCGAAAGCCGTCGGGGCGTCTGCGCCAAGTGCTACGGACGCAACCTGGCGACCAGCCGTATGGTGGAGAAGGGCGAGGTGGTCGGCGTCATCGCCGCACAGTCCATCGGTGAGCCGGGTACGCAGCTGACGCTCCGTACCTTCCACGTCGGTGGCGTCGCCGGCGGTGCAGCCGTCGATTCATCCATCGTCGCCAAGTATGACGGCAAGCTCGCTTTCACCGAGCTCCGCACCATCGAGCGCGTCAATGAGCAGGGTGCCAAGGAGACCGTGGTCGTGAGCCGTTCTACGGAAGTCAAGGTCATGGACGAAAATACCGGTTACACCTATTCCCAGTACGACATCCCTTACGGCGCCGTACTGTACAAAGCTGACGGTGAGAAGGTTACCAAGGGCGACCTGATCTGCGAATGGGATGCTTACAACGCCATCACCATCGTTGAAACGGCCGGTACGATCCGCTACGAGCACATGATCGAAGGTGTCACCTACCGCGAGGAGATCGCCGACGAGTTCAGCGTCAACCGCGACCGTGTCATCATCGAGGCCCGTGACAAGACCAAGAACCCGACCATCAATATCGTCGACGACAAGGGCAACAGCATCAAGCAGTTCAACCTGCCTGTCGGTGCCCACGTCATCGCAGAGAACGGCAAGAAGGTCAAGATCGGCGACGTCATCATCAAGATCCCCCGTGCCATCGGCAAGGCGAGCGACATCACCGGCGGTCTGCCGCGTGTCACCGAGCTTTTCGAGGCCCGCAATCCTTCCAACCCTGCCATCATCTCCGAGATCAACGGAGAAGTCATCATGGGCAAGACGAAGAGGGGCAACCGCGAGATCGTCGTCAAGAACCGGTCCGGCGTCGAGAAGCATTATCTCGTACCGCTCTCCAAGCAGATCCTGGTCCAGGAGAACGACTATGTCCGCGCAGGAGGCCGTCTTTCCGACGGCGGAGTCTCCCCGTCCGACATCCTCAACATCCTCGGTCCCGTCAAGGCGCAGGAGTATATCGTCAACGAGGTCCAGGCCGTCTATCGTCTGCAGGGCGTGAAGATCAACGACAAGCATTTCGAGATCATCGTCCGCCAGATGATGCGCAAGGTCGAAATCGTCAATCCCGGCGACACCGACTTCCTGCAGGAAGAGCTCGTGGACAAGTGGAACTTCATGGATACCAACGATGCGATCTATGGCAAGTTCTTCGTCCTGGATGGCGGTGACTCCCAGAAGTACGCACCCGGCGACATCATCGACGCCCGTACGCTCCGCAACGAGAACGCCTCGCTCGAGCGCCAGGGCTTGAAGATGCTCGTCGCCCGCGAAGCCCAGCCTGCTACGGCCAAGCTCGTGCTCCAGGGTATCACCCGCGCCGCCCTGCGGACCAACAGCTTCATCAGCGCCGCCTCCTTCCAGGAGACCACCAAGGTGCTCAGCGAAGCTGCCATCCGTGCCCGTATCGACAAACTCGAGGGCCTCAAGGAGAACGTGATCTGCGGTCACCTGATCCCGGCCGGTACCGGCCTCAATGAGTACCAGGATATCATCGTCGGCCGCAAGGACGAGATGGTCCAGGAGCTCAGCGAGCTGTAAGCCCTCCGACGTTGTTTTTCTACCGACCGGTCCCGTAAAACGCGGGACCGGTTTTTTGTTATATTACATCGTTTTTACTATCTTTGAAACTTGTATAAAAGGCAAAATCCATGAAAAACAGACTGCTGATATGGATTCTGGGCACCCTGCTGCTCCCCTTCGGAGCCGCAGCGCAGTCCATTACCGAGATCGAAGCTGCCAAGGCGATGGCCAAATCCTATGGCTATACCGAGACTGAGATAGAGGCGATGCTCAATAACCAGACCAAGCTGAAGAACAACGCGGAGACCAACGCGGCCAACGCGGAAACGCTTCTGGGGGCAGAGGATCGGACGCTCGTCATCAAACCGGCAAAAAAAGAGGACGAAGAAGAAGATCCCGAGAAAAAGAAGACACAGATCTACGGACATAATTTCTTTGCTGCCAAAGGATTAGGCATCATACCCAGCATCAACGCCCCGGTCCCCTCCGGCTATATCCTGGGCCCCGGCGACGACGTAACCGTCGATATCTGGGGCTCCTCAACGGCCAAAGTCAACAGCGTCATCGGCCGGGACGGTACGATCCTCGTCAACGGGGTCGGTCCCGTACAGATCGGTGGCATGACCGTCAAACGGGCGGAGAGTACCCTGAAATCCCGCTTGTCCAAGATCTACGGCGACCTGGGATCCGGAAGCCACATCAAACTCAGCATCAACCGGGCCCGGGCCATCACGGTCAACGTGGTCGGAGATGTCTCCGTACCGGGCGCCTATGCCCTGCCCGCCCTGGCGCAGGTCAGTTCCGCCATCTTCATGGCCGGAGGCCTGGAACCCACGGCTTCGGTCCGCAACATCCAGGTGTTCCGCGAGGGAAAGAGCGTAGGTCGCTTTGACCTCTACGATTTCATCTTCCGCGGAGCCTATTCCGAGGACCTGAAATTGCAGGATGGCGATATCATTTCCGTCCCTTCCTACCACGCAGTCGTCACCGTTGACGGTGAAGTCAAGCGGCCGATGCTGTACGAGGTACGGGAAGGCGATACGGTAGGAGACGTCCTGAGCTATGCCGGCGGCTTCGGAGACAATGCCGCCACCGACCGGATCTACCTGGAGCGGAGAGGGAGCGACAAGGGCAGCGCCCATGAGATCGGCAATGAGGAACTCCACACTTTCAGCGTCAGTCACGGTGACCTGATCTATGTCAACGCCCGCACGACGGAATACGCCAACCGCGCCTGTGTGCGCGGAGCCGTCCGCCAGCCCGGCATGTATCCGATTTCGAAGCGGATCCCGGACGTCAAGGCCTTGATCGAGGCGGCCGGCGGACTCGGTGAAGATGCTTTCAAGGAAAGGGCGACCCTCTTCCGCAAAGATGCCAGCATGCGTCCCACCTCGCTCAACTTCAACCTGGATGACGTCTTGTCCGGCCGCACGCAGATCCTGCTGGAGCGGGAGGACAGCCTGCATGTCTACACAGCCCTGGAGCTGCAGGATTCGACGATCGTCCGCGTGTACGGTGAGATCCGGAAAGAGGGCGAACTGCGCTTCCGGCCCGGCATGTCCATCTATGACGCGATCCTGGAAGCCGGCGGTTTCACGGAAGGCGCGGACCGTTCCAACATCGAAGTCGCCCGAAGGGGACGGGGTGAGAAAGGCTATGTCAAGCGCATCGACCTGCTCAAGAACCCGGAAGACGGCGCCGAAGCCCTGCAGCCCGAAGACGCCATCTTCGTGCGCCGGCAGCTCTATTACCGTGAGCCTCAGACGATCATCATCAACGGTGAAGTCAATTATCCCGGCACTTACGTGATTGACAAGAACATTGTCCGCCTGTCCGACATCATCGAACGGGCCGGCATGTTCACCTCCGATGCCTACATCAAGGGCGCCCAGTTGGAGCGCAGCATCACCAAGACGGAAAAGGTCCGGATGGAAACCGCCATTGAGCTGGTCGGCCAGGACCTCAAATCCAAAGACAAGGACGCCTCCATCGACTCGCTCAAAAACAAAGTCAAGGATCTCTATACGATCGGTATCGACCTGGAAAAAGCCATGAAGAATCCCGGTTCGGACGCCGACGTGATTCTCCGGACGGGCGATATCATCACGGTCCCCGTCATGAACAACACGGTCAAGATCTCCGGCGCCGTATTCTATCCCAACACGGTCGTTTACAACCCGAAATATACCTGGCGCGACTACATCAACCAGGCGGGAGGCCGTCGCAAGGATACCAAGGCCAACAAGATTTACGCCGTTTACATGAACGGACTCGTGGCCAAGAAGGGCAGCGCCAACTTCAAGATGGAGCCCGGTATGGAACTGGTCGTCACCAGTGAACCGAAGGAGGAGCACCAGCTCTCTACGGCGGAGATCATGACCATCGCATCCACCTCCACATCCGTCGCTTACATGCTGACGGCCCTGGTCAGATTGTTCTTATAAGCAATATGGAAAATTACGAAGAAGAGCGGGAGATCGACCTCCTCGGCCTGTTCCGCACCCTCTGGAAACGCAAGAAGACGATCCTGATCGTCCTCGGGATCTTCACGGTCCTGGGACTGGTCGCCGCCCTGGCGACGGAGCACCGCTTCGTGACCAAGATCTCGTTCGTCCCCCAATACAATACCAGCGTCAGCGGGCGCCTGTCCTCTCTCGCTTCCCTGGCCGGCATCAGCCTGGACGACGGGGCGAACGACGGACCGATCTCGCCCGTCGTCTATCCCAAGGTCATCAACAACCTGGATCTCCTCAAGGAACTCGCTTACACGCCGATCCACTTCAAAGGTTACGACGCCCCCATTCCCCTGATCGACTGGTACAACGATGAGCAGTACCAGAAGAAGAATTTCTTCCAGGGCCTGGTCCGCTATACGATCGGCCTGCCCGGAGTCATCAAGGACGCCATCGAGTCCCGGAAAGAGGAAGACCTGAGCGTCGGCACTGACACGACCGGCATCCACGTACCGAGCCTCACGCCCGAAGAGGCGACGGCCATCAAGGCCCTCCGGGGCAGCCTGGACCTCGATGTCATCAAGTCCGAGAAGCATGTGGTGCTGAGCGCGACGATGAACGAATCCACCGCATCGGCCGAACTGGCCTCGGCCGCCTACGACCTGTTCAAGAAATACATTTCCGAGTTCAAGATCAAGAAGGCGAAAGACAACCTGGAGTATCTTGAGCGCCAATACAATATGGCCAAGGCCGACTACGAGAAGAAACAGTCCTCCCTGGCCTGGCTCAAGGACCGGCATCAAGGCCGGCGGACCGCTGCGGCGGAAGTCGAGCTCCAGCGGCTGAGCACGGAGACGGAACTGGCCCGCATGCTCTACATGGAGCTGGCCAAGAACTGCCTGACCGCCCGGGTCAAAGTCACCGAAGACAACGTCGCCTTCACGGAACTGACCCCTGCCTACGTACCCCGCAAATCCGCCAATTCCCGCAAGACCATCCTGCTGATCTGGATGCTGGCCGGACTGCTGGCCGGCAGCGTATGGGCCCTGATCCAAGAGAATTCGGAAGAAAAGAAAGCACACTGAGATGAGAGAAGTATTCCTGACTAACACCCTGACTCACAACAAAGAAATCTTCAAGCCCATACGTCCCGGTTTCGTGGGGATGTACGTGTGCGGTCCCACCGTTTACGGGGACGCGCACCTGGGACACGCCCGTCCCGGCGTGACTTTCGACGTCCTGCAACGCCTGTTCCGGCACCTGGGCTACAAAGTGCGTTACGTCCGCAACATCACCGACGTGGGGCATCTCGAACATGATGCCGACGAAGGAGAGGACAAGATCGCCAAGAAGGCCCGCATCGAACAGCTGGAGCCGATGGAGGTCGTGCAGACTTACACCCTTCGCTACCACGAGGCGATGCGCCGGCTCAACGTCGCTCCCCCTTCGATCGAGCCCCGGGCCTCCGGCCATATCGTCGAGCAGATCGAGGCCGTCAAGACCATCCTGGACAACGGCTATGCGTACATCAGCAACGGCAGCGTCTATTTCGACGTCCGCAAATACAACCAGGACCATCATTACGGCATCCTCAGCGGACGCAACCTGGACGACACCCTCGAAGGAACGCGGGCCCTGGACGGCCAGGACGACAAGCGGGCGCCCTATGACTTCGCCATCTGGAAAAAAGCGGAGCCGCAGCACATCATGAAGTGGCCCTCCCCCTGGAGCGTCGGCTTCCCGGGATGGCACCTGGAGTGCTCGGTGATGGGTGAAAAGTACCTCGGCACCGAGTTTGACATCCACGGCGGCGGCATGGACCTGATGTTCCCGCACCACGAGTGCGAAATCG
>CAMOTB010000088.1 GCA_946625485.1 uncultured Bacteroidales bacterium | reverse complement strand
ATCGCCCCAGATCCGGCACAGGGACAGGATCAGGTGGCGGGTGTTGATGCCCCGGGGGCAGACCATCGTGCATTTGCCGCAAAGCATGCAGCCGGAGAGCAGGGCCTCCGCCTCTTTCTCCTTGCCCCGCTGCAAGTCCAGGATCACCTTCCGGACGCTCATGCCGGTATAGGGGCCCGCCGTGCAGGTGGCGCTGCAGCTGCCGCAGGCCATGCAGATCCGCACGTCCGGTTCCAGCGCCGCCAGGCGTTCGTACAGGCTCAGGTCGACCTTGTCCAGGTTGATGGCCGATGAGGGAGAGAGCTTGAATCCGAAGTCCATCACTTGCCGCTTTGAAGATACAGATGGATATCCAGGGCGGCAGCATGCGCCTCTGCGATGGTCTCCGGTACGGTTTTCGTCCCGGTGCAGGCACCGGCGAAAAACAGTCCCTTGCGCCCGGAAGAGACGATGTTGCTGATATTGTCCTTGCTGCGCAGGAAACCGTCGGAGTCCACGTCCACGCCCAGCGAGGACGCGATCGGATTGATCCGGGCGTTGCAGATCATCCCGGACATCAGCACCAGCAGGTCGAGCGTGACCTTGACCGGCTTGCCGGAAAGGGTATCCTCCGCCTTGACGATGACGCGCCCGTCGATGGCCTCGGAGACCTCGGAGACGCGACCCCGGATGAAATGGATGCCGTAGTCGCGCTGGGCGTTGATATAGAAATCTTCGTATTTCTTGCCAAAAAGGCGCAGGTCCATGTAGAAGCACCAGATCTGCGCATCGGGGTATTTCTCCTTCATCTCGATCGCCTGCTTGATGGCGGTGACGCAGCAGACCTTGGAGCACTGCGAGTTGCCGGCCTTGATGTCACGCGAACCCACGCAATGCACAAAGCCCACTTTCCGGATGTCCCGGCCGTCCAGACGGGGATCTTCGCCCGTCGTAAACCAGCGTTCGAGGTCCCGGTTGGTCATGACCTGATTGTAGATCCCGTAGCCGTATTCCTCTTTCTTGGCGGCGTCGAAGAGCTGGAAACCGGTCGCGATCAGCACGGCCTGGGCCTGGATGCTGACGCCGTTGTCCAGCATGACGATATAAATGTCATTGAGCCGGTTGATGAACAACACACGGGTCGAAAGGAAGATATTGGCCGCACTGACCTCCTCGGCCAGGCGCTGGACGATCTCCTGCGCGGGCGTCATGTCCGGGAAGAGTTTGTGCCACTCGGCGACATGTCCGCCGAGGTGGTCGCTCTCTTCCACAAGGATCGGCGTATAGCCCAGTTGCAGCAGTTTCGAGGCTGCCGTCATGCCGGCGATGCCGCCACCGAGGATCACGATGTTCTCTTTGTTCATCTCTAGAAGCATTTGAGGTTCTGGGGAAGGCCGGGGCGAAGGATTTCCTTCTTGTTCAGGCCCAGATACTTGGCTTGAGGGTCGTATTCGACGCCCATCTTGTCGAGAAGAGGCTCGATGGCGACCTGATGGATCTGCAGGCCGAGATCCCAGGGGTCATAGCCCAGGACCAGCCCGGCGAGTTCTTCGTAGGTCAAGGCCGGAATGCCGAAACCGTCCCGCCCGTAGGTCTTGCCGGTCTGCTCGGCGATCACATACTGCCACCGGTCCAGGAAATAGGGACAGCCCGGGCAGTTGGTAATGATCAGATCGGGGTGATAGGGTTCCATCGATTCGAATTTCTTGTGGGTGTTGGAGACCGAGTAGCCCCGGTTGGCCTTGACCAGATACTGGCGGAAGCCAAAACCGCAGCAATGGCGCCGTTCCGGATAATCGATTACCTGACCGCCCCAGGCATCCACCATCCCGCTCAGGACACAAGGATACTCGGCGCCGCCGACTCCCTTGTGGGGGAACATCTTCGAGTAATGGCAGCCGATATGCTCCACCACCCGCAGAGGCTCTCCGGTCGAATGATCCACCAGGCGGCGTTGCGCCTTTTCTGCGATTTCATTGCGGAACTTATACATCAGGTCGCTCGCATGCGCGACATAGGCAGGCTTTTCGAACTCCCGGCGGCAGGATTTCCAGAGATACTCGCGGATGCGGGTTTCCAACTCGGGGAACTCGCGCCAGGTCTCCAGGATCTCGGTATAGTTGCCGAAAGAAGAGATGCAGGAGGTGACCAGATTCTTATAGCCTGCCTCCGTCATCAGCGCGAACTGACGGGCCACAATGGTCATCGCCGTCTCCTGCGGAATGGTATCACTGTGGTAGGCGATGCCGCCGCAGGTCGTATGGTGCGGGGTCTCATAGATATCTTTCCCAAGTACTTCCCGGGTGATCTTAAGGAAATGATGTTCCGATGCCGGAAAAAAACTCTGGCGGATGCAACTCCGGACATAGAACCAATGGTCATCCGGAATCTCTTTCTGGTAGTCGGACCAGATCTTCTGCTTACCTTCGTAGATCATCGCTCAATCCTCATCGTTGAAATGCCCCGGGGAGCAGTGACTGAATGTATAGGCCAGGTATTCCTCCATCGTCATCCCCATCTCTTCCGCCTTGGCTTTCGAAAACCTTTCTACCGTTTCCAGCCTCTCTGTCCCGCCGGTGACATCATAGATGGCTTTCAGTTCATCCAGGTCTTCCTGGGGAATGCGCCGCAAGGCACCGGCGCCATCACCCTGATAGTTGGCACCCAGCCGGGCGTAGACATCCTCCTTATGCGCAAGGACCCACTCGAATACGGGACCGGATTCGGGATGGTCGGCATAGGCGAAAGTAGAAGGATGGACACAATAGCCCAGATTCAGGACATTGCCGTTCAGGGCCTTGGTCAGCGGGTAGAGCTGCCGTCCCTTTTCGGAACAGGTGAAATAGCCCTTCTTGGCAGCAAGGTTGCGCAGCGCCATGATCACCAGTCCGGCGCCGTTCTTTCGCGGGCAACGCGTCATGCAGGACATGCATTCACCGCAATACCAGATCGTATCGCTCTTGAGCAATGCCTCGATTTCTTCGTCATCCTGCCGCTGGACCGTATCTACAATCTTCCGGGGATCATATTTATAAAACTCAGCCGCCGGGCAGATTGCCGTGCAAGTCCCGCAGTTGATACAGGTCTTGAGGCCTTCCTTGAGGCGGTAGTCCTGGCTCAGTTCATCGTATAGTTTTCCCATTTTCGGAAATGATACATACACATATAGACTACAAATATAGAAAAAACCGGAAAAAGACACACCCTTCCCCATTTTTACTATATTTGCAGCAGAAATGATTCCATTATGAGTTTGTTCATTCCCCAGGGTTACACCAACCTGCTCGGCAGCGCGGAAGCGACCGAGAAGGCGATCAAGACGGTCAAGGACATGTTCCAGAACAACCTCTCGGCCCAGCTGGCGCTGCTGCGCGTCACGGCGCCGATGGTCGTATTGAGCGGCACGGGCATCAATGATGACCTCAACGGCGTGGAGCGCCCGGTCCGTTTCCCCATCAAGGACATGGGTGAGCGACAGGCGGAGGTCGTGCATTCCCTGGCCAAGTGGAAACGGCTCAAGCTTGCGGAACTGGGCGTCGCCCCCGGGCGCGGCATCTATACGGACATGAATGCACTCCGGCCCGACGAAGAGCTGGACAACCTCCATTCCATCTACGTGGACCAGTGGGACTGGGAGGCGGTCATCCGGCGTGAAGACCGGACGCTAGACTTCCTGAAAAAGACCGTCCGGCGCATCTATGAGGCCATCAAGGTGACGGAGAACAAACTATACGTCGAGTTTCCCCAGATTGCTCCGGCGCTTCCGGAGGAGATCTATTTCATTCATTCGGAGGAATTGCTGCGCCGCTATCCCGGACTGACGCCGAAGGAGCGGGAGGATGCCATCGTCCGCGAGCACAAGGCGGTGTTCATCATCGGTATCGGCGGAAAGCTTTCAGACGGCAGCGTTCATGACGGCCGTGCCGCGGACTATGACGACTGGAGCACGCCGAACAGCGACGGATATGCCGGGCTCAACGGTGACATTTTGCTCTGGAATCCGGTGCTGGGACACGCCTTCGAAGTGTCCAGCATGGGCATCCGCGTCGATGAGGCGGCCATGGCGCGCCAATTGAAGGAGCGGGGGCAGGAGTGGAAGAGGGACTTGTATTTCCACAAGAAGCTGCTCTCGGGCGAGCTTCCTTGCACGATCGGCGGCGGTGTGGGACAGTCGCGCCTGTGCATGTATCTGCTGCGCAAGGCCCACATCGGCGAGATCCAGAGCAGCATCTGGCCTGACGCCATGCGCGCCGAATGCGCTGCTGCCGGCATCGAACTGGTATAACGACGACATTCTGCCAGCCCGGCCACCCTCCGCCGCAAGGAGCAGGAAAGAACCCTTCGGGGAATGCTGTCTGCAATACAGGGCAGCCGGCCGCAAAGGCGAGCGTCGGTGCTATTTCTCGAAGTCGCGGATACGCTGCTCCTCGGAAAGGGGGCAGATCAGGAGACGGCCACCCTTTTCGGCGACGATGTAGCCGTCCAGGCCGGCGATGACCGCGCTGTTCAGGTCGGAGACATGGACGACCGTGCCCCGGCAATCATAGAGATGCACACCCTCCCCTACGACCGCATTCTCTGCATCATCCCGGCCCAGGTTGGCATGGAGCGAGCCCCAGGTACCCAGGTCGGACCAGCCGAACTCGCCCGGAATGGTGTAGATCCGCTGCGCCTTTTCCATCACAGCATAGTCGATGCTGATCTTCTCGCAGGTCGGGAAGAGTTCGGTCACGGCAGCTGCTTCAGCGTCCGTATAGAAACTCTGCGCCAGACGGTCCATTACGCCCGCGATCTGCGGGGCATAGGTGCGCAGGGCCGTCGTGATCGTATCGATATTCCACACGAAAATCCCCGCATTCCAGTAATAATTGCCCGCCGCCAGATACTGTTTGGCGACGTCCAGGGAGGGTTTCTCCTTGAAAGCAGCGACCGGATGGATGTCCGAAGGACAGCACTCCCCTGCCTCGCCGGCCAGGGGCTCCGGACCGGCGCAGATATAACCGTACCCCGTTTCGGGACGGGTCGGCGTGATCCCGACCGTGACGATGGCCTGCCGGCTCTCCGTGAAGGACAGGGTCTCCCAGATGATGCGGCGATACTCGGCCGCATCCAGCACCAGGGCATCCGCCGGCGTAACCACGACGTTGGCCTGCGGGTGATGCAGGCGTATCTTCCAGCACGCATAAGCGATGCAGGGCGCCGTATTGCGGGCACAAGGCTCAGCCAGGATGTTTTCCGCCGGAATGTCAGGGAGCTGGTCGCGCACGATGTCCACGTAAGAGGCGGACGTCACCACCCAGAGATGGTCAGCCGGACAGATCGGAGCGAAACGGTCCGCCGTCAGCTGGATCAGGGTCCGGCCGCAGCCCATCACGTCGATGAACTGCTTGGGCAGTTCGGGCGTGCTCATCGGCCAAAAGCGGGAGCCTATGCCTCCCGCCATGATGACTACGTGTGTATCCATAGATTATTCTTCGTCGAACATGCCCTTGTAGCCAGGGATCGTCACGCCCAGGCCGCGGTGCAGTTTCTTGGGATCCTGGACCAGGCTGAGGACTTCGCCGGAAGGAGAGATGGCGGCATACCAGTCCTTCGCCTCCAACTTGCTGTCCTTCAGTTTCCCGACAGCTGAGAACTTATAATCCGTGTAAGCGATCTCGTTCAGTTTGGCGCCCAGGGAATTGCGGATGGAATCCAGCTGGGTTAGGAAAAGATGGTCCCGCTCGATAGCGGCCTTCTTCTGGGAAGCCTTCCCCAGTACGCCGCCGGCGGAATACATATCGTAGTATTTCTGATCCTGTTCCAGTTTGGTCTTGAATGCATTGGTACGCATCTCAACCTCCTGCCCGACCGTCGTTTGGCCGACCTGCTCGAAGGTATTGAACTTCAAGCCCTGCACCTCCCCCATTGTCTCTGCGATTTTGGCCGCGACTGCAGCTTTCTCTTCTTCGTACGCGCTTTGGCAAGCGGAAAAAGACAACACGACGGAAGTCAGGACTAAGGCAAGTGTGATAAATCTATGCTTCATAATTCTCGTTATTTCATTTCCATCTGCGAATATAGAAAAAAAGACAATAAGTTTGTATCTTAGCCAAGCATTAACGACATGACACGGATATGAAAAAACTGATCCTTTCCCTTCTCGCAGGAGCCGTCAGCACCGCGATGGTCTTTGCAGAAGAGGCCCGGCTTCTGAGATTCCCTACAACCAATGGTACAGACATCGTCTTCTCCTATGCGGGAGACCTGTACAAGGCCCCCCTTGCCGGCGGTCCCGCCGTACGGCTGACTTCCCATGAAGGCTATGAGATGTTCGCAAAATTCTCTCCCGACGGGAAGACGATCGCCTTCACCGGCCAGTATGACGGCAACACGGAAGTCTATTCGATCCCGGTGACGGGCGGCAGCCCGGTCCGGCTGACCTGGACTGCCACCAACAGCCGCGACGACCTGGGCGACCGGATGGGCCCCAACAACATCGTGATGGGCTGGAAGCCGGACGGCAAGAGCATCCTGTACCGCAACCGGATCGGCGACGGTTTCGAGGGCAAGCTCTGGACAGTCCCGGTCCAAGGCGGCGACAGCCAGTGTCTCCCGCTGCCGGAAGGCGGTTTTTCCTGCTGGAGTCCGGACGGCAAGCGCCTGGCATACAACCGGACGATGCGCGAGTTCCGCACCTGGAA
>CAMOTB010000087.1 GCA_946625485.1 uncultured Bacteroidales bacterium | reverse complement strand
ATGTCGAGAGCAAGGGCCTGCTGTACATCGGCACCGGCGTGTCCGGCGGCGAGGAAGGTGCCTTGAAGGGTCCTTCGATGATGCCCGGCGGATCGCCTGCGGCCTGGCCTTATGTGAAACCGATCTTCCAGAGCATCTGCGCCAAGGTCGCGGACGGCTCTCCCTGCTGCGACTGGGTGGGCGAAGGCGGCGCCGGCCACTTCGTCAAGATGGTCCACAACGGCATTGAGTACGGTGACATCCAGCTGATCTGCGAGTGCTACCAGATCATGAAGGACTACCTCGGCATGACCAATGAGGAGATGCACGAGACCTTCGCCGAGTGGAACCGGGGCGACCTGGACAGCTATCTGATCGAGATCACCCGCGACATCCTCGCGAAGAAGGACGAGGACGGCAAGTACGTGCTGGATTACATCCTGGATACGGCCGGCCAGAAGGGCACCGGCAAGTGGACGGCGATCGCATCCCTGGACCAGGGCGTCCCGCTCACGCTGATCGGCGAGTCTGTCTTCGCCCGCTGCCTGTCGGCCCAGAAGGAGGAGCGCGTCGCTGCTTCGAAGGTGCTGGAAGGTCCTAAGGGAGTGAAGTTTACGGGCGACCGGGCTGCGTTCCTGGAGGATCTGCGCAAGGCGCTTTTCGCCGCCAAGGTGGTTTCTTATGCGCAGGGCTACACCCTGATGCGTTCTGCGGCCAAGGAGTACGGCTGGAATCTCAACTACGGCGGCATCGCCCTGATGTGGCGGGGCGGCTGTATCATCCG
The DNA here is from genome assembly GCA_946625485.1 of uncultured Bacteroidales bacterium. Classification (GTDB taxonomy): domain Bacteria; phylum Bacteroidota; class Bacteroidia; order Bacteroidales; family UBA932; genus Cryptobacteroides. Next base: position 6,053 of record CAMOTB010000087.1, on the reverse strand, counting down.
CAGCGTCTTCCTCGGCAAGATCAAGGAGGCTTTTGACAAGAATCCGGAGCTGGCGAACCTCTTGCTGGACAGCTACTTCCAGGAGAAGATCGCGGATGCGCAGCAGAGCTGGCGTAATGTCGTGGCGGCGGCGGTCGTCAGCGGCATCCCTGCCCCTTGCCTCAGCGCTTCGCTGGAATATTACGACGGCTACCGTTGCGACCGCCTGCCGGCGAACCTGCTGCAGGCCCAGCGCGACTATTTCGGCGCCCATACCTACGAGCGGACCGACCGGCCGCGCGGCGAGTTCTTCCACACCAATTGGACGGGCCACGGCGGAGATACGGTTGCGGGAACGTATATCGCGTAGGCGCGATATACGTCCCTGAGGGATACCATCTCCCCTGCACCCCCAGGGGACGGGGGAAAGGATTCCCCCGCACGCCTGCGGCGTCCCCCTTCGGTCGGCCTCCGGCCTCCGACGCTCGCGTAGGCGCGATATACGTCCCTGAGGGATACCATCCCCCTGCCCAGGTGACTGGGAAAGTGTTCCCCCTCACGGGTGGCGTTTTTCTTAAACAGTTGAAAACCAGCATATTAGCAAAATAGGCTTCTCCAAATCGGGGAGGCCTATTTGTTTAAGTGGCTGTCAGTCTGGACTTTGTAAATTACGGGCCAGTGACGATCCCGGCTAGGGGACGGGCGGAACCTCAGGGATTGCAAGCGACACCGGTGGTATTTTCTTGACTGAACTATTGGTTTTTAGCGGATTTTGCATTACCTTGCACACCACAGTACACCACACATGGAGCGCAGGACGTGGAACCGCCTGTGCAAACAGAAATAAAAGGTTAATACACAAAGAATTATAAAGATGTTGAATCACAAAGTATCCTCGGCTTTGGAAGCCTATCAGGCTCCCGAAAGCCTGATGTTGGCTCTTGAAAGCCAGGAGATTTGTCAGACCAGCCTGTCGGGCGGAGAGATCCAGCCCGGGCAGGGCTCTGATTGGGGATCATTTTAAAAAGTAGCTTCGTATGAAACAATTCATTCATATCCTTTTCGCCGGAGCGGTTTCCCTGTTGGCTCTTTCCGCTTGCGTCCAGGTGCCGGTTGAGACTCCGGACAGCTCTGATGCGGCGGTGCAGTTCACGGCTCGTATTCCCGAGACCCGTACGGCCTTCACTTCCCCGGAGGGAGACAGCTATCCCGTCCTCTGGACAGCGAATGACAGCCAGGTCAAGATTGCGCTCAACATGATCTCCGTCGAGAATGCGGCCGTGACGCCTGCCTCCGACGGAAAATCCGCTACGTTTGCGGCCAGCTTCGGAACGGGGATTTCGGCTCCCTATTCCTTCTCCCTGCTGAGTCCGGCATCGGCCTATGACAAAGCGTCCGGAAGCAGTTGGGAGATCAAGCTGAGAGACACCCAGACTCCGACGGCCCAGTCCGTGGATGAGGCGGCCCAGATCCTGGTCGCCGAGGCGAAAGGGTTCAGCGAAATGCCCCAGACTGTCAACTTCTCACTGAAGCATTGGACAGCCTATATCCTCCTGACTGTCAAGAATCTGGATCTTGGATCCGCCAAGGTCTCCGCCGTGGAGCTGACGGCCGAAAAGCCGCTGGCTGGCACATGGTCATACGATACGGAAAATGCTTCCTCCACCCTCATCGCCGGGCTCAATACCATCAAGGCCCAGACCTCTTCCCTGGACGGTGTCTGGTTCGCCTGTGCGCCGGCCGATCTCTCCGGCACGAAGCTGACGGTCAAGGTTGTAACGGATGCCGGAAATTGTGTCAAGGAACTCTCACTGCCCGACGGCAGGAACCTGACGTCCGGCCAGGTCGCCCGCCTGACTGTTGACATGGCCGGGGTTGAGCCTCATGTGCCGGGCCTCAAGATCGAGCGCGTCTGGGGTAAATATTCCACGGCAACGGCTTCCTGGAACGAGTATTACGGCGGCAAACCCAACACGGACCGCAATGTCGCGATGGACGATGAATACATCTATATCCCAGAAACGACAGCCTCTGCCAAGTTATGGAGGATGAGTCTGGACGGACAGACCGTAACGGAAGCGAATGTCGAGGGTGTTTCAGGAGGAACATTTGCCATGGGTTGTGTCCGTATGATGAAAAACACCTCCTCAAAGGTCAATGGCGGCAAGGACTTCCTGATGGGGACCAGCCTGACCATAGATGACTCCAGCGTCCCTGTTTACATATACTCCTACGACGAAGGCACGGACAAGGCTCCGAAACGGACCTCTGTCCAGACATGGGTCAGCCGCCGAGTGGGAGACAAGTTTACTGTTTATGGTTCTTTGCAGGACGGAGGATTGTTTTTTAAAGATTACAATAACTCTTCCGCACAAGGGGCCTTTATGGTCTTGAAGACGGCGTGGGGTGTCGCTCCGGTAGACGGCTATTTCAATCCTCGTCGTACGAATATGGTAGCGGAGTCCGGTGTGGGGGCCTATTACCCTTATCCTGGAGATGTCCAACACGGGCTTTATACGTCTACCGCTTCCGCAAGATACATCTCTATGGATGAGAATCCCTTGAGTGTCAGTCCCAATGAGTCTGTCTCTTCGACCAATGCCGGCGGCTATTATGTCAATGCCCACGGAATCAATTATTTCACCTTCAATGGAAAGCGTTACATCGCCTACGGCAAAAATGCGGATGATCCCGATGGGCGTTTCTATATCCTGGAAGGCGAAGAGTCTGACTCCTGGGAAAGCATTTTAGGCGGGAAAAGAAAGGTGATCTATCAGGCTTCGATCCAACGGGATGTAGAGTTCTTTGACGGAGAGTATCACTCCGAGTTGGAAGTTCCTTCGCCGAAGGCCTCGGGGAACAGCGGACTGGATGTCACCGTCCGCCAGATCGGAGACGCGGTGTACATCGCTGCGGTCAAGCAGAACGTCGGCCTGTCCCTTTTCAAGATGACGCTAGAATAATCAATCACATAATCAACAACCAAAACCATGAAATTCAACAGATTTTTTCAGTTGGGTCTGTGCGCGGCGGCACTGACGGTGTCCTGCGTGGCCGAACAGACCGAAGCGCCCCAGCTCTACGACGGGGAGACCCTGGTGGCCGGCATTGAAACTTCCGGGACGCGTGCGTCCGTCAACGAAGAACTCAAGGTCCTCTGGGATGCCGGAGATGCGATCTCCGTCTTCCGTCAGACGACGCAAAACAAAGAGTACCAGCTCCAAGGTGAAGGCGGCGTGACCAAGGGAACTTTCTCCAAGGTGTCCGGTGTCGGATACGGTGACGCGGTTTCCCATATCTATGCCGTCTATCCTTATAGCGAGGAAACCCAGTTGAGCCGCAGCGAGGTCTTGAGCCTGACGCTGCCGGCTGAGCAGGCTTATGCCAAGAACAGTTTCGGCCCCGGTGCCAATACGATGGTAGCGGTCTCTGATACCTCGATCCTGCAATTCAAGAACCTGTGCGGATACGTGGGCATTCAGCTCTGCGGCGACGCTGCGGTCAAGTCCATCACTTTCTACGGCAATGCCGGTGAGGTTCTGTCCGGTCCGGCAGAAGTGACGGCGACCCTGGATGCCGATCCGAAGATCCAGTTCACCGGAGAAGAGGTGGCCGGCGGAATCACGCTGACCTGCGAGCAGCCCGTCCAGCTCTCCATGGACGATACGACCCTGTTCTGGATCGTCGTGCCTCCGACCGAGTTCGTGGAAGGCATCTCGGTCCTCGTTGCATACGAAGGCGCCGAGGGTGAGGATACGATGGAGCAGGTCTCCGAGAAAGTCCTGAAGATCGAGCGTAACGAGCTGATCAAGATGGCTCCGTTGTGCATCAAGACCCAGAAGGAACTCACCATCCAGCGCGTGTGGGGCAAATATCCGATGGGTCCCGGATCTCCTTGGACGGACATGTTCACACAGGCCGGCAGTTTTGTCAAGGGGAATGACCGTGCCGTAGCGGCGGATGAAGAGTATGTCTATGTGGCCAGTGCCAACGCCAAGACCTTCGGCGTAGCAGCCATCAGCATCGCGGATCCGACGCAGGTCAAGGAAGTCAACATGACGGGCGTGGAAGGCGGTTATTTCCCGACCGCCTGCGTACGTACGATCAAGAATCCTGCAACTGGCAAGTACATCCTTCTGGTCGGCAGCATGGCGATGGACAACGATGACATGTTCAATGTGTACGCTTATGAGAAGGGTCCGGATGCCGCTCCGACGAAGCTTCTGTCCTGGAAGACCAATGGCCGCCGCTTCGGCGACATGTTCTCCGTCGTCGGAGACTGGGCCAACGGTGAACTCTGGCTCCGGATCAACGGCGAGGCCAGCACGACCATCTTCTGGAAGATTACCGACGGAAAGATCAGTTCCGGTGCAATCGGCGGCGGTGTGGGTTATGGCGCTTCCTATGGTATGGGCGCTGTTTACAAGTACTCCGTCGAAGCCAGCCAGTTCCTGCTCGAGACTCCCAACGTGGGACTGTGCTATGACTATAAGGCCAGCACCTGGATCGAAAGCTCGGCCGGCGTTGTCTGGGACAAAAAGGACCAGACTGTCATGTGCCGCAAGTTCGGCGTCACGCCGTTCACTTTCAATGGTGTGAAGTACATCGCTTACACCCAGATGGGTAAATATACCGATCCGAAGAATGCGGCCCGTGCGCGCGTGAAGATCATCGCAGACCAGGGTTCCGCAGAGACCTTCCGGGCTTCCATCGAGGCGGATGAGGTCGTGTACGAGTGCCCGATCCAGAACGGCAACGACAAGGCCGCAACGGCAGCGGAATTTGACGAGGTCCTGTACCTGGACAATCCTTCCTTTGCCGGACAGGTCCTGGGCAGCTGCTCCGTCGTCGAAATGGAGGATGCCGTCTATATCGTAAGCCATCTTTACAATGTCGGTGTCTCCGTGTTCAAGATGTCCATGGAATAATCCCCATATCACCTGATTAACCAAAAACGTCCGGGCGGGCCGCAAGGTCCGCCCTTGTTTTGCAATCTTTTGTTATCTTTGTCTTTGACCGGAGACAGATCCCCGGCCGCCATCCTATGAGCCTGACCATCCAAGTCGATCCGGGGAGTAAAACCCCCTTGTACAAACAGCTTCTCGCGCAGTTCGAAGCGGCCATTCACAGCGGCGCTCTCGCCCCCGGAGACCAGTTATCTTCGATGAACGACCTGTCCGCCCGGACCGGTATCTCCAAGGAAACGGTCAAGAAGGCCTATGGCATCCTGGCAGAAAAAGGCTTGATCGTACCCCAGCAGGGCAAGGGTTTCTATGTGGCCGACAACAATCCTGACGCGAAACTCACCATCCTGGTTCTTTTCGACAAGATCAGCGTTTACAAGCAGACCCTGTTCAATTCGCTGGCCCAGACGCTGGGGGACAAGGCGGAACTGACCATCCTGACGCACAACCAGAGTCTGGAGCTGCTGGAATACTATCTGGACAATTACCTGGACCGTTATGACTATTATGTCGTGACGCCGCATTTCCCCTTGGACGAAGTTTCCCAGGCCCGGGCAGCCCGGTTGATGGCCCGGATTCCGAACCGCAAACTCATCATGCTGGACCGGTTACTTCCCGGCTATGCCGGCAACTATGGGGCTGTATATCAGGACTTTGAGAATGATGTCTATTACGGCTTAACCCAGGGTCTGGACCGCTTCCAGCCGTCCAGCCGCTTGAAGGTCGTCCAACTGCCCACCTCCCTGTATGGTGGCTTGATCCGCAAAGGAATCGGACGTTTCTGCGCCGAATATGGCATTCCCGTAGAATACATGACGGAACCCCCGGCACAGATTTCCCGCGGAGATACCTTCCTGATCCTCAATTCGCAGCTGGATTCCGGCCTGGCCGGCCTGGCCCGGCAGATCAAGGCGCAGAACCTGACGATCGGACGGGACGTCCGCATCATCTCCTACAACGAGTTTGAACTGTATGAAATCGTGCTGGGCGGCCTGACGACGATATCGGCAGACTTCCGCCAGATGGGCCGGCTGGCCGGCGAGATGATCCTGGACAAGAAACCGGCCAAGATCCATTGTGACTTCCACCTCACGCGCCGCAGCACCTTCT
>CAMOTB010000086.1 GCA_946625485.1 uncultured Bacteroidales bacterium | reverse complement strand
GTTTGAAAAGAAGGAGGACGCGTTCCTCTACAACTTCGGCTATCAGGGCATCGTCTCCACGATCGATGCGCTGCTGACCCGCCACGACGTCGTAGTCTATGACGCAGAATGCCATGCCTGCCTGCTGGACGGCATCCGCCTGCATATCGGCAGCAAATACAAATACCGCCACAACAACATGGCGGACTGCGACAAGGTCCTGACCCGCGCCTGCAAGGAGGCTGAGGAGAACGGCGGCGGCGTGCTGCTGATCACCGAGGGCGTCTATGGCATGACCGGTGCCCTGGGCAAGCTGGACGAGATCGTTGCGCTCAAGAAAAAACACAATTTCCGCATCCTGATCGACGACGCGCATGGCTTCGGCCTGCTCGGCGAACACGGCCGCGGCACTTCCGAGCACTTCGGCGTGATGGATGAGATCGACCTCTACATCGGCGCTTTCGCCAAGTCGATGGCCTCGATCGGCGGTTTCGTCGCCGGCCCGCGCAAGATCATCAATTACCTGCGCTTCAACATGCGCTCCCAGATGTACGCCAAGTCGCTCCCGATGCCGCTCGTAATCGGCAACATGAAGCGCATGGAGATCATCGATTCCCCGGAAGGCGACGAGCTGCGCAAGAAGTGCTGGGCGATCACGCACGCGATCCAGAACGGTTTCCGCGAGCAGGGTTTCGACATCGGCGAGGCCCAGGCCTGCGTGACCCCCGTCCACATCAAGGGAGGCGTCGCCCAGGCGACCAAGATGGCCAAGGACCTGCGCGAGAATTACAAGATTTTCTGCTCGATGGTCATCTATCCCGTCATCCCGAAGGGTATGATCATCTTCCGTATCGTCTGCACGGCCGCCCACACGATGGAGGACGTCGAATACACGCTGAACGCGTTCAAGGAGATCAAGGCCAAACTCGATGCCGGAGCCTATGACGGTGATGACATCGCGGCCATGACGGTCGAATAGTCCGCTATGAGAAAACACCATCTGCCGTCCGACCTGCGGTCGTACGTTCCTTTTCTGATTTATTTCTTGGCCTTGGTTCTCCTGATACCCAAGGCCAAGAAGTTTGAATACGAATACAGGAGCGGCGCTCCCTGGAAGTATGATTCCCTGGTTTCGGAGTTCGACTTCCCGATCTACAAGACGGACGAGCAGATGATGAAGGAGCTCTCCGATGCGGAGTTGAGCGCCATCCCTTATTTCAAGTTCTCGGAGACCGTCGCGGCCAAGAGCCTCCAGGCGGCAGAGAGCGTGTCGCTGGGCGCCGGAGATTCGATCCGGCCCGTGCTGCTCAATTCCCTCCGCCGGATCTACCGGCAGGGTGTCATCCCGGACGATTTCTCCAAGGCGGACCGCCGGCTGGCCTTGTCCGAAAACCTGATCTATATCCAGAAGGGGAAACGGGCCGGAAAGTATCCCCGTTCGGATGTCTATCGGCTGTCTCAGGCCAAGACGCAGCTGATCAACGATTTGCATTATTCCTTCCCGTCCGCGCCCGTCGATTCGGCCCTGGCCGCGTCGGGCCTGCTGGACGTACTGGAGCCGAATCTCCTGTTCGACCGTCAGATGACCGAGCTGGTCCATTCCGACGAGCAGCATGATATCGCGCCGACCCAGGGTTTCGTCCCGGCCGGATCGCTGATCGTCTCGGAGGGCGAGATCGTCACGGCCGAGGTTTCGCAGCTTTTGGATTCCTACAAGAAGGAATACGATGCCAACATGGGCAGTGACATGCCCTCCTTCTTCCTCTGGCTCTCCATCGTCGTCCTGGCCCTGATCCTGACCGGGATCCTTTTCTGGACGGTCTGGTTTGCCGACACGACGCTCTTCGATCGGAGAAACGAGTTGTACTACATCGTTTTTGTCGCCCTGCTCTGTGCCCTGGCAGTCCTTCTCCTGGACCGGGGCGGCGTTTACGAAAGGGTATATTGGGTTCCGTTCACGCTCTTTGCCCTGTACCTGACCGCTTTCTTCCCGAACCGTACGATCGCTCCCATCTATCTGGTCAGCCTGTTGCCCGTGGCGGTGTTCCTGCCGCAGGGGATCCAGACCTACCTGCTGTATGCGCTGGCCGGCCTGGTGGCCATCAAGCTGTTCAACCGCTTCAACCGGGGCTGGAAGCAGTTCATTACGGCGTTTTCCGTTTTCCTCCTGGTGGGAGGCGGTTACCTGGCCCTGCGCTCGGCAGGCTTGCTTACGGGCTTGGTACTGAAGGATTTGATTTATATTTTTGTCGGTTCGCTGCTGACGGTTGCCTTCTATCAGCTGATTTTCATTTTTGAAAAGCTGTTCGGCTTGCTGTCCGTCGCCAAGCTCGAGGAGCTGACCGACACCAACAACAAACTCCTGCGCAACCTGGAGCTGAAAGCCCCCGGCACCTTCCAGCATTCCCTGCAGGTAATGAGCATGGCGGATGCTGCCGCAAGAGCCATCGGAGCCAACGAGTATCTGGTCCGGGCGGCGGCCATGTACCATGACATCGGCAAGATGACCAATCCCCAGTGCTTCATCGAGAATGAATCCCTGGTCGGAGGAGGGGAGGAGAAGGCCCGTTACCATGCCGGCCTGACCCCGCGCCAGAGTGCACAGGACATCACCCGCCACGTGACGGACGGTATCGAGCTGGCTCGGAAGGAACACCTGCCCGAGGCCATCATCCAGTTTATCCGTACGCACCACGGAGACAATTGCGTGCGCTCATTCTACAACAAGTATCTCAACGAGGGCGGCGATCCTGCGCACGAGGCCGATTTCCGCTATCACGGCGCCAAGCCTGTGTCCAAGGAACAGGTGATCCTGATGCTCTGCGACAGCGTGGAAGCGGCTTCCCGTACGCTCAAGGAGCATACGCCCCAGAGCTTCTCCGATTTTGTCGAACGCATCGTCGGAGCCAAGGAGGCTGAAGGGCAGCTCGCCGAAGCCGATATCACGATCCGTGAACTGAATACGGTCAAGGATGTCCTCAAAGGATATCTGGCCCAGGTCTATCATGAGCGGGTCGTCTATCCCAAAAGAAACAACGAAGCATAATGAATAAAGATTTTGAGAAGTTTGCCAGTCTTGACCGGCATATCAGTCCGATGACCCTGCATCGTTACGCGTCCGTGTACGATGCCTATATCAATCCGACGGTGATTGAAGAGAGAAGGATGAACGTGGCGGCCCTGGATGTGTTCAGCCGTCTGCTGATGGACCGCATCATCTGGCTGGGCGTCCCGATCGATGACGACGTCGCCAATATCATCCAGGCGCAGCTGCTCTTCCTTGCCTCGACGGACAATACGGCCGATATTTCCCTGTATATCAATACGCCCGGCGGACAGGTGTCCTCGGGCCTGGGCATCTATGACACGATGCAGCTGGTGCAGCCCGACGTTGCGACGATCTGTACCGGCATGGCGGCTTCGATGGGTTCCGTCCTGCTTTGCGCCGGAGCCAAGGGCAAGCGTTCCGCGCTTCCCCATGCCCGCGTCCTGATCCATCAGCCGCTGGGCGGTGCGCAGGGGCAGGCCTCTGACATCCTGATCGCTGCCAAGGAGATCGAGAAGCTCCGCGCGGAGCTCTGCACCATCCTTTCCGAGCACAGCGGGCAGCCTTTCGACAAGGTGTTCGCCGATGCGGACCGCGACTATTGGATGAATGCCGCCGAGGCGCAGGAATATGGTATGATAGACAGGATCCTTACAAAGAAACCGTAATGGCAGACAAGAAAACCCGACAATTCGATATCCCCAAGCCGAAGCAGATCAAAGCCTTCCTGGACCAGTACGTCATCGGTCAGGACCGGGCCAAGAAACTGCTGTCCGTGGCTGTCTATAATCATTATAAACGCGTGATCCACAATGTCCTGGATCCTGTGCAGGACGATGTGGAACTGGAAAAGTCCAACATCCTGATGGTCGGCCCGACCGGAACGGGCAAGACGCTCCTGGCGAAGACCATCGCGAAGATGCTCTATGTCCCTTTCACCATCGTCGATGCGACGGTGCTGACCGAGGCCGGTTACGTCGGCGAGGATGTGGAGAGTATCCTCTCCCGCCTGCTTCAGGAGGCGGACTACGATGTCCGGCAGGCGGAGCTGGGTATCGTCTTCATTGACGAGATCGACAAGATCGCCCGCAAGAGCGACAACCCTTCCATCACCCGGGACGTGTCCGGTGAAGGCGTGCAGCAGGCGATGCTCAAGCTCCTGGAAGGTAATGTAGTCAATGTCCCGCCGCAGGGCGGGCGCAAGCATCCTGAACAGGAATTCATCCATGTCAACACTGAGAACATCCTCTTCATCTGCGGCGGTGCGTTCGAGGGGATCGACCGGCATATCGCCCAGCGCCTCAATACGCAGGTGATCGGATACGGCGCCGACGAAAAGCAGCGGGTCGATAAGGACAACCTTCTCCAATACGTTGAGGCACAGGATCTCCGCCGCTATGGCTTGATCCCGGAAATCATCGGCCGCCTGCCTGTCATCACCTACCTGGACCAGTTGGACCGGGATGCCTTGAAGCGCATCCTGACCGAGCCCAAGAATGCGATCCTGCGTCAGTACGAGAAACTGTTCGAGCTGGACGGGAAGCGCCTGGTGATCGAGCCCGGTGTATTGGATCTCATCGTCGATACGGCGATCAAGAACAAACTGGGTGCCCGTGGCCTGCGGTCGATTTGCGAAAAGCTGATGTCCGACGCCATGTACGAGTCTCCCTCGTCCCGTTCCAAGACTTTCAACCTGACGGTCAAATACGCCGAGTCCCGTCTGGCTTAATGGCAGGGGGGCTGAATATTTTTGCAAGACCCCTGCATTTCATTTGCATATCTGAATATTTTCTGTATTTTTGCAAGTAATTGACTTAAATATACAGAAAGTATGAAAACTATTCGGCTTGAAGTCATCAAGTCCATCATTGCAAAGCACCAGGTCCAGAACCAGGAAGAGCTTCAGAAACTCCTTGAGAAACAAGGAATTACCGTCACTCAGGCAACCCTTTCCCGAGATCTTCGGGAGCTGGGGATCGTGAAGTCGCACAATCCGGAAAGCGGGGGATACTGCTATCGGGATGCGAAGTTGGGCAAGATCCTGCCGATTGAGCCGCATCGCAACCGTTTCACGGTGGAAACCATCAAAAGCGTGGAGTTCTCCGGCGCCCAGGGTGTCGTCAAGACCTATCCGGGTTTTGCCAGTGCCGTCGCTTCCGTCATTGATGACAATGTCCATTCCGGGATCATGGGAACCCTGGCGGGCGATGATGTGGTGCTGATCATCCTCCGGGATCATGTGTCTGTCAAAGATCTGGTCTCGGAAATTTCCCTGTATATCGCCGGGTTCGGCGACAAGTTGATCGATAACAGTAAGTAGTCCCTATAACCATGAAAGAAGCGTTTACCATTGAAGTGGCTGACAGCAGCCATGTTCATTACATCCCTGAGATATTGAAGACCATCGAGGATGCCACCAAGGTCCGGGGAACCGGCATTGCCAAGCGGAAGCCCGAGTATATCCAGAAAAAGATGGAGGAAGGAAAGGCCATCATCGCCCTCCACGGTGATGATTTCGCCGGTTTCTGCTATATCGAATCCTGGGACCATGAACATTTCGTGGCCAATTCCGGCCTGATCGTCAAGCCGGAATATCGTGGACAGGGCCTGGCCAAGGAAATCAAGAAAAAAGCCTTCGAACTCTCCCGCAAGCGTTTCCCCAACGCGAAACTCTTCGGCCTGACGACCGGAGCCGCCGTGATGAAGATCAATACGGAGCTCGGTTATGTGCCGGTCACTTTCGAGGCGCTTACCACCGATCCCGTCTTCTGGAAAGGTTGTGAGAGTTGTATCAATTATGATGTCCTGACCCGCAACAATTTCACCCGCTGTCTCTGTACCGGTATGCTTTACAGTCCCGCCCCCAAGAAAGTCGTCGTCGCCTACAGCGGCGGCCTGGATACCTCTTTCACCATCATGTACCTGGCGAAAGAGAAAGGCTACGAGGTCTATGCCGCCTGCGCCAATACGGGCGGATTCTCTGCCGAGCAGCTCAAGACCAATGAAGAAAACGCCTACAAGCTCGGGGCGAAGAAGTACGTGACCCTCGACGTGACGAAGGAGTACTATGACAAGAGCCTCCGCTACATGGTCTATGGCAATGTCCTCCGCAACGGGACTTATCCCATTTCCGTCTCTTCGGAGCGGATTTTCCAGGGAATGGCCATCGCCCGCTACGCCAAGGAGATCGGCGCCGACGCCATCGCCCACGGCTCCACCGGGGCCGGCAACGACCAGGTCCGTTTCGACATGACTTTCCTGGTGATGGCGCCCGGGATCGAGATCATCACGCTGACCCGCGACATGAACCTGTCGCGCCAGCAGGAGATCGATTATCTCAATGCCAACGGCTTCCCGGCTGACTTCAAGAAGCTGAAATATTCCTACAACGTCGGTCTCTGGGGCACGTCGATCTGCGGCGGGGAGATCCTCGACAGCAAGCAGGGCCTGCCGGAGTCGGCCTACCTCAAGCAGGTGGAGAAAACGGGAACGGAAACGATCGCCCTGGAGTTCAAGCAGGGCCAGCTCGTGGGCGTCAACGGACAGGCTTTCAAAGATCCGATCGCTGCGATCCAGAAGGTCGAGTCCATCGCCGCACCCTACGGCATCGGCCGCGACATGCATGTCGGGGATACGATCATCGGGATCAAGGGCCGCGTGGGCTTTGAGGCTGCCGCCCCGATGCTCATCATCGCCGCCCACAAGTTCCTCGAGAAATTCACCCTCAGCAAGTGGCAGCAGTACTGGAAGGACCAGGTGGCCAACTGGTACGGGATGTTCCTGCACGAGAGCCAGTACCTGGAACCTGTGATGCGGGACATTGAGGCGATGCTGGAGAGCAGCCAGCGCCACGTCAACGGTACGGTGACGATGCAGC
>CAMOTB010000085.1 GCA_946625485.1 uncultured Bacteroidales bacterium | reverse complement strand
TCTACGTCGCCAACATGCATTCCACGATGCTCTTCTTCACGGAAAAGGGCATCTGCTACCGTCTCAAGGTCTATGAGATCCCCGAGGGGTCACGCACTTCGAAAGGACGTGCCATCCAGAACCTCATCACCATCGATCCCGACGACAAGGTCAAGACCTATCTCAACGCCAAGTCGATCGAGAGCAAGGAGTATACGGACAGCCATTTCGTCGTCCTCGTGACCCGGCGCGGCATCATCAAGCGGACCTGCCTGACGGACTTTGCCAATTCGCGCAGCCGCAACAAGGGTCTGATCGCCATCAACTTCAAGGATGGAGACGGTCTGCTGGACGCCAACCTGACCGACGGACACACCCAGATCATGATCGCAGCCCGCAACGGACGCTGCGTCCGCTTTGACGAAACCGACGCCCGCGAACTGGGCCGCTCGTCCATGGGCGTTCGTGGCATCAATATTGAAGAGGATGATGAAGTGATCGGCATGATCTCCTGCAATCCGGACGATCCCGATACGCAGGACAGAACGATCCTGGTGGTGAGTGAGAATGGTTTCGGCAAGCGTTCCGAGGCGGATGAATACCGGCTGACCAACCGCGGAGCCAAGGGCGTGAAGACCATCAACATCACCGAGAAGACCGGCAAGCTGGTTGCCATCAAGTCCGTCCATGAGGATGACGACCTGATGATCATCAACAAGTCCGGGCTCGTGATCCGGATGAGCGTGAGCGAAATCCGTGTGGCCGGAAGAGCCACGCAGGGAGTCAAGCTGATCAACATCCGTCAAGGTGACAGCATCGCAGCCGTATCGCCCGTTGCCGGAGCCGATGAAGAAGAAATACCAGCTGAAACGACAGCCACTGAAACCGAATAAACAATTAACATTTTAAAGCCTTATGAAACGAATTGCTTTAGTTTTAGCCCTGATCGCCTCTCTGCAGGTGGCGGGCGCGCAGTCCAAATCTCTGTCTGCGGTCAAGTCGGCGGTAGATGCCGCAACGGCTGCCACGGCCAACCCCAAGAAAGCCGCCAAGGTCGGCACCTGGCTCAAGCTCGGACAGGCTTGCATGGAGGCTTATGACGCTCCTCAGGGCAGCGCATGGGTCGGAGCCACCAAGCAGGACCTTCAGCTCATCATGGGTAACTCAAAGCCCAGTTCCGTCGAAGACGTGGTCCTCGAAGGACAATCCTTCCTGAAGGAAGTCTATCCCAACTGCAACTATTATTTCCGGGACAATGTCCTGCAGATGATCGAGGTCACCAACCCTGCCATTCCGAATGCACTGGACAAGGCTCTCGAGGCCTACAAGAAGGCTTATGAGGTCGATGCGAAGAAGTCCAAGTCTTCCGACATCGCCAATGCCCTCAAGAGCATCGGCCAGAAGTATGTCGAGCAGGCTTACAACGCCTATACCTTCGGCGACTTCAAGAAATCCAGCGAGCTCTTCGAGGCGGCCGTCAACGCTACCTCCACGAAGCCCTGCGCCGCCGTGGACACCAATGCCGTGTACAATGCCGGTCTCACCGCCTGGATCGCCAAGGATTTCGGCCGGGCCAAGACCTTCTTCAACAAATGTATCGACGAGTATAAGTACGAAGGCACTGACGGAGACGTCTATGCCAAGCTCGCTGACATCTACGACAAGGAAGGCAACAAGCCTGCCATGAAGGAGATCCTGGAGCGCGGCTTCTCCAGCCACCCTCAGAGCCAGGGCATCCTGATCGGCCTGATCAACTACTACATCTCCAACCAGGAGGATACCGGCCGTCTGTTCGAGCTGATCGACCAGGCCAAGAAGAATGAGCCCAACAATGCTTCCCTCTACTATGTGGAAGGCAACATCAACAAGGAGCTCGGCAAGATCGACGAGGCCATCGCCGCCTACGAGAAGTGCGCCGAGATCAATCCGGAGTATGAGTATGGCTATATCGGAGAGGGCATCCTCTTCTACAACCAGGCCATCGACATCCAGGAGAAGGCTGCCAATGAAATGGACGATGCCAAGTACATGGTGCTGGCCGAGCAGTTTGAGAAGAGCCTCAAGAACTGCATCGCTCCTTTCGAGAAGGCTTTCAACCTCACCAAGGATGCTTCCCTCAAGGTGAGCCTTGCCGAGTACCTCAAGAACGCCTGCTACCGCTTCGCTTCCGAGGACGAGAACTACAAGGCCGCTTACGACAAGTACGCCAAGATCGTCGCCGACGGCAAGGCTGAGTAAGCTCTGTGCTGGATATAATAAAAGACTGGTCCCCATCGGCCAGTCTTTTTTTGTATCCAGATGTTCCGGCTACTCGCTGAGACGGTCCAGCGCGAGGTGGATCAAGTCTTCCACGCCGTGCTTGTAGCTGGTGTTGGCCGCGTGGTGGTAACGGTGCGCGATGGCGTAGCAGATGGTGCCGGCATTATGCCCGAGCTTGGCGGCCATACCGGCGATGGCGGAACCTTCCATTTCGAAATTGGCAATCTTCTGACCACGGAATTCGAATGACTCGAAATCAGCGAGCATATTGGGCATCGCCAGTCCCTGGCGCACGACCCGGCCCTGAGGCCCGTAAAAGCCGGGGGCGGAAACCGTCATCCCATGGACGCAGTCATCAAAGCAATGGATCAGTTTCTCACTGGCCCGGACGAAATACGGCGCCGGCAGCTGCGGATGCCAGTGAACATGTTTCTTGAAGGCTTCTTCATAGTCCAGCAGGGAGATCTGGTCGCGGCCTTCATACCAGTTGAGCAGACCGTCGCAACCGATGGAGATATCGGAGAAGATATACGATCCGAGCGGCACATCGGGCTGGATCGCACCGCAGGTACCGATCCGCAGGATGTCCAGCGTCCGGTGCTCCGGTTTGACCTCACGGGTGGCGAAATCCACATTGGCCAAGGCATCCAGCTCCGTAAGGACGATGTCGATGTTGTCCGGCCCGATTCCGGTGGATAGCGCCGTGAAACGGGTCCCGCGGTAGCGCCCCGTCAGGGATACGAATTCCCGCGACGCACTGCGGTTCTCAATTTCTTCCATATAGGGAGTGAACAGCTCCACACGGCCGGGATCGCCGACCAGGATCACCTTGTCTGCCAGGTGTTCGGGCTTGATATGCAGATGGAACGCTGTTCCGTCTCCGTTGATGATCAGTTCTGATTCAGGTATACGCATAGGTCAATAATTCTACAGTCGTGAATCCCAAAGGTAGCTTTTATTTACGGAATTTCCTATTTTTGTTCTCCCAAAACCATTCAGACTATGTGGCAGAGAATCCAGACCCTTTACCTCGCTATCGCGACCGGACTGATCATTTCGATGTTTTTCACCGCCAAGGCCGTCGTCCCCGGAGCGGACGGTTCCGTCGCAGAAACGTATAAGTTTATCAGCTATATTCCTTACCTGATCCTGCTTATCGTCATTGCCCTGCTGGATGTGCTTGCCCTCACGAGCTGGAAACAGCGCGTATTCCAGCTGCGCACGGCCATCCTGGCAGCGCTCATCACGCTCGCATTGCAGATCTGGCTGGTTGTCGACTATCTCACCAATGCCGGGCAGATGGTTTTCCGCATCAGCGCCATCTTCCCCCTGGTCGCACTGATTTTCGACCTGATGGCCGCCCGGCGCATCCACGCGGATCAGCTGATGGTTGAGAGTTTCTCGCGGCTGCGCTCATCCAAGCGGCGCAGATAGGCTGCCCTTCCGGGCATTGAATCGCGCCAGTACCGCTTCTTCATAGGTTTTGGAGACCGGGATCGGATCGATCAGTTCTCTGTCCAGTCTCAGGAGATAGCCGTTCTTTCCTTTGGTTATATCCTGCAGTTTGGAGAGGTTGACGATATATTTCCGGTGACAGCGGATCAGGTCACTGTCCCGGAAACTCTCCTCCACGGTTTTGAGCTTACATCGGAGCATGTACTGTTTCAGCACGTTCTCTCTGTCCGTATACCAGACCTTGATGTAGTTGTCGTCCGACTCGATGAAATAGAGGCTGGCGGCGTTGATCGAGAGTTTCATCACTCCGTTGTTGTCAAACAGGGTGATCTTCTGCTCCTCGTGGCTGGGGAATTCTTCGTCCGAGACGACGTTTCCGTAGTTGATCATCCGGATGGTCTGGTCTTTGTCCCGGATGGCGAAATACATCCCGGCGATCAGATAGGGAATGCCCATCGACATCAGGCAATAGACGACCGTACGGACAGCGGAGAGGATAAGCTGGGGCTTCTCGAGTTCCAGCAGCCCCTTTTTCGAGCCGATGACAGTCAGCGTCACATACCCGGCTGCGACCAGCAGGATTTCGGCGACATTCCAGAAAAGATACCTCCCGAAACGCTCGCCCACCCAGGCCCGGCACGCATACATCAGGCGCCTGCTGAGGATCACGATCAGCAAGGAAAGCCCATATACCAGCAAGGAAAAGTTCAAGACCTGGATCAGGTCCAACTGGTGGAAATACAGGTTGGAAGACGGAACGACCGCAATGAAAAAGAAGACGGAAAAAAGCGCAGCAAAAGTAACCGTAGAAATCAACGGAATCCTTTCTAACAGGTAATCAGGAACTTTTTCGCGCACCGACAGCATAGGATGCAAATATAGAAAAAAAGATTAACTTTGTAGAAAACAGACTATCTATGGAAAAAAGAGTCGTCATCACCGGACTTGGACTGGTCACCCCGATTGGAAACGATGTCCCCACGTTCTGGGACAACCTCATACACGGCGTTTGTGGAATAGACTTCATCACGGACTTTCCCACGGAAGATCTGGCCGTCAAGATCGGCGGCAAGCTCAAAGATTTCGACCCGCTGCAGTTCGGCATGGACAAACCCTTCGTCCGCAAGCAGGATCCTTTCACCATCTTCGCCATGGCAGCCGCTTTCCAGGCCATGAATGACTGCGGTCTGGAGACCCGGGAAGAAGGCCGCAACATCTCCCCGGAACGCCTGGGAGTCTATGTCAGTTCCGGTATCGGAGGCTTTACCACGATTTACAAGGAAGTAGGCAAAATGATCGAAGATCCTTCCGGCAAGTGGATCTCTCCCCTCTTTGTCCCCACGATGATATCCAACATGGCAGCCGGTCAGATCGCGATCAAATACAATGCGCAAGGCCCTTGTCTTGACATCGCGACCGCCTGCGCGACGGCCACCCATTCCCTGGGAGAGGCTTACCGTTCGATCAAGCATGGCTATGCCGACGCCATCCTGGCCGGCGGCTCGGACCATTGCACCATTCCGATCGGCATCGCCGGATTCGCCAACGCCCGTGCCCTGACCCGTGCCGAGGATCCCAAGCACGCCTGCCTGCCTTTCAACGCAGACCGGGGCGGATTCGTCATGGCCGACGGAGCCGCCGTCCTCGTCCTGGAGGAATACGAGCACGCCCTTGCCCGGGGAGCGCACATCTATGCGGAAATGGTCGGTTACGGCAACACCTGCGACGCCTACCACGCCACGGCACCCCGCCCGGACGGTACGACCCAGGCCCGCTGCATCAGCCAGGCGCTGGAGCAGGCCGGATTCGACGAGGCCCGTGACACCGTCTATATCAATGCGCACGGGACGGGTACGCATCTCAACGATCTCGCCGAGACGCTCGCCTACAAGGTCGCTTTCGGCGACTTCGCCTATCAGCTCAAGATTTCCTCGACCAAGTCCATGCACGGGCACATGTTCGGGGCCACAGGCGCCACCGAAGCGATCGCAGCCATCCTGACCCTCAAAGAAGGAATCATCCCGCCCACGATCAACCTGGACCACCCGGATCCGGAATGCGACCTGGACTATACGCCGAACGTCGCCGTCAAGGCCGACGTCACCCTCGCCCTGAGCGACAACTTCGGCTTCGGCGGCCACAATGCGTGTCTCGCTTTCAGGAAGGTTTAGACCCTGACATTCAGGAAATGCGGGCCGAAGCGCTCGAAGGCCTCGCGTTCGAGCTGCTCGCGGTCATCGGGATGGGCGATGCTGATCATCAGTTTCGCCCTTTCCTGCAGGGACTTGCCATAGAGATCGACCGCGCCGTACTCCGTCACGATCCAGTGCGCGTCGGCACGGGGCGTCACAACACCGGCGCCCGGATTAAGCAGGCTCACGATCTTGGACTTGCCCTTGTTGGTACGGGAGGCAAACGCCGTGATGGACTTGCCGCCCTTGGACATCGTCGCACCCTTGACGAACTCGACCTGTCCGCCCGTGCCTGAGAAGATCCGCGTACCAATCGAATCGGCACTGATCTGGCCGGTCAAGTCAACTTCCGTCGCCGAATTGATCGCCTTCATGTGGGGATTGCGGGAAATCACCCAGGGATCGTTGGTATAGGCGATATCTTTCATCAGCACGTCCGGATTGTCATCGATGAAATCATAGACCTCCTGCGAACCCAGCAGGAAGGAGGCGACGACCTTGCCGGTGTCGATGGCCTTGCAGGCGCCGTTGATCACCCCCGCCTTGATCAGGCGAAGCAAGCCGTCGGCAAACATTTCCGTATGGAGGCCCAGGTTCTTGTGCCCGCCCAGCTGCGCCGCAAGGGCGTTCGGCAGGGCGCCGATCCCCATCTGGATGCAGTCCCCGTCTTCGACGAGCGCCGCACAGTTCTTGCCGATCAGCACTTCCGTCGGCGTAGGCTCGGCAAAATCCTTGGTTACCAGCGGCGTATCATCCTCGACCAGATAATCGAAACTGCTGATATGGATCAAATCTCCATGGGCATAGGGAACGTGGGGGTTGACGACGGCAATCCGTACCTGTGCGGACTCGACCGCCGCGACGGAACAGTCCACGGAAGTCCCCAGCGAGACATAGCCGTTGGCATCCGGACGAGACACCTGGACCAGGGCCGCTCCCAGCTTGATGAAACCCTCACGGTACAGTTTCTGGCTCTCTCCCAGATGGACCGGCAGGTAGTCTGCATAACCGGCATTGACATTGGCCCGGACGTTGGGACCCACGAAAAAGCCCTGCTCGAAGAAAATACCCTCATACCGGGGCTCCGAGTATGGCGCGGGACCTTCCGTATGGAAGTGGTGGAAATGCAGGTCACATACATCCCCGGCATCGGCCCGGCGGCACAGCGCCTGGATCAGGACATGCGGCACACTGGCGACGCTGCTCAGGTGGACATGGCAATGGGAGGGAATGTGGCTGACGGCCTCATCGGCGCTGACGAACTTGATTTCTTTCATTTTTACTAAT
>CAMOTB010000084.1 GCA_946625485.1 uncultured Bacteroidales bacterium | reverse complement strand
GGCCTGGCTCGAACCCATTGACAGATAATCAAAGTAAACTTTATGCATAAAATGAGACAGAAAAAACAATTCACAAGGCCGGCGGTCCTGCAGGAGCTATCCCTCCTGCCCGACATGCCGATCCTTGCAGGTTCCGTCGTGGATAACACCACGATCGTGTCCACGGGACAGGAGGTCGAGCAACACGACTTCTCCGGTGAAGATTTCAATCACAATTGGGAATAGGAGGCCCCTGCCATGCTTATGAAAGGTAAACACATACTCCTCCTGCTCGCAGCAGGGACCCTCTCTCTGGCGGGATGCCAGAAGACGGGGCTTTCCGGCACTGTATCTGGCGACAATACAATCCGTTTCGCCGCCAGCGCCGCTCCTGGCACCAAGACCGCCTATAGCGGCGAGGTGACAGATAATATCGAGCGCATCGACTGGGCCAAAGACGACGTTATCCGCATCTACAGCGACAAGGCCGTCTATCGCTACGACGACGCGCAGCATTATTCTGACTACAAAGTCACATCCGTAAGCGGCAGCGGCGCCACGAGCACCGCGGAAATCACGCCGTCTACGGGCAACGGTCTGGTCTGGGGCGATGAGCCTGCGGCCTACACCTTCTACGGCATCTATCCTGCCACGGACTGCGCGAGCGGTGCCGCCGGCACGCTGGCCGGAACGATCCCTGCCAATCAGGGCACCGGTGACCTGGCCGCGAACATGCCGAAATACGGTTTCCTCACCGCCGCCCAGACGGCCACGATCGCGGCCGCCGATCTCGACGCCAACAAGACCGTCATCACCAAAAAGAACGGAGGTAAGGATGTCACCCTCGCTTTCGAGCCCGCCTTCACGGCCATCGAGGTGACGCTGAAGAGCACCCAGCCCAACACGGTCCTCACGGGTGCGCACCTTGTCTCTTCTTCGACTGCCCTCGCCGGCAACTTCACGGTTTCGTATGCTGCAAGCGGGAGCGGTTTCACCAAGACCATCGACTGCTCCTCCGCCACGGAGAAATCCGTATCGGTCAGCGGCCTCGACGCCACCATCGGTCCGGATGCAGCCTACACCTTCACGCTCTTCGCCCTGCCGCAGAACCTGAAGGACCTCGAACTGGTCTTCGACATCCAGGGAGCACAATCCCGCCGCCTCGCCCTCAAGAAGAACGGCAGCTCCATCGAGTTCGCCGCCTGCAAGAAGCACCGGATCTACGGTCTGCAGATGCCGGACGGCACCTGGACCATCTACCTGCAGTCCGAGGTTGCCGAGTGGGAAGAGAACGCCAAGAACCCGAAATACGGAGCCGCGGACGGCGACGGTGTCATCATCAGCGCCAGCGCCCTGGAATTCATCTCCGGATATACCGGAAAGCCTGAGCGCACCGACGCTACGATTGACACGGCGAATCCGCCCCTGTATGCCTATTATTCCCTGTATTCCCCGACCAATGGAAAATGGCGGATCACGATGAAGGGAGAGAAGGCCGCCAACTTCACCCTGGCCAGCGAGTCGGCGACGACGGAGGGACACAAGTCCGTCTCCGGAGCTGACGCCTATGTCGAGGGTACCGTCGACCAGCGGGTATTCTTCACGGTCACGCCGACCGCGTCTGCCGCCAGCGGCGACAGCGTCGAGCTCCATTTCACGGTCGTCGTCGGAGACCAGGAATACAGCCTGCACTCCGAGGTCACCCGCAGCCAGCTGCCTTTAACTGTCAAGATGCCCTAACCAGATAGGAATATGAAAAAGATTATTGCATATATCTTCGCAGGAGCCGTCCTCGTGTTTGCGGCATCCTGCTCCCGGGAGTCCATCGGCCAGGCCGAGGATGGCGACGCCTTCGCCCTGCAGGTCTTCTGCTCGGAATTGACGAAGGCCGGCACGACGCCGGGCGTGGGCAACGAGAACAAGGTTGTCTCCCTGGACTACTTCTTCTTTGCCGACACGGTGTCCAGCCCCGCCGTGTTCCACTACCGGGATGCCGAGCCGACTCCCGTCTCCGGGAAATACCAGGGCATCTTCACGCCTGGCTTGTCCTACGGCGAGAGCGAGTTCCCGACCCGCGAGGTGCTCTACGGCACCAATGACCACACGACGGTCTTCATCGTCGCCAACCTGCCCGAGGCAAAGGTCCCTGCCGCCCTGCCCAAGTGGGATGACCTCAAGGCCATCGCCCTCGATCAGGCCTTCATGGCGGAGGGTGCCGCACTCGCCACCGACAGCGATGCCATGGAATTCGTGATGACCGCCCAGGTCGATGCCCGGGGCAACGTGACCGGCGTCTTTACGAACGTCGGGCTCGAGCGCCTGGCAGCCAAGATGGATTTCGACATCACGGTTGCCAAGTCCGTCACCCTCGAGGGCACCCTTGACGGCGACGGTGGCACCTACACCGAGACCTGGACCCCGATGCTGAATGGCAACAACGTCCGCGTGTACCTGCAGCAGGCCGTCACCAACACCGTGCTGGGTGCCGCCGATGGCGCTCACTATCCGGCGACCCTCAGCCCGGCGGACTACGACCCGATCGTCCCTGCGAGCTGGTCGGCCGACAACGAGACGACCGTCGGGCCGTTCTATACCTTCCCCGTTTCCTGGAAGGACAACGTGGCGCAGGCCCCCTTCGGTAAGATCATCGTCCCCTGGAAAGTCGTGCGCACGGACAGCAACGGCAACGTGTTCTATTCCGCCCAGCGCGAAGTCTATTATAAGGTCGTGCTGCCCGACTACGCGATCTTGTCCAACAACTACTACAAGTTCACCGTGGACATCACGGTCGTGGGCACCGAGACGGATCCCGAAGTCATCATCGATGCCACCTACCAGGTAGCCGACTGGACCAACGGAGGTGCCGGCAAGGTCAACACCCAGATCAGCGACATCAAGTACCTCACCGTCGACCGCAAACAGGAGAATGATGACGGCATCATCGATGTCTTTGTCGGGAGCGCCCAGGTGCAGTACTCCGCATCCGAGACAGCCGTGATTGACTGGGAGCACTCCAGCATTTATTACCTCGACTACATTACGTCCGGACTGACGGACCACAAACGCTACATCATCGAGAACGGCACCTTCAACAACAACAATGGCAAGAACATCAACGACGATGCAATCGCTAAAGGTTGGGTCACGCTTAAGGAAGTCGAGAACCCCAATTCCGAGATTCCGGACACCTATATCACGTTGAATCACACGATGATCAACGACTTGGAGAACAACTATTTCGACGCTACGCCCTATTTCTACGACATCACGGTCAAGCTCTCCACGGGCGGCGCCGAACCGAAGGTCGTTCACTTCAAGCAGTACCCGCAGAGCTACATCGAGGAGATGCCGAATACGGGAGACGATCCGCATACTACATCCAATAAAAGTTTAGGCTATGTTTTTGTGAATGGCAATCACCAGAATTATACCAGCTCGACGGCAAATTATCGGTATGGTGGTGTAAATGGTTTGAACGGCACGAATGTAAACCCGAACATGTATATTGTCACCACCTCCGTATTGAGTGATGCGAATAAAACGATTGGAGATCCTCGTGTAACAAAGGGGACTTACGATAATATTACTAATACGAACTGGGATCCCGCTCGTGCTTCGGCACCTGTAGTATCTGGCGGGCCGAATAGAGTATTAACATATTATAAAAGAACCGAGACGAGTGATAGAAGTCGCAATATGATTGCTCCTTCTTTCCGGATAGCATCTTCCTATGGTGTTACGTCTACGCAAAATTATACTAATGCAAGCCGGCGTTGTGCCTCCTATCAAGAGGACGGTTATCCTGCTGGGAGGTGGCGCTTGCCGACTGCAGCTGAAATTGAATATTGCGTAACTTTGTCCGCGAAAAAACGTCTCCCGCAGTTATTTGGGTCCGAATCTGGCTCCACAAATTACTGGTGTGCAAATGGTTATATCACCGTGGAAGGCGACAACGTCGACACTGATGGTCTAGGACGTTTTAGCGGAAATCAGTATATCCGTTGTGTCTATGACGACTGGTATTGGGGCCATGACCGCGTAGCTGCCGCCCAGCACACCTTCATGTGGGGAGACGAAGAGGATAAATAAAAATAGAGGACGATTATGAAAAAGTACATTTATATTTTGTCTGCCCTCGTTCTGGGGCTTTCTGCCTGCACTGACCGGATGCCCGTTCCCGAGCCTGAGGGAGAAGCCACAGTCACCATCGACATGACTGTGACCCTGCCGCAGAGCGTCACGGCCACCAAGGCCACGGACCGGGGCAGCGACCCGCAGATTGAAAATATCTACGTTGCCGTATTCGGTCGCCAAGGCTATCTGAACGACTACGCCCTGGCCGTCCCCCTGGATGCGGAGGGCAATGTCACGAACGCTTATACCACAGCGAACGGAGGCGCCTACAAGATGCGTGTCACGCTGCTGGCCACCACCTCCACCCGCTACATCCATATCATCGCCAACGGACCGGACCAGCTCGACTACCAGACCCAGATCAAAGACCTGATGCTGGGCGAGCACCTGATGACTTCCGGCAACAAAGGCGCCTACTGGCAAGAGTTCGAACTGGCCGGTACCGCCAAACTGGAGGGCGGCAAGTGGGTCCCCTCCGATGACGCGACTCAGAAGTTCGGCTCGGTTTGCCTGATCCGGAACTTCGCCCGAATCAAGGTGGACACCAAACTGCCTGAAAGCGAATTCGTCGTGGAAGGATTCAAAGTGTACCGTACTTCCAAATATGGTTCTTACGCCATGCCGATGGATGCAGCTGGCTCCGCATTTGTGGATGCGACCGCCTATGCGGCTTACACTCGTTCCGAGACCTACCCCACGCCGATTGACTACATCGAGAATTCCCTGAATTACAAGGGATATGTACCGGATGCTGCCAAAGAACTGATCGACACGGAAGAACCCAAGATCGGTGATACATTCGGGACGGGCTACCAATTTGTCTACGAGAGTCCGAACACGGAGTCCGACTATCCGTTCATCATCGTGGCCGGCAAGTTCAAGGGCGGAGCAACATCTTACTATCGCATCGAACTCGTGGATGACGAGGGCGCACACATCCCGGTCTACCGCAACCTAGACTATACGATTACCCTGAGCAAGGTGGCGAAGAACGGTGTGGCGGATCCGAAGGATGCCGTGACCTCCAATGGCAATGTTTCCACGACCGCCGTAGACCTGTCTGATATTTCTGACGGTATCTCAGGACTGTACGTCCTGTATACCGACCGGACCTTTGTGGTCGGTGACAAGGACGACCCGAATGTTACTTTCCAGTATCAATATATCCCGGATTTGAGTAAGCCCACGGCCTACAAGCAGGGGGAGATTCTGGAAGTCTCCGGAGATGCTCTTGTTGAGAACCCGACACCGGGCGAACTGGCCGAAGGTTGGTACCCGGTCAACCTGAAGCTCAAGAAATCCTCTGACGCAGATGCGGCAGGCAAGGATCTCATTACTACGTTCAAGGTGAGAGGAACCTCCGAGACCGAAGCCAAACTCTTCCGCATCATCACGATCCGGGTGATCCGCACGCCAAAGTACGTTGCCGCCTCTACCGGTCCCGCCACTTCAGGCCTGACTTACAATCTGGGCCTGCCGGGCGATCTTCCGTCCTCGATGTTCCCGATCGTGTTCTATGTCTATGACAGCAACCAGTGCCTGAACCCTGCCGGAACGGATATGCCCGCACAAACGGCCAACAAGGAGATCTACTACGTCAAGACTGTCACTTCAGATGACTATGCGAATCATATGAATGCGGATAAGACCGTTTCCGTGATTCCGCTCAACTTCAAGAAAGTCAAGTCCGGCACAACGACCGTGACGGTTAAATGCGACTATTTCCCGGATACTTCCGGAACAATCACGGTACAATAGTTTATCTATTATTCTTCACCGCCGCCCTTAGCCCGGGCGGCGGTGTTTTTCAGAACTCCAATGCATATCCATATTCTACAAACACCTGCCCCAGCGGCAGAAAACTTCTCCGCCGACTCCCTCGCCGCCAAGGGCGCGCAGCTCGTCGAGACCCTCAAGACCACGCCCAAGGACGAGCTCCTCGAGGGGACCCTCTCGTCCGTCGCGTCGTTCGGGCTCAAGGTCCTGCTCGCCGTCGCCATCTACATCGTCGGCGCCTGGCTCATCCGCAAGGTCAAGAAGGTCCTCGCCAAGACCTTCGAGAAGCGCAAGTCCGACAAGACCATCGCCACCTTCATCCAGAGCCTGGTCAGCGCTACCCTCTGGGTCGTGCTGATCCTCGCGATGGTCGGTACGCTCGGCATCAACACCACTTCGATCGCCGCCCTGCTCGCCGCCGGCGGCATGGCCATCGGCATGGCGATGAGCGGCACCGTGCAGAACTTCGCCGGAGGCCTCATCCTGCTGGCGTTCAAGCCCTTCAAGGTCGGCGATTTCATCGACGCGCAGGGCATCTTCGGACGCGTGTCGGAGATCAGCATCGTGCACACGAAGATCGTCACGACCGACAACCGCGAGATCACGATCCCCAACGGTGAGCTTGCCAACGGCAACATCGACAACTACAGCTCGCGTGATCCGCACCGGCTGAGCCTCAAATTCAACGTTCCCTACGGGACGGACGTGGACCAGGTCCGCGAAATCCTGCTGGAGCTGGTCAAGGACCAGCCCAAGATCTTGAACGCCGATACGCCCGGCGCCAAGAACCCCAAAGTCTACGTGGGCGAGCTGCAGGACAGTTCGATCCAGATCAAGCTCCGCGTGTGGCTCCTCGCCAAGGACTACAAGAAGGTCCAGCACTGGCTCAACGAACGCATCTACAAGGAACTCCCCAAGCACGGTATCCACTTCCCGTTCCCGCAGCTGGATGTTCACATGCGCAGCGACGCTTAGTGCGGGGAGATTCGCCGGTCAAGCCGGCGAATGACGCGCAGGGAGCGGCACGAAAAGGCCCCTTTCCATGCCCGGATCGCTTTTTTCTGCGATTGCGGCAGGAAAGGGGCCTTCTGCGTGCCTGATTCTATTGCCTAAGATTCTTCTTGTAATGCGCGGATCTGCTCGATAGGCAACTCGGAAATCTCCGCGATTTCCTCCAGGGCATACCCCTTGGCCAGCATATTCCGCGCCATTTCTTTTGCCTTCTCTTTTCTCGCAAAGGCAATCTGGTTGCGTATGTCACGTTCCGTGGTCATCTCGAATTCGTA
>CAMOTB010000083.1 GCA_946625485.1 uncultured Bacteroidales bacterium | reverse complement strand
AAAAAGATTCTTCACTACGTTCAGAATGACAGCCAACTGCACCAGACCTGGACAGCACGAAAAAGGCCCTTTCGGTGCGGTCAAAGCCAAAAACAAGCCTGGATAGCACGAAAAGGGTCCTTTCGGTGCGGTCAAAGCCAGAAACAGGCCTGGATAGCACGAAAAAGGCCCTTTCGGTGCGGGTCGAGGACTAAGACGAACCTAATACCCCAGCGTCAAGCCCTTCTCCGTCGCCGGGATTCCCCTGGACATCCACTCCGGCATCGGTTCTTCCTTCAGGAAGTGGCCGAAGAACTGGTCCAGGCGCTTGCTGAGGTCCTTGGAGTTCCAGCGCCCGTTCAGGTTGTGCGCCTCCCGGTTGTACTGGAGCATCCAGGCCTGCTTGCCGCAACGGCGAAGGGCGGTGAAGAACTCGATCCCCTGCCACCACGGCACGGCGCCGTCATTGTCATTGGACATGATCAGCACGGGCGTCTTGACATTCGGGACAAAGAACAGCGGCGAATTGTCGTAATACAGGTCGAATCCGGACCAGAGGTCCTTGCCGATACGGCTCTGGCCCTGCTCATACTGGACCGCACGCACGATGCCGCTGCCCCAGCGGATTCCGCCGTAAGCCGAAGTCATGTTGGAAACGGGTGCACCGGCCCCGGCCGCCGCATAGCGGTCCGTCTGCGTGATGATATAGGCGACCTGGTAGCCGCCCCAGCTCTGGCCCTGGATACCCATGTGGGCCTGGTCCACCCAGGCGTTCTTGCACAGTTCGTCCGTCGCGGCCATCACCGATTCCAGGCCGTCGCGGCCCGGGTGACCGTCCTTCTTGTAATAGATATCCGGATCACAGACGACGTATCCGTTGCTCACGAACCAGGGGATGTTGACCACCGAACGGCTGGGCGCCGGATTGCGGGCGCTGTACATCGTCTGGGAATCCTTCTCATAGAAATAGAAGATCACGGGATACTTCTTCGCAGGGTCGAAATCCTCCGGCTTGAAGACCAGCGCATCCGCCTCGATCCCGTCCGGGCGCGTCCATTTCATCAGCTCGACCGTGCCCCAGTTGTAATCACGGATCTGGGGATTGGTCTCGCACACCAGCGTACCTTCCTTCGACAGATCCGTCGTCGAATACAGGTTGCGTCCGCTCTCGAAAGACTCGCGGGTATAGTACAGGACCGGCTTTTTCGGCGCCGTGGAGATGCTGAGCGCATCCCACTTGTACGGGCCTTGCACCAGCGTCTTGAGCGAAGAGCGGCGGCGGCTCAGGTCCTTCACGGCAACCCCGCCCTGTTTCGTCACTTCGTTCTGCGTCATGAAATACACAGGCTGCGCCGGATCGATCACCGTAGGACGGGGGAAATACTGCGGGCGGCTGTAGGGCAGGTTGACATAGTACATCGTCTTTTCGGCCCGGCCGCGGCCCTCGGTCATCGTGTAAGGCTTGTCCTTGCCGGTTACATCCAGCACCCAGATGTCATAGCGGTCCCGCAACGCGACGTGACGCGAATCCTTGAACCAGGTCGCCCCGCCCGTCGGCGGAGGCAGGCACGGATGGTCGTCCTTCTCGTCGAAGAAGTTGACGCCGAGACCCGATGTCAGGTCCGTCAGGCGCCCGTCTGCGAGCGTATAAGCCATCCAGCAACGCTTCACGGCATCATAGAACACATAGCAGCCGCCGTCTGGAGAAAGGCTGATCCGCGTCCAGGGAACCGCGGTCGCAACGAGGGTACGGCTGCCGTCCCGCAGGTCCACCAGATAGACATCGTGGCAGGGATCCGTATCCCACTGCTGCCGGATCCGGTAGGGTTTGTCCGTCCAGGCCAGCAGCTTGTCACCCTGGAAATCCAACGGTACGCTCACCTCCGGCAGATCCTCATCCGCCAGGCGGGTCAGGCTGCCGTCTCCGAGGCGCAGCAGCGACAGGTAGGTACGGTTCTTTTCCGTGCCGGCACGGAGCTTCTGCACGGACTGGAGATAATCTTCGTTCCAGGTCCAGATATCCAGCTGCGGCTGCTCGAAGTCCACCAACGTCGTATCCTTCTCCATCGGGATCGGGCACAAGCCGACCGTCAGGGCCTGATCGCCGAAACGCCAGCCCAGCCCCGGATTGTCGCTGAGCTTCCACCCCTCAGGAATCGAAGCATGGCCATGGTCCAGGACCTTGCTGACCTGGCCGTCCGCCCAGGTATAGACATCGATCTGCTTGGCTGCAGTCTTGGCCGTATCCAGGTTGGCATAGAAAGCGAAACGGTCGCCGGCCTCATTCCAATAGACCTTGCCGAGCTGTGCTTTCTTGTCGGCAAAGAGCAAGGTATCCGTCACGCCTGCGGCAGCATCATACAGGCACATGCCGGCCCTCCGCAGCGAATCCTTTGCCCCCGGCTTGCAGACATAGGCGATCTGCCGGCCGGTCCGGTTGAACACGGGGCCCGTGACCGTCTTCAGGGTATCCTGCTCCAGGGTCTTGATATTCAGCACGATGAGATCCTCCTTTTTGAGCAGGCTGTCTTTCTTTTCGACATGCTTGGTATAGGCGACCCAGTCCGCGAGCTCGAAGGGGACATACAACGCATTGAGCAACTCATACTTCTCCACCGCACCGGTCTTCAGGTCCAGGACAGCCAGGGTGTCCTTGGGCATCTGGTCGGGCTTTTTCTTCTTGATCCGGGCCTGCCGGGTCTCCTGGTACTTCGGCTTGATCTTATACACCGCCTTGGTGCCGTCCAGGGAAATCTTGAAATCCGAGGCGCGCGGGCAGGACCATTCGCTGCCGGTCAGCGCATTGACGACGTGCAGGACACCGTCCCCCTGCTGAGGCGAAACGGTATAGTACATCCATGGCCCGTCGTAGGGTACGGCAGGGCGGCCGAGCGTCTTCCAGTCATCATACACGGAATGGTCCAGGGCAGGTTTCTGCGCCTGAAGGACAAGGGCCGTCGCAGCCATCATCCCTATACATAGCATTAGCTTTCTCATCATATCAACGGTTTGAGAAACAAAGATACATTTAATCGGCGACAATTCCGCTTGGCGGCAACTCTTTATACTCCTTTGCCGTCACCCGACGAAGCTCGATATTCAGAAGCTTTCGGTCGCCCATATCAATATCCTTTTTCAGCCATGCGGAGCCATATCCTGATGGTTGAGCAGCTGCAATTGATCCAGAAAGTACGGCCGCGGTCACGATTTGTCTCCCTGTAGTCAAGGGTTGTAGGGGTGAAACCGCTGCCTGAATTCTGAGCTATGGTGAGGCCGTCGACCAGCGCTTTTGCCTTTGCGAGTGCAAGCTTGTCTCCGGTCTTTTCATAAAGGTCCAGATAGGCGTTCGCGACATTGCAGGAACTGTTATCGACAGGAGTCTCGTACTTGTACTGCTCATGGACGCAAGGGAACTGAACATGATGAATCCCGTTGGCATCCGGACGTGACGTCCAATGGACGAATTGGTCCTCGCTGAGACGGATAAGATCGCGGGCATCATCGATATCTTCCTCTGTGCCATAGTGAAGAAGGTAGGAAGCGTAAGGCGCTGCTGTACAGTTGGTGAGATTCTGATAGGACTCGACATCGACTCCGACATCCTCGAACTGGCCGGTAAAATCGAAGGTTTCGAGAGCCTTTTCTTTCATCCATTTCTCTCCTTTTGCGAGAGTTTCCTCGTATCCCTTGACGCCATAATCTTTTTCCAGGCGGCGAAGGTATCTCAGTAGGGGAGTCAGCATGGCCGAGGCGTTATTTACCGGTTCTCCGGTCTCAAATTCCATCTTTATCGGGTATGATCCGTCCTCCCGTTGGATGGCCTTATATGTATTTGCAATCTTGACTGCCCTGTCCTTGTAGAGATCGTCTCCGGTAGCATCGAAAAGGTCAAGGAAAGCGTCCCCGGCAAATATCGGATCCATTGTCATTATCTTTCCCTGATTCGTTGCGGATGCTATCAGGTCTTTGTAATATGTAGGAGGGAAAAATGCGAGAGGATCGCCTTCTGGGCGGCTCTGGTCCATAAGGAACTGAGCTGCATTCCTGGCAATCTTGAGAGCATTCTCTTTCTTGTCCGGGAAGAGCTTTGCGACGAGGCATTCGTTACGGATGGTAGCGCCGATAATCTTGTCCGGATAGGTGTTGTGCCTATAGGTCATATCCGGCTCAGTGCTCTCTTTCCATGCCTGAATCTGGGGAATACCGTCATTATAGAGAAGGGCCATCCTTGCGGCTTCCTCATAGGGACGGACCTTTTCAAGATATGGACCTGAGAACGGGTAATCCCTGAAGAAATCCCTTTCGCCGGCAACGCCTATTTCCACACCCTTTCCATCCAGAGCGACTACCTTAAGGTGGGTGTCTCCGACAGGAATATCAGTCCATATCGGGGATAGGGGAGCCTGAGGCGACTTATCCTCGAATGAGGACTCAAATCCCTCTTGCGAGGCCGTGAAACGGTATTTTGCAGCACCTTCAACTTCTGCGAAATCAAAGGCCGGGGCGTACATGAACTTCTTAGAGAACTTGTTCCAAAAGGGGTTTCGTCCCTCGTAACCGGGCCTTACAGGCTGAAGATATTCTTTCTCCGCTTGAGAGTTGAGGCTCTTTGTGAAAGCCTCTTTGTCGGGAGCGTTACCGCAGCCTGCGACGAGGAACAATCCTGCCGCAAGAATGAATAGGGATTTTTTCATGATATCAATATCTGTTAAGCGGTCTTCCGCTAGTGAGCATATGCACTTTGTGCTTTGACATACGGGCAATAAAAATACAAATTTATCCCCGCATGTCCAGCGTTTCGGCGAAGAACTGTGTCAGGGCGTCGCGGATCTCTTCGTACCGCAGGCCAAGGGTCCAGTCCGCATCCAGGTGTAGCTTGTGCCGCTTCTCCCGGCAGGCATGGAGGGTGCAGCGGATACCGAGTTCACGGGCGCGTTCACAAGTGGCTTTGGTCCCGAATACCGGATCCGTGAATAATCTCGCATTCAGGGGATAGCCCCGGTCAAAAGGCACGACGGGATCCCGTTCGGACTGGAACGCCAGAATGGGAACACGGGCATTCTCCAGGACCGAGAGATCCCGGACATAGCCCCAGAGGTCCCCGACCGCCCTGATCCTGAATCCCTTGCCGAGACAAGGCTCGACTTTTCCCAGAGGGACATCCCCATAGACTTCATAAGCCAGATGCAAGGCCGTCGTCGCTCCGGCGCTCGTCCCGGCAACGAATACCCGATCCGGATCGATCTTCAGGTCCGTCCGTTCCAGCAGATAGGCGAGGGCCCGGTCGGCATCCGTTACCGCATCCCATTCCGCCTGGAGAATGGCGGACCGATACGGACGGAATCCCATCCGGTAGTTGACAGAGGCCGCCACGTAGCCCAGCGAGGCGAAATGCCGGCACCAGGCGACCTGGCCTTTTTCGGCCTTGTTGCCGATCCAGTAGGCACCGCCATGCATCATCAGCAGCAAAGGACGGGTCGCGGAAGTGTCCCCGGAAGGCAGATAGATATCCATCGTCAGATCCAGGGTGCGCCGGTGCAAGCCTTCCCACATCATCTTCCCCACCGGGAAGGGGGCGCGCTCCGGCGCCTCGCTCCAATACCCCTCCGCCCGGGCATAGACCACGTCGGACAGGACCTCCACCGCATAGGCAGGGATCGTATAGGGTCGGGGCAGGCTGGAATCAGACATATAGCACAAATATCGCAATATTTTCCTATCTTTACATCAGACATTGACTCACCTATGAAAAAAATCAAAGCCGGTCTTTTCGTCAAGGTCCTCCTCGCCATCGGCGGCGGCGCCCTGCTCGGGCTGATCGCCCCGGAGGTGCTGGTCCGTATCTTCAAGACCTTCAACGTCCTCTTCGCCCAGGTCCTAAAATTCATCATCCCCCTGCTGATCCTGGGGCTCGTCACCCCGGCCATCGCGCACGTCGGCAAGGGAGCCGGCAAGATGCTGCTCGCCGTGATGGGCATCGCCTATCTATCGACGATCTGCTCGGGCTTTTTCGCCCACCTGTGCGCCTCCCATGCCATGCCCCTCTACCTGAAGGCCGGCGAGCTGTCCGCAGAGGCCGTTTCCGCCAAGGAATTCCTCCCCTATTTCGACCTCAAGATCCCGCCGGTCTGCGACGTACTGACCGCCCTGCTGCTGTCCTTCGTGATCGGCGTCGGCATCATCTTCACCGATGCGCAGGCCTTGCGCAAGGGATTTGACGAGTTCGAACGGATCATCCGGATGACCATCGAGCGCGTGATCATCCCCCTGCTGCCCTGGTACGTCTTCACGATGATCTGCGAGATGAGCGCGCGGGGCGTGATCGCCGCAGTCCTGGCTTCCGGGGCCAAGATTATCCTGACAGGCATTGTCCTGACGATCCTTTATCTCATCATCCAGTACTGCATCGCGAGCGCCATCGCCGGCAAGAACCCGCTGAAATGCCTCTGGAACATGCTGCCGGCCTATTTCACGGCCTTCTCGATCTGCTCGTCCTCCGCAGCGATCCCGGTCACTTCCGACTGCACCCGCAAGAACGGCATCCCCGACGACATCGTCGATTTCACCATCCCGCTTTGCTCGACGGTCCACATGTGCGGTTCGACCATCAAACTGGCCGTTTCCGCCATCGCCGTCGCCTACCTGACGGGGACTCCCCTGCCTTTTGCGGTCTATGTCCATTTCGTACTCATGCAGGGCATCGCGGCCGTTGCGGCACCGGGCGTGATGGGCGGCGTCCTGATGGCTTCCGTCGGCCTGCTGGAATCCATCATGGGCTTCTCGCCGGACCAGACGGCGCTGGTGATGACCCTCTATCTCGCCCTCGACGGCTACGGCCCGGCCTGCAACGTCACGGGTGACGGCGCTATCGCCTTGATCATCAACCGCTTCTTTGGTAAGAAACAAAACGCCATAACGCAATGAAACGTCTCTTCACCCTCTGCGTGCTGCTCCTGTCAGCCGCTTCCGCGCTGGCCGCGCCGATGAAGGCCCGCGTCATACAGCCTCTCTTCGCCCAGGATCGCCCGGGCCTGGACAAGAGCTTCGAATGGACCCTTCGCGAGCTGGAAAAGTGTGATCCGAGCCTGGACATCGTCGTGCTTCCCGAATTCAGCGAAGTACCGGGTGCGACGCCCCAGCCCGAAGACTTCCTCAAGATCGCCCGCCAGTACGGTCCCGTCCTGCTGAAAGCGTGCTCGGAGACGGCCCGGCGCTGCTCCACGCTGGTCTTCTGCGGCGCCATCGACTTTGACTGGGACGTCCCGCGCAATGCGACCTTCGTCTACGGAC
>CAMOTB010000082.1 GCA_946625485.1 uncultured Bacteroidales bacterium | reverse complement strand
CCGGTCGGCGACAGGGATGTGCCGCTCCAGGTCCCGTTCTACGGCTTCCGGCGTCTTGCCGTCCGAAAGTCCGAGCCGGTGTGAGACCCGGAAGACATGGGTATCTACCGCAATGACGGGTTTGTCATAGACGATGGACGCGACGACGTTGGCCGTTTTCCGTCCCACGCCGGGCAGGCTCATCAGGGCCTCGATGTCGGAAGGGACCTGGCTGCCGAAATCGCTGACCAGTTTCCCGGCCATGGCGATCAGGTGGCGGGTCTTGCTGTTGGGATAGGAAACGCTTTTGATGTAGGGGTACAGGTCCTCGAAGGAAGCCTGCGCCATCGCCTCCGGGGTCGGGAATGCCTCCATCAGGGCCGGAGTGACGAGGTTCACCCGCTTGTCCGTGCACTGGGCGGAGAGGATGACCGCCACGATCAGCTGGAAAGGACTGTCGAAGTGGAGTTCGCTCGACACGTGAGGCATCTGTTCCCGGAAATAGTCCAGGATGCCGGCGTAACGTTCTTTCCGTGTCATATCGTCAGGGCCAGGTCGATCACTTCGTTGTCCAGGCGCTCCGTACAGTGCTCGTCCTTGCAGATAAAGACGCGGCCCGGGTATTTCTCAAAGATGCTCCGGTTGTGGGTGACCATGACGATCGCCGTGCCCCGTTCCTTGTTGATCCGGGTCAGGAGTTTCATGATCCCGTCGGCCGTCTCGTTGTCGAGGTTGCCGGTCGGCTCGTCCGCGATGATGACTTCCGGTTCGTTGAGCAGGGCCCGTGCAATGGCGATCCGCTGCTGCTCGCCGCCGGAGAGCTGGTGCGGCATCTTGTGGGACTTGGTGTCCATCCCCACGGCCTTCAGCACTTCCAGGATCCGCTTGTCCATGGCGTCCCGGTCTTTCCATCCCGTCGCCCCGAGGACAAAGGAAAGGTTGTCCTCGACACTGCGGTCCATCAGGAGCTGGAAGTCCTGGAAAACGACGCCCAGCTTGCGGCGGAGGTAGGGTATCTCCTTGGTCTTGATGCCGTTCAGCTGGAAACCGCAGACAGAGGCTTCACCCTTGTACAGAGGGTTTTCGGCGATGATGGTCCGGATGATGGAAGTCTTGCCGGTACCCACTTTTCCGACGATGTAAACGAAGTCTCCTTCCCGGATATCCATGTCCAGCCCGAAGATGACCGTTTCTTCTCCGTTCAGGATATCGGCGCTCTTGAAAGAAATAATGGGATCGCTCATAAAAAACGCAGTTTTGAGGCACAATTATTGACAAAGATAGCGGAAAAATAAGTAAATTTGTAAGTTATATATTATAAACTTCAGAATATGAAATTCAAATTCCTGGCAAGCGCCGTATTGGCGGCTCTGCTTGCCACTTGGACAGCCTCCGCGCTTCCCGGTTCTTTCTCCAAGACCTATAGGGAGGCCGTCCGCCTGTATGAGAACGGAATGTTCGATCGTGCCCGCGTCCTCTTCGAAGGGCTCCTGACCGAAAAGCCGGAGGATCCGATGAGCGCCGGCTATGCGCTGATGTGCGCCATCCAGCAGAAAGCGGCCGGTTACGAAGAATCCATCGCAAATTACAACAAGCAATATGGCCGGACGCCGCTGTCCTCTCCGATCCACCACCTCTATGCCACCAGCCTGTTCGATGACGGGCGTTACGAGGCCGCGGCCCGCGAGTATGACCTGGTCAATTCCCAGGGCATGTCGCGGAAGGATTATACCGAGCTCCTCTTCAAACGGGCTTACTGCGATTATGCGTCGGGCGCGTATGACAAGGCCCGGGCCGGATTCGAAAAGGTGATCAAGCGGCCGGCTTCCGAGTTTACGGCTCCTTCCCAATACGCCTCCGGGTACATGTATTACACGGAGAACAAGTTCCGCGATGCGTTCCCGCTTTTCGAGGCCGCGGCGAAGGATTCCCGCTTCACCCAGCAGGCGTCCTATTACATGCTGGAGTGCAAGTTCATGGAGAAAGATTACGCGTATGTCGCCCAGTATGGGGACGAGATGTACCAGATCGTGCCGGACGAGCGCAAGCCCCGGCTGGCACGCATCCTGTCCGAGTCCTACCTGGTCCAGGGCAATGCCGGCAAGGCCAAGCGTTATTACGACATGGCCGTATCCGAAAAGCCGGTGCTGGATCCTTCCGACGCGTTCTATGCCGGTTCTCTCCAATACAGCCTGGGAGATTACAAGGCGGCGATCGAGAATTTCAACAAGATGGGGGAGCGCCGCGATTCCATCGGACAGATCGCCTCGTACCAGATGGGTTACTCCTATATCCAGACCAAAAACAAGGTTTCCGCCATGGACGCCTTCAAGGATGCTTCCGAGCTGGACTTCGACAAGCGGATCCGGGAGGATGCCTTCTTCAACTACGCCAAGCTGGCCTTCGACCTGAACCATGATTCCTCGGCCTTCAAGGAGTATCTCCAGCGGTACAAGGATTCCGGCAGGAATGACCAGATCTACGACTACATCGCCGTGGCTTCCCTGTTCAACCGGGATTATGCCGGCGCGATCGACGCCTATGACAATATCGAGTCGCTGACTCCCGCGATGAAGTCCAACTACATGCGGGCCAACTACCTCCGTGCGGAACAGCTGATATCCAACGGCTCCTGGCGGGATGCGATCCCCTGCCTGAAGGCAGCCACGTTCTTTGCGCCCCGGCAGGACAATCTCAACAAACTGTCCCGCTACTGGCTGGGTGAGTCGTACTACAAGACCGGTGACTTCGAGCAGGCGCGCAAGGCCTTCACTGACCTGTACAACCAGTCGGCCCTGGACAACAAGCCGGAAGGGAAACGGATCCCGTATGACCTGGCCTATACGTACTTCGACGAAGGCGGCTATCAGTCGGCTGCCTCCTGGTTCGACAGTTATCTCCAGTCCGGGGACCGGGCCAACCGGGAAGATGCCTTGCTCCGCCGGGCGGATTGTGATTTCATCAGCAAGGACTACAAGTCCGCCGTAGAAGGTTACGAGCGGGCGATCAAGGAATATCCTGCGGCCTCCAGCCTGTATCCCTATTATCAGCAGGGCGTCGCTTACGGCCTGCTCGGCAAGCCGGCCGAGAAGATTGCGACCTTGTCCAAGGTCAAGAACGCTCCCGTATCCTCTCCTTTCTATGCCGAATCCATCTATGAACTGGGGCGCACGTATGTCTCGGAAGGCAAGGACGACAAGGCCGTCGATTGCTTCAAGGGCCTGGTCGGCAAGTCCAAAGACAGTCTCTATGTCGCCAAGTCCCTGATCGAGCTGGGCATGATCTCGCGGAACCGTACCGACTATGACAAGGCCCTGGACTACTACAAGAAAGTCGCAGAGAATTTCCGCGGCAGCGAAGCCGCCGAGGATGCGATGCTGGCCATCGAGTCGATCTACCAGGCCAAGGGCGAGCCGGAGAAGTATCTCTCCTACGCCGAGTCGCTGGGAAGGGCCGCCAAGACGGCTGAAGAAAAGGAACTGCTGTATTTCAATTCGGCTGAGCAGGTCTTCATGACCGCCCACTACGAGAAGGCGCTGGTCGCCCTGGACAAGTACCTGGATCTCTATCCGGACGGCGTCAGGAAGACCAAGGCGCAGTTCTATAAGGCGGAATGCTACCGGGCGCTCGGATCGAAGGAAAAGGCCTGTGACAGCTACGCCGCCGTCATCCATGCCCCGGATGCCGGAAGCGACCGTGAGATCGCGCTGCTCAACTTTGCGCAGCTTTCCTACGGGATCGAGCACTGGTCCGAGGCCTATGCGGCCTATTCGACTTTGCTGGAAGATACGATGATTGACGAGAACCGGCTGACGGCCAAGGCCGGCATGATGCGCTCGGCCTATTACGGACGCAAGTTCAAGGAGGCTGTCTCCGCCGCCGAAGCCGTCCTTGCGGACAAGCAGGCGGGCACGGCCCTGATCCGTGAGGCCAAGTATCTGACGGCTAAATCCTTGCTGGCGACCAGCCAGCGCGATGCCGCCTTCGAGACCCTCCGGGTCCTCGCCCGCGATCCTTCCACGCCGGAAGGTGCCGAGGCTGCTTATCTGGTCATTCAGGACCTGTTCGACCAGGGACGCTTCAAGGAAGTGGAGGATGCGGTGTACAAGTTCTCCGAGTCCCGTTCTCCCCAGGCCTACTGGCTGGCCCGGTCCTTCATCGTGCTGGGTGACTCCTTCGCGGAGAACGACAATCTCCGCCAGGCCAAGGCTACGTTCGAGAGCATCCTGGAGGGCTATGAACCGGCCCAGGGAACGACGGATGACGTGACGGAGAGCGTGCGCATGCGGCTCAACCGGCTCAATGAAATGATGAACAAGTGATCAGGAGGAAAAGAGTATGAAAAAGCTATATTTTGTCGCCGTTTCCATCTTCGCCCTTTCGTCCGTCCTCGCTTCTGCGCAGACGTTCAATCCCAGGGTCGAAGTCGAGAATACCTATGAAGGCAAGATCATCGAGGCCGGCAAGCCGGTGCTTCCGATGAGTGTTCCTGATTCGCTGTACAAGTTCCAATACCAGCTGGATTATTCGGTCTTTGACAACCCGTATCGCGGGTCCTACCATTTCCAGCCCTACAAGATCGAGATGAAACCGGACGCCGTCCCGTCGGCCGCCCGCAAATTGTATGTCAACCTCGGCGCCGGCTGGTCCCTGCATCCCGAACTGGATGTGGTCTGGTCCCCGACGATCCGTTCGCTCCCGCTCAAGATGAGCATTTATGACAACCTTCGGGGCTTCCTGGGCAATTACGGCCTGATGGGCTATACGTCCGAGTTCGCGATCCCGGCCAAGCCGACAAGCGCTTCCGCCGGTTATGTCCTGGACAACAAGGCCGGTGCGAATTTCCGTTACGAGCTCGGCAAGCTGGCCCTGGAGTTCGACGGCGGATACCACCTGCTCATGTCCAACGACACCCTTTCGGCGCATTTCCTGCAGCTCGCCGAGACGGAGGTCCGTCTGCTTCCGCTGGATCCCAACAAGGCTGACTATTTCTATGGCGGACGCCTCTATGTCAATGCCGGACAGGACCGCTATTCTTCCCTGATGTCCGACCGTCACAAGCTGGGTGTCAATGATATGGGGGCGGACTTGCGCTTCGGCGTACCCTTCTCCTCCCGGAGCCGGGTCCTGCTGGACCTGGGTGTTGAAGCGACGGTCTATTCCGGCGTGCTGGAAGCTTCCGCGACCCGGATTTTCGTGACGCCCCGGTATACCTATGCCTGGAACAGCGGTTTTGCCGAACTGGGCGTCCATCTGTCTTTCCTGAAGGGCAGTGACAACACGCCTACGAATGACGCGATCATCCGGCTGACCTCTTCGGCCTTCGACCACCGTTCCGACTTCATCTATCCGGCGGTCAAGGTCAAGCAGTTCCTGATCCCGGAACAGCTGGCCGTCTATGCCAAGGCGGTCGGCGGGGACAATCTCAACAATTATGCTGACGCCCTCGTCTCCCATCCCTTCACGGATCCGCTGAACGTCGTTCCCAACATGGATTCGTCCTCGGAGCGGGTGAACGCTTCGGTCGGCCTGGAAGGAGATGTGGCCGGCCAGCTCCAGTTCGACCTACATGGCGGATATGCCGTGCGCCACAACTGGCGCTGCGAGTCGGCGGAATTCGTGGACAGGATCTACATGGAGCCTGTCGCGGGCTGGGCCGGTCAGTACCTGTCCTCCTATTACAGCTACAATGATTACAACATGTGGTATGCGGACCTGTCCTTCCTGTGGAAGTCCGCAAGACTGGATATCGACGGGCATTTCCGCTTCCAGGATACGGACCTGGCGACCCGCGGCGATTTTGATGCCGTGGATCCTTCGCGTTTCCTCGGAGAGTTGCAAGCGACCTACAACTGGAACCGCCAGGCCTTCGCCGGCGTGCGTCTGAGCGGAGCTTCCCGCCGGACGGGCTCCGCCATCCGGGCTTTCGTACCCGACGGGCTGATCTCCGTGCCGGTCTCCGTAGCCGGCTGGGTGGATCTCGGCCTCTTCGGCAGCTATGTGATCAATCCGCACTGGACGGTCTGGGCCAAGGCCGGAAACCTCCTCGGACAAAGTGTGCAACGCTATTTCCTGCACCCCGAAAAGGGACCTTACGGGACCATCGGAATCACTTTCAACTTATAAAAATTTTTCGTATTTTTGTTCGTTTATAAACGATATCGAGAAATGGTAGAAAACGAAGAGATGAAAAAAGCGGAAGAGCAGTATTCCGCGAATAGTATCCAGGTGCTGGAAGGGCTTGAGGCCGTGAGGAAAAGACCCTCGATGTATATCGGCGACATTGCCGAGCGGGGTCTTCACCACCTGGTGTACGAAGTGGTAGACAACAGTATCGACGAGGCGATGGCCGGTTTCTGCGACGAGATCCTCGTGACGATCAACGAAGATAATTCCATCCGCGTACAGGATAACGGCCGTGGCATCCCGACCGGCATGCATGAGAAGGAACACCGCTCCGCCCTGGAGGTCGTCCTGACCGTCCTGCACGCCGGCGGCAAGTTCAGCAAGAACAGCTATAAGGTGTCCGGCGGTTTGCATGGCGTCGGCGTCTCCTGCGTGAACGCCTTGTCCGACCTGCTGATCGCCGAAGTGCACCGCGAGGGCAAGATTTTCCAGCAGAAATATTCCAAGGGCAAGCCCATCACGGAGGTTGAGGTCATCGGGACCTGCAACGACACCGGCACGACGATCACTTTCCATCCGGATCCGACGATCTTCACC
Source organism: uncultured Bacteroidales bacterium (assembly GCA_946625485.1). Lineage (GTDB taxonomy): Bacteria > Bacteroidota > Bacteroidia > Bacteroidales > UBA932 > Cryptobacteroides. Next base: position 604 of record CAMOTB010000082.1, on the reverse strand, counting down.
CAGACGACCGTCTATAAGTATGAGACCCTGGCCAACCGCCTGCGCGAACTGTCTTATCTCAACAAGGGCATCAAGATCGTCCTGACCGACATGCGTCAGAAGGTTGAGGAGTTCGTCCAGGACGAGAACGGCGAGTCCAAGGCGACCGGCCGTCAGGTCCAGCGGACGGATACGTTCTATTCGCAAGATGGCCTGCGGGAGTTCATCAGCTATCTGGATGCCGGCGCACAGCGTCTGATCCCGGATCCGATCTGCGTCAATTCCGACAAGATCATTCCGATCGACATCGCCCTCCAGTACAACAACGGCTACACGGAGAAGATTTACTCCTACGTCAACAATATCAACACCATCGAGGGCGGTACGCACCTGCAGGGCTTCAAGATGGGTCTTTCGCGCTCGCTGAAGGCCTATGCGGACAAGAATAACCTGCTTGCCAAGCTCAAGGATCCGCTCGCTCCGGAGGATTTCCGCGAAGGCTTGACGGCCGTCATTTCCGTCAAGGTCGCCGAACCGCAGTTCGAGGGTCAGACGAAGACCAAGCTGGGCAACAGCGAGGTGACGTCCGCCGTTTCGCAGGCTACGGCTGCCGCGATGGACAACT
>CAMOTB010000081.1 GCA_946625485.1 uncultured Bacteroidales bacterium | reverse complement strand
TCCAACCAGATCGACAACTGGGCCCGCATCCAGGCGGACCGCTTCCGCAATACCGTGATCCGCGGTTTCCATACGGAACTGGAGACCATTTATGAGGAGAAGAACATGTCCCTGACGCAAGACAGCCGCAAGCTCTGGGAGGCCTTGGATGCCGCGCTCTTCCCGCACCATCCCTATGGCACGCAGACCGTCCTCGGCACGCAGGAGCATCTGAAGAATCCCTCGATCACGAATGTGAAAAAGTACCACGACCAGTATTACGTCCCCAACAATATCGCCATCTGCGTGGCCGGTGATTTCAATCCCAAGGAAATGGTCGCCGCCATTGAGAAGTATTTCGGAGACTGGAAACCCAATCCGGATATCCCTGTCCTGCATTTTGAGAAAGAGGCGCCCATCACGGCTCCGATCGTCAGGGAAGTGTTCGGCCTCGAGGCTGAGAACGTCGTGGTCGGCTGGCCTCTTCCCGCCGCTTCCGACCTGAAGAATTCGGCCGTGGCCGAGATCGCCGGCTCTATCCTCAGCAACGGTACGGCCGGTCTGATGGACCTGGACCTGAACCAGCAGCAGAAGACCCTGGGTGTCTTCGCCGCCGCCCAGATGCAACCCGATTACGGCCAGTTCCTGGCCTTGGGACGGCCGAAGGAAGGCCAGACCCTGGAAGAGGTCCGGGATCTGATGCTGGGTGAGATCGCCAAGCTCCGCAGCGGTGATTTCGACGAATCCCTGATTGAAGCGACCATCAACAACCTGCGCCTGGACAAGATGCAGCAGCTGGAGCACAATGCCAGCCGCGCCTCCGATTATGTGGATGCCTTCATCAACGGCATCGACTGGAAAGACGCCGCGGTGGAGCTGGACCGCCTTGCCGCTGTCACCAAGGCGGATGTCGTCGCCTGGGCCAACGAGTTCCTGCCTGAGAACGGATACGCCGTCGTGTTCAAGCGCCAGGGCGTGGACGACAGCGTCCAGAAGATCGCTGCGCCCAAGATCACCCCGATCGTCACCAACCGTGACAAGCAGAGCGCCTTCCTGACCGAGATCCAGAATTCCACAGTCAAGCCCATCGAACCGGTTTTCGTGGATTTCAGCAAGGACATGTCCAAACTGGAGATTGCGCCCGGTATCGAGGCTCTCTATAAGAAGAACGAGCTCAATGACATCTTCAACCTCCGTTTCGAAGTGAAGACAGGCACCGAGGCCGATCCCGCCTTGGGCTTCGCCTTCGATTATCTCCAGTATCTGGGAACGGCGGACATGACGGCCGAGCAGCTCGCTTCCCGCATGTACGAACTCGCCTGCAACTTCAGCCTGAACTGCGGTCCCAACCGGACTATCGTCAGCCTGTCCGGCCTGAAGGAGAACATGGACGAAGCGCTCCGACTCCTCGAAGACCTGATGGTCAATGCCGTGCCGGATGAAGCGGTCCTGCAGAACCTCAAGATGGACATGATGAAGTCCCGCGTCGATGCCAAGAAGGCACAGCGCTCCTGCTTCTCGGCACTCCAGCGCTATATCATGTATGGCAGCGACTACATCAAGAAGATCACCCTGACCAATGAGGAAATGCTCAGCCTGACGTCCGAAGAATTGCTGGACAAGGTCAAGCATATCTTTGACAATGAGCACCGTGTCCTTTACTACGGACCCGCAACGGAGTCCGCGCTGAAGAGTTCGATCCTGGCGAACCATCTGGTCGGGACCGATCTCAAACCGCTGGAAGACGTGTATCCCGCCCGTCTGGTCACCAAGGAGGACAAAGTCGTCCTGGCCCAGTATGACGCCAAGCAGCTTTATTATCTCCAGTATTCCGACCGTGGAGAGGCCTTCGATCCGGCTGCCAATCCCGACATTACCCTTTACAACGAGTATTTCGGCGGCGGCATGAACTCCATCGTCTTCCAGGAGATGCGTGAAGCCCGCGGCCTGGCCTATTCGGCTTCCGCTTATCTTTCCACGCCTTCCCACAAGGCTGATACGTATCCCTTCATCGCTTTCATCGCCACGCAGAACGACAAGATGCAGAATGCGGTCGAAGCCTTCGACGAGATCATCGAGAACATGCCTGAGTCCGAGGCGGCATTCTCGATTGCCAAGGACGGTATCATTTCGCGTCTGCGTACGGCCCGTACGACCGGCTTCAGCGTTCTGTATGCCTACGAGAACTGCGAGCGTCTCGGCCTGGATCGTCCCCTGGATCAGGAACTGTTTGAAAAAGTGCAGGGAATGACGTTGCAGGACGTCAAGGCCGCGCAGGAGAAATGGGTCAAGGGCCGCGATTACACCTACGCGATCCTCGGTGACCTGAAAGACATTGATACGAAGTTCCTCGCGACGCTGGGCCCGGTCCAGGTCGTTTCCCTGGAGGAACTCTTCGGATACTGATCCGACTTTTGCGACGGCTGCCAGCCTAATCCGGGAAGCATTCCCCGAAGGGTAAAAAACCTGCTTCCCGGATTAGGCTGGCAGCCGTCGTTTCTGTCTTTCCGTCGCGTCAGTCTTTCAGTTCGTATTCCGTGAGGCTTTGGAGGCCGGGGATGCCGTAGTAAGACTCGACGATATTGCCCTGGAGAAACACCGTTTTCCCCAGATTCTCCGGATTGTCCACGAGGTTGAGGGCATCCCGGATGTTTCCTTTCTGCAACTGTACGGACAGGCAGTTGCTCCGGTCGGTCGTGCCGGCCCGTGCGGCAATCACGATGTTGGTCCGGGAACTGAACGGGGCCTTGAAGGAGGCTTTGGTCGAACTCAGGTCGCCGCCAACGATGTAACCGTACACCCAGACGCTCTCGTCCCCGATGTGGTTCTTCGCCTCCGGGACACTCATGGCGGCGCTGGCCTCCGTCCCTTTTCCGTCGTCGCCTCCGATCGTGTACTGCTCTGCGCGCCAGTTGAGCGTGGTGTCAACCTTGATGGAAATGCCTCCCGGGCTGACGCCAGAAGGCGTGGCTGCTATGCCGATATTCAACGTCAGCATGTCCCGTGAAGCCAGGTCTCTCGTCAGCAGGTTCTTGTCCGTACCGCCGTCGCTGAGCACCAGGGAGACCTTCCCCGGCGGGAAAAAGGCGAAACGTTTCTCGGAGAAACCGTACAGCAGTTTCCCCGCATCCGCTTTCAGATGCAGGGTCCCGTTGGGATAGGCTGTCAGGAACGTGGATGCGACTTTCAGCCGGACTCCCGCATTGAGCTGGTGGCAGATCAGCTGGACCCGGCTGGTCTGCCCGCTCTTGACGGTGACCTGCTGGCTGTCGCCATATTGCGGCGTGGCGAAGGCCGGAGCCTTGAATTCGCAGGAAAAGGCCGAGACCGTGTAGGTGCCGGCAGCGGCCAGGATGCTTTGCGGAGCGGATCCGTAGGGACCGTCATAGATCGAGGCTCCGTTGGCTGCTTTCACTCTCAGCGTGAAGCGGTTGGAGTCAGGGATGTCGGAAGAAGAGGAACGGGTCTCGGTAAAGAAGTCTTCGATAAAGGAAACTTCGATCCGTCCGTCTTCCGCAGGGGAGAGAAAAGAATCACAGGCCGTGCTCAACGGGATGAGCAAGAAGAGGCCGAAGCAGGCTCTGAGGAAATCATGTCCTTTTTTCATGGTTCAAGCGTTTTATCGGATTTGTGGGCAAAACTAGGACAATCCCGGCACTTCGGCATGCAAAAACGTACATTTATCCGTTTGCCTTTTTTTTAGGATGCAGAACGCACCCGGGGGTATAATTCACGAGCCGGATGCATCACTGCGCCCGGCTCGCTACTTAACCTAAACTTAAACTATGAAAAACTTCAATACAAAGATGGACATATTTTCCAAAAAAACAAATCTTTTTCCAAAAAAATCAAATAAAATTCATGACACCCCTCGGATACTGCATATTTATAGAGCTGTTGTATATTATGCTGCGTTCTGCCGGACTTGTGAAAAATTCTGCGTAAATTAGCGCAACCAATCCGCTTCCCAAATGAAAAAGTATCTTTTCGCCCTCGTCGTCTTGCTTTCGGCTTGCCTGACGCTGGAAGCCCAGCCGCCGCGTGTACCCGAGTCCATCGTTTTTGCCGGTGAAACGATCCGTTTTGACCGCTCTGACCTGTATGAGCGTATGGATCGTGAACTGCTGACTTTTACATATATGCATACGACATCCATCCTGATGCTCAAGCGGTCGGACCGGATCTTCAAGATCGTCGTGCCGATCCTGCGCCGTTACGGGGTCCCGGAGGACCTCAAATACCTGATGGTGATCGAGAGCAACCTGGATCCGCAGGCTGTTTCCCCGGCCGGTGCCGCGGGACTCTGGCAGTTCATGTCGGCGGCCGGCAAGGAGTATGGCCTGGAGGTCAATTCCAACGTGGATGAGCGTTATCATATCGAAAAAGCGACCATCGCCGCCTGCCGTTACCTGAAGCGCTCCTATGCCCGGTTCGGGGACTGGATGAGCGTGGCGGCCAGTTACAATGCCGGCCCGGCGGCCATCGCCAGCCGCATGGATGCGCAGCAGGAAAAGAAGGCGGCGGACCTGTGGCTGCTCAATGAGACTTCGCGGTATATGTTCCGGATGCTGGCGGCGAAGATGATGTTTGAAGATCCGACGGCCTTCGGCTTCAATGTTCCGGAGGAGGACCGTTATCCTGTCATGCAGGTCAAGGAAGTCGTGGATGTAAGCGAGCCCATTCCGGATCTGGTTGCTTTCGCCAAGGAGCATGGTGTCAGCTATGCGCAGCTTCGCCGTGCCAATCTCTGGCTTCGGGAGTCCAAGCTCAACAACAATTCGCACCGCTCCTACGAAATCATCATTCCGAAGGAGACGGGGTGTCCATAAACGCACTGACGTCGTCAGGAACCACTCAGGCCCGGGCAGCAGAGTATAACCCTTTCGGGGAATGCTGCCCGGGCCTGAATGGCCCCTGACTGCTGGGGGCTATCGTTGACGGCCGGAGGCCAGTGTGCGCTGGAAGCATTCCCCGAAGGGTAAAGTCTCTGCTTCCGGCTGCACACTGGCCTCCGGTCATTGGAAGATGCCGACAGCGATCAGATGATATCGATCTGGCGGGACACGGGAGCCTTGGTCGTCTCCTCCTTCTTCGGCAGGGTGATTGTCAGCACACCGTCATTCATCGCGGCGGCAATGTGCTCCACTTCGACTTCCTCCGGGATGATGAAGGTCTGGTGGTAGGAAGCGTACGAGAACTCGCGACGAAGGTAGTTCTTCTTTTTGTCCTCTTTGTGCTCCTCTTTCTTTTCAAGAGAGATCACCAGTTCGTTATCGTTCTCGATGCTGACCTTGAAATCTTCCTTGGTCATGCCGGGGGCCGCGATCTCAACTTCGTAGTCCTTTTCGTTCTCGACGATGTTGACGGCAGGGGAGGCGAACTGCTTGGCAGGGGTCACTCTCCAGAGATCGTCATCGAAGAATTCGTTGAAAATGCTGGGCAGCCAATCCTGGTTGCGTCTGTGTGAATAATGAACAGGTACCATAGTTTAAATCTCCTATACTTTAAGTTTGTTTTTGTCTCTTTTTCTCTCCCGTCTCCTTGGCGGGTTCGCTAAGAAGTAAGGCAAATCCGGGACCAGTCGAAAAAGTGGCCGAAATCGTGACAAATTGTCACTAAATACCTGACAATCAGTCGTTTATGCTGACATTTTGGCACTTCATCCGCTAAGCGGTGCAGCAGGTGGCCCTGCAGCAGGCGTGCCCACCCCCGGGCACGGGAAGGGGGAGGGGCCCGCCGGTGACAAGCGGTCGGAGACCGCGCCGGCAACGGTGGGAGGGGCCGGAGCGAGCAAAGCGAGCGTAGTCCTGCTGCAGGGCCACCTGCCGCACCGCGCTGGCAGTTTCGGACGAAATGTGTATTTTTGTGCCGTATGGAGAAGAGAACCTATCTGGCAATCGACTTGAAATCATTCTACGCCTCCGTAGAATGCGCAGCCCGCGGCCTGGACCCCCTGACCACGAACCTCGTCGTGGCGGATGCCAGCCGCACCGACAAGACCATCTGCCTGGCCGTCTCTCCCTCCCTGAAAGCCTACGGCATCGGCGGCCGCGCCCGGCTCTTCGAAGTCGTCCAGCGCGTCCGCCAGATCAACATCGAACGCCGCCATGCTGCCCCCGGCCATCAGCTGACCGGAAAATCCAGCGCCGATCCCGAAGTGCGCGCCAACCCCTCGCTTGCCCTGGACTACCTCGTCGCCACGCCCCGCATGGCCGAATATATGCGCGTCAGCAGTCTCATTTACGGAATCTATCTGAAATATGTGTCTCCCGATGACATCCATGTCTATTCCGTGGACGAGGTCTTCATCGACGCGACGGAATACCTCCGCCTTTACCGCTGTCCGGCCCACGAACTGGCTATGCGCATGATCCGTGAAGTGCTGGCGCAGACCGGTATCACGGCAACGGCCGGGATCGGGACCAATCTGTATCTGGCCAAGGTCGCGATGGACATTGAGGCGAAGCACCAGGAGGCCGACAAGGACGGCGTGCGTATCGCCGAACTGGATGAAATCCGCTACCGCCGGCTCCTGTGGAATCACCGTCCTTTGCGGGATTTCTGGCGCGTGGGGCGGGGGATTGCCGCCCGGCTGGAGGCAGCCGGAATCGACACGATGGGCCGCCTGGCCCGCGCTTCTCTCGATCCGGCCTGGGAGGCCTGGCTCTACAAACAGTTCGGGATCAATGCCGAACTCCTGATCGACCACGCCTGGGGCTGGGAACCCTGCACGATGGCGGCCATCAAGTTCTACAAGCCTTCTTCCAACAGCCTGGGCAGCGGGCAGGTCCTGCAGCGCCCTTATTCCTGCCAGGAGGCACGCATCATCGTCCTGGAGATGACCGACCAGCTGGTCCTGGACCTGGTCGAGAAGCGTCTCCTGACGGATCAGATCGTCCTGAGTCTGGGGTATGACCGCAGCAGCCTGGAGGGAAAAAAGGACTTCAAGGGGAACCTGGCCAACGACTGGTACGGACGGACCGTACCCAAACCGGCTCATGGTTCCGTCAACCTGCCTCGTCCCACATCTTCGACGCGCGTGATCACGGAGGCCGTCGCTGGCCTGTTTGACCGGATTGCCGATCCGCATCTGAAAGTCCGTCACGTCGGCGTTACGGCTGCGCATGTGGTGCGTGAGGAGGCCGTGACGACCCGTCAGCTGGAGCTTTTTGAGGAGGCGCCGGAGGACGATGGCAAGGAGCGCAAGCGTCAGGAGGCCATCCTGGAAATCCGTCGCAAATTCGGGAAGAATGCCATTCTCAAGGGAATGGATTTCGAAGAGGGTGCCACAACCATCGAACGGAACCGCCAGATTGGCGGCCACAAAGCATAGGAAACAGTTAATGGAAGACCGTCAGGATTCATACGAAGATATCATCAACCGGGAACACCCGACTTCCGCCGTCCATCCCCGGATGCCGCTGCAGGACCGTGCCGCCCAGTTCTCACCCTTCGCTGCCCTTACCGGCTTCGAAGACTATATCTCTGACGCCGAACGCCAATCCCTCGAAACCCTCAGTCGTTGACGGGTGGCGGCAGTCTGCGCTGGCAGGCTTGCCCACCCCCGGGCACAGGCCGCTCTGCCCGTAGCAAAAGGATCTACAGATACTGGGCGAAGAGCTCGGCGATGCGGTCGCCGCGGTCCAGGACACCGTTGACCAGCAGAACGGAAGAAAGCGTCGCGCTGACACACAGCTTCCCATCCCGCTTGCGGTAAATGTCCTGGTCAAAGATGAAACGCACCCCCTCCCGCCGCACGTTGAAACAAGACAGGAACTCCTCC
>CAMOTB010000080.1 GCA_946625485.1 uncultured Bacteroidales bacterium | reverse complement strand
GGATTCGGTCCTCATCACGGGTTCGGACTATCGCAGGGCCCAACTGCGTGGCTATCAGCAATATGAGAAATTCCTCAATTCCATCATCTCGGACGAGACTTTGCTGATCCATGCCCGGCAGCTGGAGATATTCCTGAAACGTAACCTGCCACAAATCTATGCTTTCAAGGCGGATACGACCTTTGTCAGTGACGAACAGTTTTATTCCCACTATGGCGTCACGGAACAAGAGGCGGTCATACATTATACGGATCGGTTCAAGGTCTGGAGGAACAACAGGAAGAAATCCCTGATCGATAAGAAATACCATAAATACGTCAAGGTCCCGATTCTTCGGGAAGGATTGAAACTGGATACGGTGATGCGCACTTCGACCGGGGATTTCATCTATGACTATGTCCAGACGCTCCGGGTCAAGCCGAAACTGAAAAAGGCAGAGATCGCCTTGTCCGGTCAGATCTACGAACAGGACAAGATGATCTATACGATCCCGGAGATCCCGCCATTGACCTATTATATTTCTTCCCTTTCCACCCTGGTTGACGGCAGTGAAAAATACGTTTCAAAAATCGTGGAAAGAACCGTGGAAGCCAATACGGCCTGCTATATCGCATTTTCCGTCGGCCGCTCGGAGGTGGACCGTTCCCTGGGAAACAATGCGGAGGAGATGGCCCGTATCGAGCAGAACCTCGCTTCCCTGGCCCGGAACGAAACTTTTGACTTGGATTCGATCGTCGTGACGGCATCGGCATCTCCGGAAGGGAGTTATTCTTCCAATGCCTTCCTGACTGCGCGCCGGTCCGGTTCGGTGGCTTCTTATTTCAAGGGATTCCTGCGTTCCGTCTATGATACCCTGTATGCAGCGAGGCATTATTCCCTGGGTGCCGATGAGGCTGAGTTCGTCTCGGCGGCCCGCCCTCCGGAGATCAGTTTTGTTTCCCGGAACAATCCGGAGAACTGGCGCATGCTGGATGCGATCGTGCGGAGCGACGAGCAGCTGTCCGACAGGGACAAGGACCAGTATTTCGACCTTTCTGCCATTGCTGATCCGGATGTCCGGGAGCGGCGCATGCAGGCCCTGTCATCTTACCTGTACATTCGTCAGAACCTCTACCCGCGCCTGCGCACCGTTAAATTTGATTTCTATCTGCATCGCAGGGGCATGGAGCAGGATACCTTGCATACGACGGTCCTGGACAGCACTTACATGAGAGGCGTGCAGGCGATCCGCGACCGGGATTACAAGACCGCCGTCACGATCCTGCGGCCCTACCATGACTACAATACTGCAGTTGCTTACTGCTCCATGGACTACAATGCCAGTGCATTGGAGGTGCTCCAGGGGCTGGATAAAACGCCTCAGGTCGAATATATGCTGGCCATCATCCACTCGCGTATGGGCCGGAAAAAGGAGGCTGTCGAGTGTTACCGGAGGTCCTGTGAAGCGGACCCCTCCTTTGTCCACCGGGGAAATCTGGACCCCGAAATCGCAGAGTTGATCCGAAACCAATAACTAACCCATTTTTTAACAAAAACAACAAACAACAATGAGAAAACTTCTTTTTTCGGCCTTGTGCCTGAGCCTGTTCGCAGTTTCCTGCGACATCGTAGAATTCAAGACCCCCGATCGTACTTCCGAGGCCGATATCCAGTGGGGGAAAGTCTCCTTTTGCCTGTCGGCCGATGGCGCTGACCCGGATACCCGCTCGACTTCTCCGGCCGCTGAATCCGCCGTGACACGACTTCAGGTATTGATTTTCAATTCTACGAACAATCTGGTCGCTTATGCGGAAGCGAACTCCGGAAGCCTTTCCGCCACGGTTCCGCTCAACATCTCCGGTCATAAGGTGTATGCCGTAACCAACGTTGCGGAAGACCTTTCCGGATGCAGCACGCCTTCGGCTTTGACATCCAAGGTGTCCTACCTGAAAGACAATTCCGCTGCCGGGTTGCAGATGATCGGATCCCTTGACAATCAGACCTTTACAAGCGGATCTACCGTCAATGTGGAAGTGCGCCGCTTTGCCTCCAAGGTCGAAATCGACGAAATCGTCTCCAATTTCTCTGCAGCGGCCCATAAATCACAGACCTTCGTGGTTACGGGCATCTACCTGATCAACGTGAACGGCACCTGCCCTTATACCCAGACGCCGACGGCCGGCACCTGGTATAACCAGATGGAATATGTTTCCGGTGACTGCAATGCCTTGATTGCGGACAAGTTCAACTCACCCGTGACCGTGCAGACAGCCTCCGGACAAGTTACGCCTTATACCACGAAACACTATTTCTATTGCTATGCCAATCCGACCACGACGGACGCGCACAGAGGCAACTGGTCACCCCGGAGAACGAGATTGGTGGTGGAGACTAAACTGGGAGACCGCGTTTATTATTATCCCATAGACATCGTCGGTACGGGGAATATCCTGGATGTCAATACCCATTACACCGTCACCAGACTGACGATTACCGGACCCGGCGTGGACCATCCGGATGATCTGTTGGATAACGGGACCGTTTCCTTCACCGTCACGGTCAAAGACTGGGCTACGGGATTCAGCAAGACTGTCACTTATTGATAAGATGGACTCCAAACGGATCATATCCTTTCTGTTACCTTTTCTGTGTACCCTCCTGTCTTCCTGTTCCATCAAGGAAGACAGGTCGGGGTGCCCATGTTATCTGACAGTGGATTTGTCTCAAGTCTTGAATGCCAGCCTGACTCCGCCATCCTGGTGGGACCGAGACTTGCGGATTGCCTTGCTGCAGGATGGAACGACGATCCGTGAGTCCCGGGTCCCTTATGAGGAGGCCCAGCCGGAATATGTCTATCAAGTTCCGAAGGGATCGGTCTGGGTTACCGGCGTTCTGGGCCTGGATGCCGGCCTGATGACCGACGGGGTGGTCCGCTATCCGGAAGGACAGGAATCGGACTGTCTGTACGTATCTTCCCGACTGGTTCCCTGCGAGGGGGAAGAAGCCCGTTGTGTCCTTGAGATGTATAAGCAGTTCTCCCGTATTGAAATCCTCGGCCTGGAATCCTTCGATTATCGCATGGTCGTTACGGCGGGCTGTTCCGGCCTGGATCTGCGGACACGGGAAGCTTTGGAGGGCCGTTTCCGTTTCCCTATCCGATGTGAAGAGGACGGGTCCTGTCATTTCCGCCTGCCCCGTCAGCAATCGGATGACTTGATGATCCTGCTGTTGGACAAGCAGGACGGGCATCTGGACAATTCCATTCCTTTGGGCCGCTTCCTGACGGATATCGGCTATGACTGGAATGCCGCTTCGCTCTCCGATGTCACCGTGAGGGTGGATTATGTCACGCTCTCCGTCAGCATCACGATCAGCGACTGGGACCGGACGGTCGAATTCCCTTTCACCGTATGAATTAGAATCCTTATGAAGAATCGTCTATTATTCTGCGCATGGGCGCTGTGCCTACTGGCCTTTACCGGGGCCTGCCAGAAGCAGGCGGAGGCCGGGGTCACGTTGTCGGTCTCGGCCAGGGTCCCTGTTTCAAGCCGGGTGACGGATGCCAGTGAAGCGCGGGAATCCCGCATCTCGGATATCCAGGTCTTTGTCTTTGACGGAGAAGAACTGGAGGCGTATGGTTCCTCATCCGACGCCAGCGTGACGCTGCGTTGCCGCCTGGGTGAAAAGACGGTGTGGGTTCTTGCCAACGCACCGGCCCTGGGCTCCGTCGTCCGGATTTCGGATCTGGAAGGCACGCTTTCCCGCCTCACGGACAATGCACCGGACCATCTGGTCATGGCCGGACGCGTTCCGCTGACGGTGCAGTCCGACAGATCCGTATCCGTTACGGTTGAGCGGCTTTGTGCCAAGGTCTCCGTCGCCAAGATCACCAAGTCTTTCACTTCTGCGGTTCTCCAGGCTAAGGCCCTGGTTATCCATAAGATCTATATGACCAACGTCGTTTCCGGACGGACCCTTTCCGACCCGGCGCCCCTGGCTTGGTCCAACCGGATGGGAGATCAGGGGGAGTGCCCGGACCTGCTGTGTGATACGGTGTCCAAGGAAGTGGTCTCCTCCCTGGACGAATTGCACACATTCTATGTCTATCCCAACGGAAGTACTTCGGCGGCGAGGGGAGGGACCTGGAGTCCCCGTCCTACCCGGTTGGTTATCAGCGCCTCTCTGGATGATGTACCCTGCTACTATGTCATAGATATCCCGGGCATCGAGGCCAATCATTCCTATTTTCTCTCTGAAGTGATCCTGTCGCGTCCCGGTTCGGACGATGAAGAAAGCGTCACCTCCGAATCCGCTGTCCGCTTTTCCTTCCGCGTGACAGATTGGGCGAGCCAAGATCCCTATTATGAATATTTGTAGTATGAAATGTTGTAAGATTCTGACCGGGTTCATTCTCCTTATCTGGGGCGCAGTTTCCTGCATGGCTCCGGACAGGAACGTTTCCTCCGTCCCGAGAGCACGGGACCTGTCCGAGATGAGATTCTCCTTCGATCCCTCAGCCATGCAGCATGCCACCCGGAGTGCCATGGTGTCAGAAGATGGTATCATCCATGATATCAACCTGTTCCTGTATCGGAACGGGCGGCTCGAATGGGAAGAGTATCGGGAATCTTCCGATCCGGTCGTCCTGAAACTGCTGGACGGTGAGACCTATTCGGTCTATGCCCTAGCAAACGTAGGACGACGCCAGGCTCCGGCCTCCGAGCAGGCTATCCACGATTATGCCCTGGACCTGTCCTTGGATGCGTTCGGCGGGCGCATCCCGATGGTTTCCGCTCCCGCGTTACGCATTACGGTTTCTCCCTCTTCCTCCGGTGCCGTGGCGGCCTCGAACGAAGTCGCCGTACCCATGGTCAGGCTGGCGGCCAAGTACAATTTCCGTGTGGACCGTTCCGCCCTTCGCCATGGCACTTTCTCCGTTGAGTCGGTCCGGCTTCGTCAGGCGGCGCGCAGGATGGAGGTGTTCGCTCCGGAACATGCTGCGGGGGAGGTATATGATGGCGATTATGCTTCAGCGGCGGACCTGGCCTTGCTCAACGCCTCATCGGCGATTGCCGTGTATCCGCTTGAAAACCGGCAGGGAACCCTGCTGCCGGGCAATACGGACCCCTGGCGCAAAGAGTATTTCGATCCGGACGTCGCGGCGGTCGCATCTTCCTGTACCTATCTGGAAGTGAAAGGGCGCTACCGGGACCATAGCGGCGCCTTGAGTGCCCTCCATACCTACCGGATGTATCTGGGTACCGATGCTACGACCAATTTCGACGTCACGCGCAACACGGAATATACCCTGACCCTGGTTGTCTCCGACCTGGGCGTCTACCGCGATTCCTGGAAGGTGGAGCGGGGCGATGTGACAGACCGCCGCCAGCTCTATTTCGACCCTGCCGTCGTGGAGATGGAAGCCTTGGCAACGGGGACGACGTCCGTGGTCAGCAACCCCTCCGGGATTGATTATACGCTGGAGTGGGACCGGGATGCCTTCCGTGCTGCAGCCCTCTCCGACCCGGTTCTGTCCGGAAGCCAGGTCCGTCTGGAAAGCCAGGCAGAGTTGGATGAAGATGCCAGCGTCCTCCTGCGGGCCGTCTCCTTTGACGGTGCCGTCGAAGCGGTCTGTACGCTGCTGGTCAAATCGGGCGCCCTGCCGGATCTGCAGCTGGAGTGGGCCACCGCTCCTCCGGCCTATGTCGCGCAGGCGGGGACGCTTCATTGCTCCAATGTCTTGGAAGGTTCCGTCCTGTCGGCTTCTGTCAGCGATCCTTCCGTCGCCCGGCTGGTGCGGCAGGGAAACGATTATCGCGTCGAAGCCTTGAAAGAGGGGAGCGTGACCTTGACGGTGACGCGCACGGACGGGAGCCGGTCCAGCGTCTGTACCTGCGATCTCACGGTTTCTCCGGTTTACCTGCAAGTGGGCGGGACGTACCGGGCCTTTGCGGATGGTGCGGCCAACGCGCTGCGGATTGACAATGGCAGCAACACACCTTGGTCGCTATCCTACGACCTTCCCCGTTCGGCCTTTGACGATGCCCTGTATCAGGAACTGCTTTCGCCCCGGTACCGTGCCGTAAAGGAAGGCAGTACCACGGCCGTGGAATATTTCGATGTGGATGAGCAGGGGCTGTATGTCGTCGGCTGGGGAAACGACCTGGCTGCGCTGCCGGGGACTTACCAGCTGACGCTGACGCCGAAAGCGGACATTTATGCCGGATCCATGGTCAGCCTGTCCCGGACTGTAGTGATCGACGAGCCGCTGAGGCTCGCTTCGGGTACCGTTTTCGCCGGGGAGAACCGCTATTATATGCCAGATACGGAGGAGGCGATGACGCTGGTATCTTCCGGTACGGCCGTGATGGGGCTGGGGGATGCCTCCAATCTCAAACTCTGTATCGGATTCCCGACGGGCGGGTATGGAGAAGGATCCGGCTATGTGGCCTGCCCGTATGATTGGATTCCTGCGGCGGATGGCTCCGGTTCGCTCCTGCGCCTGCAACCGACCTATGCGGAACTGGTCAGTCATTTCCCTTCGCCCTATACCTTCCGGGGAACGTATCTGTATGTGTTTGCCCGCCTAACCAATGCGCGGTCCGGCGTCAGCAGCGACATCCGCCTGTCCGGAACGGAAATCTGGCTCGATTTCGCCGTTACTTCAAAGTTGGAATCCTGGTCGAGTGCGAGTGATTGGGACGTGACGGATGAGGATCACTACTTCATCGTCCCGTGTCTCTATAACGACAAATTCGTCCCGAACCTGATTACTTCACAGTCCTCCTCCGCGGGAGGCGGGGGAGACGTCAGCCTGCCTCCGTTCTACATTCCGCAGGCAATCCTGAGCGAGATCCCGAAGACCATCAGCCTGGATGGGGCGCAAATCTGTCTCAGTGAGCCTTACCCGGCTCGGCCTGCTTGGCCGGATTATCTGTCCTTCCAGCTTCTGAGCCGCGAATATGGCAGTCTCCTATGTCCGGATATAACCAACTGGCTGTGGGACGAGTGCAGTTTCTCTGTAGATGATTTTGCCCGGGAGAGCTATGAGTCGCTGGGGAGCCGGACCGGACAGTGGTATCATAAAAAACTGTACTGGCGCCTGTACGATCCCAATACCCGGCAGCTCATTCCGGAAGGAGGACATCTCGACATCAAGAGTTACGGCGGTTTCACCGGGAATTATTACCTCCGGCTGTACGACTATGCCGTGCCGTTGGACGCCTCGGACTTTGAGGAATGAGCGTGGCAGCCTTGCGGCATTTCCAATAAAAAAGCTCCTTCTGCCTTGGAGCGGAAGGAGCTTTGAAAAAAGAAGCGGAGATTTACCAGATGGTAACGCGCTCGGATTCGGGACGCCACATCTTGTCTCCTTCCTTGATGCCGAAGGCATCGAAGAAGGCGTCAAGGTTGCGCAGGCTGACGTTGACCCGGTTCTCGCCGATGGAGTGGACATCCATCAGCGTGAGGCGCTGGATCTCTTCGTCGGTGATGTTCTGGGCCCAGACCGTGGCATAGGCCAGGAAGAAACGCTGCTCGGCCGTAAAGCCGTCGATCGGCTCCGGGTGCTTGTCGCCGAAGGAGTCCTCCATGGCGGAGTAGGCGATGCGCAGGCCGCCGTGGTCGGCGATGTTCTCACCCAGCGTGGCTGCACCGTTGGCATGGACGCCCGGCAGGACCTCGACTTCGTCGAACTGTTTGACCAGGACGGCGGTCTTGGCCTTGAAGGCCTCGGCGTCAGCTTCCGTCCACCAGTTGTTCATGTTTCCCTCTTTGTCGAAGAGGCGGCCCTGGTCGTCGAAGCCGTGAGTCATCTCGTGGCTGATCACGACACCGATGGCACCGTAGTTGACGGCATCGTCCGCATCCGGATTGTAGAACGGGGGCTGCAGGATGCCGGCCGGGAAGCAGATCTCATTGGTGGTGGGGTTGTAGTAGGCATTGACCGTCTGCGGCGTCATGCCCCATTCCGTC
>CAMOTB010000079.1 GCA_946625485.1 uncultured Bacteroidales bacterium | reverse complement strand
ATCGGCGCCCTGACCTGGTTCGGCACCGACGATGCCGCAACCTCCTATCTGACACCCATTTACGCCTATACAGCCGAGGTGCCGGAATGCTTCCGCGTGGGAAACGGCGACCTGCTGCACTACTCGCCGACCGCCTCCTTCTGGGTCAACAACCGCGTGTCCAACGCCTGCTACAAGATGTACGACCGGATGGAGCCCTTCGTGCGGGCGCAGATTGATGCCTTTGAGAACGCCCAGGCAGAGGCCGTAACTGCCCAGGATGCTAAGATGCTCGCGATCTACAACAAGAACGCCAAGCGTCCCGGCAGCAAGCGGGCGCTCAAGAAGATCCGCCGCGAACTGACCCGCTACACCGTGGAGACCGCCCAAAAGCAGTTCGGGGAATGGGTGAAGCTGGAAGAGACGCTGCTGGTGAAGTTTATCGACGGCAACGTCAAGGCCCAGGCCGAGGACGGATCCTTCCTCCACACCCAGTACCACGACGGCACCCCCGACAAGCTCGAGCAGCCCGGCTACACCGAGAAATGGAAAGAAGCCGCCGCCAAGGACAACGGCACCATCCTGGAAGTTCGCTGATTGCGACCGTTTTTCGCAACGCGCTGATAAAAAGCACTTTATACAATCGCCCTTCGTATTTTTATCGACCCTTAATCTCGTATTAACCAGATAATCAGCCATTTATGAATCACGCAAAATATATGATCGGGCTGCTTCCTTTGCTTGTCCTCTCGCTGGCCTGCGGTCCCAAGGAGTGGAAGGCGGTGGAGACATTGTACTCCGACAAGAATATCGAAGTGAACGGAGTAGCATTCACGCCGGAACGGACGGTGCTACACATGACGGCCCAGGGACGGCCCGGGAGCAGATTCACCGTGCAGCAAAACGCTTATCTGCTTGGAGACAAAGGGCAGCGTTATGCCTTGACAGGGGGTGAGGGAATCACGCCGGGACCCGATTACCGTGAACAATACGGCCCCGACGGGAAGGCCTCTTTCGATTTGTACTTCGCCCCGGCGCCGACGGGCACCCGCGCGCTGGACTTCATCGAACCGAAGGGATGGATGGTCTATGGCATCCACGACAGCCTCCGGCCGCTGAAGATCAAGCCTGTACAGGACGCCTCGGCCGCCGTCCGGGACGAGAACGCCTTCTTCCGCAAAGGGACCGGAACGCTCTGCGGCCGCTTTGAGGGCGGCCGGCGACCGCAACTGCTGGAGTTCTTCGGCTACAACGCCTTCCAGGAAGGGAACAAGCAGTCCTGCCCGGTCGGGGAGGACGGCAGCTTCCGGATGGAAATCCCGCTGGAGCACCCGATCCTGAGCTATGTCTGGGATGATCATCATACCAGCTATTATTTCTTCCTGGAGCCGGACGGGCAGACGCAGATGACGGTGGACAGCACCGGGGCCGTACATTTTCCGGCCGGGACACGCTGCGGCGCGCTGGCCGAATGGATGTCCGGCGCGATGCCTCGCCTGGGTTTCCCGCTCTGGGAAGCCTTCTCCCAGAAGGAATGGAAGACACTTTCCTTCAGCGAAATCAATGCCCGCACGGTAGCGCATTACGCGCAGATGGAGCAACTTGTGGACTATATCTGCCGGCGGCAGGGATTCTCCGCGGAGGAGGCCCACCTCCTGAAACAATATCTGCGGATCAATGGGGCAGAGGATGAGATGAGCGTCAAGATCTACATGCCCCGCCAGGCTTTCGGTGTCCCGGCTGACTCCTTGGCCCAGCAGCGCAATCGGGATATGGCCGACCCGGCCCAATATATCCTGACGCCCAGGCTGGACCCCACAGACTGGACAGCTTTTTCGCTCAACAATGACATCCATTTCCTGTCCAACCGCTATCAATACTCGCCCCTGCTGGGCAACAAGACGCCAGTGGAGATGGCCGCAGTAGACAGTGCCCTCTTCCGCCAGGCTGGTCCCTCCATCTTCCTGCAGGCTGCCCTGCAAAACCGCAAGACCCTGGAACAGGAGGCGGAAAGACCGGTCGCCAATTGGGTCCGTCTCTTAGCGGACGGAAGCTTCGAAACGGAAACGGTCGACGCCCGCAAAGTCTGGGAGGAGCGCCTCTCCGTGATAAGCTCCCCCTACCTGAAAGCCCGCATGCAGGCGACCCTGGACGAACTCTGCGCCGAAAAGGCGAAGACCTATACCCTGCCTGACGGACAGGCGACGGACATCTTCAACGGCCTGGTCGCTCCCTTCCGGGGGAAATGGGTCTATATCGACTTCTGGTCCACGGGCTGTGGTCCTTGCCGGGCAGGGATCGAAGCCTCCAAAGCCCTGCGCAAAAAGATTGCCTCCTCGCCCGACCTGGAACTGGTCTTCATCACCGGAGACCGCAGCACGCCGGCCGCGGCTTATGAGAAATACGTCGCGGAACATCTCGCCGGCGAAGTGAGCTACCGCATCCCGGAGGCGCAGTACATCCAGCTGACGACCCTGTTTGGGTTCAACGGAATCCCGCACAACGAGCTGGTTACCCCCGACGGGCAGATCGTGAACGGATCCTTACCGAGGCTCGGAGATGACGGCTTCCTGGAGGCGCTGGAGAAGCTCAAATAGCCGTCCGACAACGGCGGAACCATACAAACGGCTTTGGTCCAATGCCGTTATTTTTGGATGTTTTAAAGAAATCTTTCACTTCCAGAAAGAAAGCGAAAATAGAATCTGATGGATCCCTTATGGGAACGAAGGGCGTGGAAGAGAGAATCGTGGTGATTCGGAATACGCAGGTAATTGCTGATGCGGATGTAGCGATGCTGTATGGCGTAGATACTAAGCGTGTGAATGAGGCTGTGAGAAATAACCTAAACAAGTTTCCTGCGGATTACATGTTCGAACTGAATAAGAGCGAGTTACGAGATTTGCGGTCGAAAATTTCGTCCACAAACGTGTCAGTAAAGAGTCGCCGGCTTATCGAATCCGGCGTATGCTGAAAGAGTAAAAATCGCTATTTCCGGCTGATCTTGAAGGTCATGCCGAGGCGTTCGACTTCGGCGAGGAAATCGCTGTTGATGGCCACCTGGAACTTCTTGGACTTGAACTCGATCTTGTATCCGGTCTGCGGATCGATGATAAAGAGATACAACGGAGTCTGGCCCTTGTAGGTCTTGAGCAGATGGACCAGGTCCTTACGGAACGCGGCATCGACCTGCCCCGAACCGACATTGAGCGTGATGCCGGTCACGTGGGAATCCGTCACATTGCCCAGCAGCGAGATTTCTGAAATCTTGAAATCGTACGGTGCCGTCTTGCCCTGCGCGCGCTCCTCGGGCTTCAGGGCATACTTCTCCCGAACCTCCCCCTTGACATAGAGGCTCGAGTGGAGCTGTACCAGCGGCTTATAATTCTCGTAATCCTTGCCGAACAAAGACAGTTCGTACGGCCCGGTGAAGTCCTCCAGCGTGATCCGCCCGAAAGGACGCCCGGTCCGTGTCGTCAGGTCTTTCACGTCCGTCACGATCCCGGCGAAAGTGACCTTCTTCGGCTTGCGCGTCCGGTCACACTCCTCGATCGAGGACTCCAAGTTGATCAGTTCCGTATTGGTAAACTGCTCGATCTCAAAGCGATAACGATCCAGCGGATGGGACGAGATATACATCCCGACAAGTTCCTTCTCCTTCTGGAGCAGCGTCATTGCATTCTCGTCCTCCGGCGGAGCCGGCATCTGGGGCCGAACGGGCTTGAGTTCCTCGACATCCCCGAACAGGGACGCCGACGAATCCATCGCATCCCGACGGTACAGGTCCGCGTACTTGACCAGTTCGTCGATAAACAAGTCTCCGCTGGCACAAGGCAGGAAGAACTGCGTCCGGCGGCAGCCGAACGAATCCAGCGCACCGGCGTAGATCAGGCTCTCCAAGGCCCGGCGGTTGATCACCGGTACCCGCTCCATGAAGTCATACACATCCTCGAACAGACCGCCGTCCTCACGCTCCTTCAGGATCGCATCCACGACGTTGGAGCCGAAGCCCTTGATACCGCCCAGACCGAAGCGGACGTCCCCCTTCTTATTGACGGTGAAATGCGCGAGCGACTCGTTGACATCCGGACTCAAGACATTGATCTTGTGCGCCTTGCAGTCGCCCATGATCTTCTTGATCTCATCTGACTTGTCGAGGTTGCAGCTGAGGTTCGCCGCAAAGAATTCGCTCGGATAGTGGGCCTTCAGCCAGGCCGTCTGGTAACTCACCCAGGCATAGCAGGTCGCATGGGACTTGTTGAAGGCATACTGGGCGAATTTCTCCCAGTCCTTCCAGATCTTGTCCAGGGTCTTCTCGGGATGGCCGTTGGCCATGCCCTGTTTCATGAACTTGTCCTTGAGTTCCATCATGACGGCGATCTGCTTCTTGCCCATCGCCTTGCGGAGCTTGTCCGCCTCACCCTTGGTAAAGGACGCCAGTTTACGGGAAAGCAGCATCACCTGCTCCTGATACACCGTCACGCCATAGGTTTCTGCGAGATACTCCTCCATCTCCGGGAGGTCGTACTCGATCGGTTTGAGTCCCTGCTTGCGTTCTACGAAGTCCGGGATATAGTCCATCGGCCCCGGCCGGTACAGGGCATTCATAGCGATCAGGTCCTCGA
Source organism: uncultured Bacteroidales bacterium (assembly GCA_946625485.1). Taxonomy (GTDB): domain Bacteria; phylum Bacteroidota; class Bacteroidia; order Bacteroidales; family UBA932; genus Cryptobacteroides. Next base: position 3,372 of record CAMOTB010000079.1, on the reverse strand, counting down.
AGCGCTCGGGATGCAGGCGCATCAGCCAGCGCTTCATCCCGGGAGATTCAAACTGGAAGATGATCGTCGTGTCGCCGCGGCCATAGAGCTCGTAAGTCTTCTTATCGTCGATCGGAATGGCTTCGATATCAATGTCTTCGCCCGTATGAAGCTTGATATTGTCCAGCGTCTCATGGATGATGGAAAGGGTGTTCAGCCCCAGGAAATCCATCTTGAGCATGCCGACATCCTCGATATAATGCCCGTCATACTGGCTCGTCCACACATTCTCCCCCGTCTCCTTATCCACGGACAGGCAGATCGGAATATAGTCTGTCAGGTTGCCCCGGCCGATGATCGTCGCGCAGGCATGCTGTCCCACCTGGCGGATGCTGCCTTCCAGCTGCCGGGCATACTCCAGGACTTCCTTGTTGATCTCGGGACCGTTCTCAAGCTCGTTCTTGAAGTCCGGGACCAGACGGTAGCAGTTCTCCAGGGTGATTTTGACGTCCACCTCCTCCATGCCCTTCTGGAACCAGCGTTTCTCCAGTTTCTTCTCTCCCGGGCGGTCCGGATCGTCCACCTCGATCTCTTTCTCGAAGGACTTGAAACCCGGACGAAGCTCATCCAGCTTGGGATTGAAAGGATATTCCTTCTCCACCCGCTCGCTCAGGCGGTCCGGGACCATCTTGGACAGGCGGTTGCTCTCGTCGATGGAGACGTTGCTGATCCGGGCCACATCCTTGATCGCGCTTTTGGCCGCCATCGTGCCGAAGGTGATCACGCGCGAGACATGGTCCGCCCCGTAGCGGTCCTCGACGTATTTGTGTGCCTTGACCAGATCCTCGAAGTCCACGTCGATATCCGGCATGCTGATACGGTCCGGATTGAGGAAGCGCTCAAACAGGAGGTTGTAGCGGATCGGGTCCAGATTGGTGATTTTCAGGCAGTAAGCCACGACCGATCCGGCCGCTGATCCACGTCCCGGTCCCACCATCGAACCCATGGCGCGCGACGCCGCGATATAGTCTTGGACGATCAGGAAATAGTCCGGGAAACCCATGCGGCAGATCGTCTTGAGCTCGAAGTCGATCCGTTCCGCCTGCTCCTCGGTCAGCGTCTCACCGTAACGCTGGCGGGCGCCCTCATAGGTAAGGTAGCACAGATAGGCGACGGAGCGGCAGAACTCGTCTCCGCGGTAATTTCCGTTCTTGTCGCAGCGCCCCTCGTCAATGACCGACTTGTACTGTTCCAGGTAACCGTCGATCCCCGCGAGGAATTCGGCCGGCAGGTCGAATTTCGGCAGGACGTGGTCCCGGTCGATCTTGTAGCGTTCGATCTTGTCCGCCACCTCGAGGGTGTTGGCAAGGACCTCCGGATGGTCCGGGAACAAGGCGGCCATCTCTTCCTCGCTCTTGATGTACTCCTGCTGGGTATAGCGCATCCGGCCAGGATCGTCAATCAGGGCGTTGGTCGTCAGGCAGATGAGTCGGTCGTGCGCCGGTCCGTCTTCCTTCATGACGAAGTGCGCGTCATTGGTCGCCACGACCTTGACGCCCATCTCGGCGGCCAGTTCGAAAATGCCGGCGTTGGACACCAGCTGGTGTTCGTACACGTCGATCGGTCCCCCGGGCACTTCGGTCTTGTGAAGCTGCACCTCCAGGTAATAATCTTCTCCGAAAACTTCCTGGTGCCAGCGGATCGCCTTGCGCGCTCCTTCCAGGTCGCCCGCGACAATATCGCGGGGAATCTCTCCCGCCAGGCAGGCCGAGCAGCAGATCAGGCCGTCATGGTACTTCTTGATGATCTCGTGCGTAACGCGGGGCTTGTCATAGTATTTCCCCTCGATGTGGCCGATCGAGACGATCTTCATCAGATTCTTGTAGCCCTCGTAGTTCTTGGCCAACAGGATCAGATGGTAGTATTTGCGGTGCTCGTTGTCCTTGAGCCGGTGGTCATAGTGCCGCGTGACATAGACTTCGCAACCGATGATCGGCTTGATGTCGGGGTATTTGCCCGCCACCTTCATGAACTCCTTGACGCCATACATGTTGCCGTGGTCCGTGATGGCCAGGGCCGGCATCCCCAGCTGGGAGGCCCGCTTGAAGAGTTTCGGGATGGCGGAGAAGCCATCCAGGATCGAGTATTGGGTATGGACGTGAAGGTGTACGAAGGACATAGGCGCAAACTCTGGGGTCGGACCAGACAAAGTTATAAAAAAAGCCCGGCTTCCGAGGTGGAAACCGGGCTGATTTTATCAACAATCTGACTTATTTCTTGGCGGCCTTCTTGGCGGCAACCTTGTTGGTCACATCGTACATCACCGGCGTACCGATCATGATGGAAGCATAGGTTCCGATCAGGATACCGAGGATGAGGGCGACGGCCAGGCCACGGATGGATTCACCACCGAAGATCGCGATCGCGAGCATCGGGAGGAGGGTCGACACGGAAGTGTTGACCGTACGGGTCAGGGTCGCATTGAGGGACTGGTTGACCGTCTCCTTGAAGTCGGCGTTCGGATGCAGGCCGAGGTTCTCACGGATACGGTCGAAGATAACCACGTTATCGTTGATGGCGTAACCGATGATCGTCAGGATAGCCGCAATGAAGGTCTGGTCCACATCGAGGTTGAACGGCAGGAGCCCGGAGAACAGGGAGAAGAAGCCGATGACGATGAGGGTCGTGTGCGCCAGGGAGACGACACCGCCGAGACCCCAGGTCCACTTCTTGAAGCGGATGGCGATGTAGGTGAAGATCACCAGCAGGGCGAGGAGGACGCTGATGATAGCGGAACGCTTGATGTCGTTGGCGATCGTTGCGCCGACCTTGTCGGAGGAAATGATACCGTTCGGGTTCTCCAGGGTGGAGGTGAACTGAGCCAGGGTGACAGGCTCCTTGAAGAAGCCCTTCAAAGCCTCGTACAGCATGCCTTCGATCTCGGCATCGACCTCGGTCGCATCGTTGTCAAACTTGTAGGAGGTCGTGACCTTCATCTGGCTCTCGCCACCGAACTGCTTGACCTCGACGGAAGCGCTCTCGACCGTAGGATCGGCCGCAGCGGCAGCATTGAAGACATCGAGGGTCTTGGAGCGGACATCCTCAGCCGTGACGGGCTGGTCGAAGCGGACGACATAGGTACGGCCGCCGGTGAAGTCGACACCATAGGTGAAGCCCTTGGTGAACATCGAGATCAGGGAGATCAGGATCAGGGCGCCGGAGATGATATAGGCCCACTTGCGCGCACCGAGGAAGTCGACATGCGTGTTCTTCAGGAAGTTGGCGGTCAGCTTGTTCTCGAAGGTGACGTTCTTGCCCTTCTTGATCCGGTCGTCGATGATCAGACGGGAGATGAAGATGGACGTCAGCACGGAGGGGATGATACCGATGACG
>CAMOTB010000078.1 GCA_946625485.1 uncultured Bacteroidales bacterium | reverse complement strand
AACCGCTTCTTCATGACCATCCCCGAGGCTTGCCGCCTCGTCATGGAAGCCGCCACCATGTCCCGCGAAAACCAGATCTTCGTCTTCGACATGGGCACCCCAGTCAAGATCGCCGACCTGGCGAAACGCATGATCCGCCTCGCCGGCTTCGAGCCCGGCCGCGACATCCGGATCGAATACACCGGCCTGCGCCCCGGCGAAAAGCTCTACGAGGAAGTCCTCGCCAATGACGAGAACACCCTCCCCTCCTTCCATCCCCGCATCCGCATCGCAAAAGTCCGTGAATATCAGTTCGCGGAAGTCGATGAGATCCTCCATCAGATGGTCCGGCTCGCCAAAGACGTCAACATCCCCGCCATGGTGGACCTGATGAAAGAGACCGTCCCCGAATACACCTGCATGACCGACTTCTGGCACAAGAAATAAAACGGCTGCAGACAGGCAACTCAGATAAACAACAAACAATCATAAACGAATGAAACAATCCTTCAGGCCCTTCCGGGCCGCAATCTTCGGACTGGTACTCGCCGCGATGGCGTCTTGTGCCACGCCTGCCAACATCTCCTATTTCCAGGATGCCGTCAATGACACGACCCTGACTCCCGCCAAGGCCCAGCCCATCCGGCTCAAGCCCATGGACCAGATCTCGGTCATCGTCAACAGCCGCGACCCGCAGGTCACCGCGATGTTCAACCTCCCCTACTACACCACCCGTATCGGTGAGGCGCAGACCCTTACCTCGATGGCCGGCACCGGCTCGTCCCTGACAGCTTCCAACAGCATCTCCGGCTACACGGTCGACAGCAACGGCTACATCGACTTCCCGGTGATCGGCCCCATCCTCGTCGCCGACCGCACGCGGGAGCAGACCGCCGAGCATATCAAGGAACTCCTCATCGAGAGCCGCCAGATCAAGGATCCGGTCGTGACCGTCGAATTCATGAACCTCGGCTTCTCCGTCCTCGGCGAAGTGACCCGTCCGGGACGTTTCAAGATCGACCGGGACCGGTTCACGATCCTGGATGCGATCGGCCTCGCCGGTGACCTGACGATCAACGGCCAGCGCGAGGATGTCACGCTGATCCGCCACGACGGCAAGAAGGACCACATCTACAAGATCAACCTCCTCGATGCCAGGCAGATGTATGCTTCCCCGGCGTTCTATGTCCAGCAGGGCGACGTCATTTATGTGACGCCCAATGACAAGCGTCGTCGTGAGGCGACGGTCAACGGCAACAACGTGCGGTCCAGCTCCTTCTGGGTCTCGATCGCTTCGCTGGCAACCTCCATTGCCGTCTTGATTTTCAAATAATTCATAGCCGGCTGCCGTCCTGCCAGCTTCGCTTCGGAAGCGAAAGAATGCTTCCTCAGCCAACAGGCAGGAACGGACTGCGCCGGCGACGACATTTCATCGAATATGGATAACTACAACAGCAATACCGAAGCCCGGCAGCAGGAAGATAGCACCCTGACCCTGAAGGATATCTGGGCCCTTTGCATCAACAATTGGAAATGGTTCGCCATTTCGCTGGCCATCTGCCTGCTGGCCGCTACTTTCTACATCATCAAGACGGTTCCCGTCTATACCCGCAGCGCTTCCGTCCTGATCAAGGAGGACCGCAAGTCCGGTTCCGTCTCCGCCGACATCTCCTCGGCCTTCACGGATCTCGGCTTCGGCCAGTCCCGCGTCAACGTCAACAACGAAATCATCAATTTCCTTTCCCCGGACTTGATGATGGAGGTGGTCAAGAACCTGCATCTTGACGTGGACTACAAGCTCCAGGGCCTGCGCTACAAGCACACGATCTACGGCAGCAGCCTGCCCGTACAGGTCGAATTCCTGGATCTCGGACGCAATGAAGGCGCCGGCCTGACCCTGACCATCGCCGACTCCGCCAACGTCTCCCTCAAGGACTTCGTCCGCGGAAAAGAGAAGTTCAAGGGAGTGGTCGAAGCCGCCTACGGCGACACGACCGACACCCCGATCGGCAAGATCCTGGTCACCCGTTCGCAATATGCCGACCAGGCCAAGCCCGACCGCCCGGTCCTGGTCACCCGCCGGGGCCTGCTCAGCACGTCCCGCGCCTATCGCAGCCGCCTGTCCGCCACCCTCAGCGACAAAAACACGACCGTGATCAATCTCGGCTTCAAGGATGTCAACATCCAGCGTGCCGAGGATGTCCTCCGGATGGTCATCAACGTCTATAACGAGAACTGGATCAAGGACAAGAACCAGATCACCACGTCCACCAACGAGTTTATCGCCGACCGTCTCCGCATCATCGAGCAGGAGCTGGGCAGCGTCGACAAGACGATCACCTCCTACCAGAGTGAGCACCGCATCCCGGACTACAAGACGGCCGCCAGCATGGACATGCAGCTCTCCGCCGAAGCCGGCAAGCACCTGATGGAGCTCAACAACCAGCTTTCCATCGCCCGCTTCCTCCAGTCGGACATCACGAGCGCTGTCCCCGGGACCTTGCTGCCCGGCAACGTCGGTCTCGACGACGCCGCCACGCAGTCCCAGATCAGCCAGTTCAACACCTTGATGCTCCAGCGCAACCGCCTGGTGGAGAATTCCTCCGAGGAGAACCTCCTCGTCAAGGACCTGGACCAGCAGCTGAGTTCGCTGCGCTCCACGATCCTCACTTCCCTGGACAACTACATCAAGTCGATCAACATCCAGATCCGTTCCTCCCAGCAGGCCCAGCGCTCCAGCCAGGCCCGCGTCAGCGACATCCCGCTCCAGGCCGGACGGCTCCTGAGCGACGAGCGTCAGCAGAAAGTCAAGGAAGCCCTGTACCTCTTCCTCCTCCAGAAGCGCGAGGAGAATGAGCTTTCCCAGGCATTCACCGCCTACAATACCCGGGTTGTCGCCTCCCCCGGCGGTTCCAACATCCCCGTCACTCCCAACAAGAAGATGATCTACCTGGTCGCGCTGATGCTTGGCCTCGCCCTGCCTTTCGCCTGGTTCTATCTCAAGGAGATCCTCAACACGACCGTGCGCGGCCGCAAGGACCTGGAGAATGTCTCCGCGCCGTTCATCGGCGAGCTTCCTTCCACTTACCAGAAGAAGAATATCTTCGACCGGATCAAGATCACGGACAACCCCGAGGACCGCAAGATCGTCGTCAAGCCCCATTCCCGTAACGTCATCAACGAGGCCTTCCGCGTCGTGCGGACCAACCTTGAATTCATGCGCGGCAAGGATGCGGGCTCCAAAGTCCTGATGGTCACATCCTTCAACGTCGGTTCCGGCAAGACCTTCGTCTCGTCCAACCTGGCGACTTCCCTCGCCATCAAGGGCAAGCGCGTGATCATCATCGACCTGGACCTGCGCAAGCGTTCCCTCAGCGCCCTGGCCGGCCAGCCCAAGCAGGGCGTCTCCGACTACCTCAACGCCCATACCGACGACTGGCAGAAACTCGTCGTCCATGAAGTCGGCGGCAACGCCCTCGACGTCCTTCCGGTCGGCACGATGCCTCCGAACCCCGCCGAACTCCTGGCGGAGCCGCGCCTCGCTGCCCTGATCGAGAAACTGCGGGAAAGCTACGACTACATCTTCCTCGACTGCCCGCCGATCGAGATCGTGACCGATGCCGACCTGATCGCCCCGCTCGCCGACCTGACGATCTTCGTCGTCCGCGCAGGCCTGCTGGAGCGTGCCATGCTGCCTCAGATCGAGAAGTACTATTCTGCCAAGAAGTACAACAACATGGCCATCCTCCTCAACGGCACCGAGTCCGCCGGCCGCTACGGCTACAAGTATGGCTACAAATACGGCTACGCCTACGGCAAGTACGGTTCTTCCTACGGCAGCTACGGCTCGGACAAGGACAACGCCTAGCGTCCTGTCTCTCTGGACAGTGACCCTGACCAACGATACGACCGCTTTCACGATGTCCAACATCCAAGGCATCGTCTACCATGAAGGCCGGCCCTTCGTCCAGGGCGTCTGCAACGACACCCACGTCGCCCACGGCAACGTCACCGTCCGTCCCGCCGGCACCGTCAGCCTATGCGACAGCGTCAGTCTCTGGAATGTCCTGCGTTGCATGGTCGACTTCGATCCCGACAAGTACTCGGGCGACCTCACCATGGTCATCACCGATGCCAAAGGGAACCGGCGCATCTGCACAAAAGAAGGCGTACCCGTCGGTAAATTGCTGAACAACAAACTCAAAAAGACAAAGAAGAAATAGCATGCCCAATAAGAAAGTATTTGTCAGTGGTTGCTACGACCTGCTGCACAGCGGTCATGTGGAATTTTTCCGCCAGGCGGCGGAGTATGGCGACCTGTATGTCGGGATCGGATCGGACGAGACGGTCCTGCATTACAAGAACCACAAGACGCTGTACCCGGAGCAGGAACGGCTCTTCATGGTCAAGGCGATCCGCTACGTCAAGGATGCCTTCATCAACCAGGGCGACGGGGTGATGGATTTCATCCCGACCGTCGAGGCGCTGAAGCCGGATGTGTTCGTCGTCAATGCCGACGGGAGCACGGAGGAGAAGCGGCGCTTCTGCGAAGAGCATGGGATCGAATACGTCGTGCTCCAGCGCACGCCCGCCGAAGGACTGAAGGCCCGTTCGTCGACAGACCTGAAGGCAGAGACGAGTCGCATCCCGACGCGCCTGGACCTGGCAGGGACCTGGATCGACCAGCCTTACGTGTCCTATCTGGCACCCGGCTGGGCCTTGACGATCAGCCTGGAACCGACCTTCGAAGTGCGGGACCGCTGCGGGCTTTCCACTTCTACGCGCAAGATGATCCAGAAGATCTGGCCCGTCAAGCTGCCGGACATGGAGCCGGAGATGCTGGCGAAGCTGGTATTTTGCTTCGAAAACGATCCGGAGCGCTCGGATGGCATCATCTCGGGCGCACAGGATGCCATCGGCATCTGCGTACCGGGACTGGCGCGGCATTACTACAACAACCGCTTCTGGCCGGAGAAAATCGAGACTTGCCAGGATCCCGCGGTGCTGGACTGGCTGGAAGAACATCTGACGATGGTGCCGCTGCGGCCGCGCAAACCGGGCTGCAGCGTCGTGGCCGGCCGGGACATCACGGAACGGAAGGTAAACGCGCTGGCAGATGCGGCGGAGGACTGCTGGAAGGCCATCCTGGCGCGCGATCTGGGACGCTTTGCAGACGCCTACGGAGCCTCTTTCGAGGCACAGGTAGCGATGTTCCCGGGCATGGTGGATCCCGTGATCGTGGGCGAAAAGGCGCCGCGGCCGGAGAATTCCGTGCAGCCCTTCATCGACCGCTGGGCCGCAGAGCCGGACGTCCTGGCGCTGAAGATGCCGGGCGCCGGCGGCGGCGGATACCTGGCCATGGTGGTCGAGGATGCCGGGCGCTTCTGCGAAGAGCATCCGGAAGGCATCCGGCTGAAGATCCGGCGGAAATAAAAGGCTGCGTTTATAGCTATGACGGTCAAGGACCAGCTGATTCTGAATCTCCTGGCGCTGGGAGTTGGAAACCGCGTGGAAGCGGGTCCTGCGCTCCTGTCGCAACAGATCGACTGGCGGGCCTTGATCGATCAGACGATGCGCTGGGGGCTCGACGCCCTGGCCTTCGACGGCGTGCAGGCGCTGTATGAGCGCTGGCCCGAACTCACCGGCGAACTCGACGCTTCGCTGGGCGAAATCAAATTCGAATGGCTCGGCCTGACGCTGCAGGCGGAGCAGGACTATGAGGCGTATCGCCGCACGCTGCAGCACCTGGCTGCCTTCTATCAGGAGGAAGGGATTCCCATGCTGCTGCTCAAGGGCTACGGACTGTCGCTGGACTATCCCGTGCCACAACACCGGCCCACCGGCGACATTGACATCTACCTGTACGGCGAATGGGAGCGTGCGGACCGGGCGCTGGCCGAAAAGCGGGGCGTGCGCATCGACTCTTCGCATCATCACCATACCGTCTTTACTTTTGAAGGGCGCACGGTGGAGAACCACTACGACATCCTGAATGTCTATTCCCGCGCTTCGAGCCGCCGCCTGGAGGCCGTGCTGAAGGAGAAGGCGAACGAGGGGTGGCGGGAGATTTCGGTGGAAGGGTCAATCCTGCGTCTTCCGGGTGCAGATTTTAACGCCCTGTTCCTCCTGCGCCACGCCGCCAGCCACTTCGCTTCAGTCGACATCAACCTGCGCCAGCTCCTCGACTGGCTCCTTTTCGTCCGGCACCACGGCCACGAAGTCGACTGGCCCTGGCTCTACGGGATTTTCCGGCGCGAAAACATGGACCGCTTCGCCAACATCCTCCACGCGATCGGCGTCCGCTACCTGGGCTTTGACCCGTCGGTATTCCCCGCCATCGAGACAGACGCCGCCCTGGTCGACCGCGTCCTCGCCGAGATCCTCCATCCTTCCTATCAGGACCAGGAAGACGGAACCCTCCTTCACTCCCTCTGGGTCAAACCCACCCGCTGGTGGCACAACCGCTGGAAGCACCGCCTCTGCTTCTCCGACTCCCTCCTCTCCACCTTCCTCCACAACCTCCACTCCAAGTTTCTGAAGCCTAGTCACTTCCTGCGCTAGGAGAGGTTTTCTGTCGCTTTTCTTCCTCTTAGCTCTCCCCCTGTCAGCTTCTTTCCTGTCAGGTTTTTCCCTTTCCCAGCCACAAAATCCGCGTTTTTGTGTCTCCAACCGCTGTTTTCGCCACCGCCAGCCACAAATTCCGATCTTTTGTTTCTTGACCACCGGCCAGAGGACGGCTGGACATAATATGAACAGACGCCACATCTCATTCATATTATGGCACGAAAATACGGAAACACCCGCATTTTGGGCCCACAAAATGAATAGCGAGGCGCCCACATTCATACTATGGCAACCCTCCACTCCAAAGGATAACGGCCTTTTTCATGTACAGAAAGCCCGAGAAAACAATCAACGCTGTCCTGACCGGTGCAAGTTCGATAACGCCTGACATGTCCGTTGCGTTTGAGCAAGTAACCCACATCACGGCCCGAATGTGGCTGAACCTCCAGCGGAATTACGACGAGTTTTGTGCCCGGCAGAAGAGAGAGAGTATATATCAAGATGAAGAGACCAAAAAGTGGGCTCAGTCTTTCCCCTACGCAAAAATGGCTGCCCTTGGGTGGGTTCCGGAGACAAGGTCTGCAACGGAGCGAATCAAAAACTTGTTCGACTTCTTTGACGTGACGACAGCCCAAGCATGGAAAGACTACTATATCAACCAAGAGCTCAAAGTGGCCTTCCGGATTTCTCTCGCATCAACCAAGAATCCATACGCAGTTTCCGCATGGTTAAGACAAGGAGAAGTCCTGGCGGGCAAACAGTCTGTTGAAAACCCCTACAACGATGCCGCTTTGAAACAAGCCATCCCGGAGATGAAACACCTGGTCGAAAAGCAACCGGACGACTTCACGGACCGTCTTATGGAGATATGCCGGAAAGTCGGAATAAAGCTGGTCTTTGTCCATCACATACAACACGCCCCCGTGAATGGCTGCGTAAGGTGGATATCAGGAGCCCCCTGTATCCAAATGACTGACAAACAAAAGCGTAATGATGTATTCTGGTTCTCGTTCTTCCACGAAATTGGTCACATCCTGCTCCATGGTAAGAAAGACATTTTTTTGGAAGACAAAGCCATGACATTTGACAACCTGAAGAAAGAACAGGAAGCAGATCATTTTGCATCCAATGCCCTCCTCCCCTATCCTGCCGAATTAGAATTAGTTTCTGCCCATGATTTCAGCCGGAAAGCGATTGTTGCGTCTGCAAAAAAATACCATACACATCCGGCCATCATCGTCGGAAGACTGCAGTATCGTGGCGTCATTCCTCACAACAGCCCTCTGAACGAACTGATAACTCACATTGACCTCTTTTCGTGAGCCGTTCTCATCAGTAACTTACCCACCCGTCAAGGTCCTTCCCAATGAAACTTCCGCCGTCACCGCCGAGCCACTTGCGCCCGACCGCACCGATCCGCCCATTTCCGTGCTATCCACGTAAGCATCCGATAAACTACATATTGTAGCGGGGAGAAATCCTCGCTACATTTGC
>CAMOTB010000077.1 GCA_946625485.1 uncultured Bacteroidales bacterium | reverse complement strand
GCTGTCCCCGGTGGAGTACCATGAGGAGGATCACTCGGTCACGGTCGACGATCCGATGCTGTGGACCTGGACCGGCACGAACCTGTACCACCATTCGACCCAGGTTGCTTATGATGGCAACAAGCTGCCGACGGATTTCTATTATCGTTACATTGACCCGACAGATGCTCAGGGCTGGTCAGAAGACGACCCGGATGAAGTGACCCTTAAGGACAACGGTACGAAAGTTGAAACCCGTCCGCATATGGCTGTAACCACGCTTACCTATGAAAACGGTAAGCTGAGAAGCACGGTGGACCAGAACAGCTACATCGGCGTTAAGCAGGAAAAGGGCACCTGGAAGCTCAAGGGCAACGCCTCCGAAAACGAGGCCGTGGAGATCCTGTTTGCCGATGCGGTCAGAACAAGTCCTGTGGGCTGGACGCATCACACGGTCAACCACATCGACATCTCCATTGACGGAACCACCAGCGCGGATGTCCCCCTGGCCTACGGCAAGTATTATGACGAGGATCACAATCTTGTCCTGAACGTCACAAACTTCCAGAAGCTGAAGCTGACCGAAAAGCAGGTCAAGGATAAGAGCCAGCTTGAGATCACGGTCGGGGACATGAAGCGCGCGACCATCCGGGCGACCGTGCCCGGAGACAACGGCCCTGTCGATCTGAATGACGCTTTCTATCTGGCCGGCTATTCGGCAAACGACGCGTTTAACGACGGGGAATCGGGTGAGCATGTCAGCGACACGGTCCAGGTGCGTATTGAGGGCTCCTTCAAGGTCGCCAATCTGGACGGCACCGAGTATGAGACCGTCGATGCTAACAGATATGACCACGATGTGGAGTATAAGAACGCGGTCAATCAGGCCCGTCTGAATCACAAGGTCACCTACAGCGTCACCGTTGTCAAGCCGATCACCTTCAATCTGGAGATGCCTGTCCTGGACGACAACAATCAGCCGGTACTGGACGATAACGGCAATCCCACCTACATCCAGCTCTATGACGCCGACGGCGAGCCGCTGACTGTGACGGCGGATGTGGCCTTCTCGGCAAGCTTCGATTTCTGGGATAAGCGGAACGAGTGCCCGCCTCTGCAGGGAAACAATTATGGCTTCGGCTACGATAAGTGGCAGTCCGGCGAGATCTGGCAAGTCGTTGACCGCATCAGCGGCTGCGGCATGGACTTCCGCCTGGGCTCCAACGTGGAGACCGGCGTAAAGGTCTATGCGGTCGAGATCACGAAGATGGTGGTCGACGAGAACGGCAACCGCATCCGGTCCAACGACGCCGGCGAAAGCAGCTTCGGCATCTATAAGACGTCCCAGACGTCGGAGGATGTAAAGGATCTGAATGTCGGCGCTGCCACGACAGATCCGCTGACCTATCCGGATCCCCAGCTGCAGCATACGAAGACGGTCAGTATAGGCGAAGAGGGCCTCGGCCTTGTCTACGACTATGACGTCACCCCGGGAGTCTATTACATCACCGAGGACCCCAACAGCATCGAGAAGGACATCACCGATACGAGCGGGAAGGAATGGAGCTACAAGGAGACCTATATCCTGACCGAGTATGCCTGGCGAAACCACCAAAACGACAACTATGTGCATGTCAGCCCCACCTATACGGGCGGGCATGGGAGCTATGGCAGCGTCCCCGAAATCCTCGGCGATCACCCGGGGTATGATGACGACAGAATCTACACCAACGACTTTTTGGAGTTCTTCGTCTACAACGTCTATGAGTCCCCGAAGGTGGACGTCCCGGTGCTCAAGACCTGGGAAGACTTTGAAGGCGATGAGTACGACTGGCAGGCGACCTTTAAGCTCCAGTGGGCGCCGCTCTACGAGGGGCAGAACGTGCCGATCGACGCCTTCCAGGATGTGACTCCGATCCGGGAGATGACGATCACCAAGGCCGACATGGACGGTGTGACCCAGGAGCTTGTGAGCCGTTACCTGGCAGGGGACAGCGCGCTGACGGCCGAGGAGAAAGCGAAGGTCGAAAACGTCACGTTCAAGGATCTTCCGAAATACGGCACGGACGCCAACGGCAACACCTTCCGCTACCAGTACTCCCTGGAGGAGACCTCTTACCGGGTCACCGACAGCACCACTGGCGTCATCGTCTCCTCCTGGAACGAGGAAGAGGGGTACAACGACCCGGAGAACGGGCATTATGTGCCCTACTATCCCCATGACGCCGGCGAGACTGTGGAGACCAATACCGCTGAACAGAACGAGGCGGATGCCAACTATTACGTACTGGTCGTTAACAGACTCAAGACTGTCACCCAGGATGAGTACATTGACATCTCTCTTGAGAAGCAGTGGGATGAGTCTTTTGATGGCCGGGATGATAGTTACTGGGCGGAGTTTGAGCTGCGCCGTTTTGTCCATACCGAGTACCGTGATCTGAGCCAGATGTCTGACGCGGACATGACTGCGGATCCGGTCACTGTTACGGTAGAGGACAGCAGCGGAAATACGATCAGCACCCTCCAGGTTCAGCCGAACATGGGGCTGTATCTGGGCGGAAACTTCAAGCCACACAATAGCGAAAAATCCGCCGTCTTTACGGCGGAACCTGCGGTGAGACTTGCCAATGGCAGCCGTCCGACGACGATTACGGTAACGGCGTCCGGTGAGAATATGAGCAACGCCCTGGTGCGCTCTCCCGAGTTCTTTGTGACGCAGAATACGACCATTAAGCTGTCAAGCGGCGGAGAGAACCTGGTCGAGGGCGATATGGCGAAGGTCCTGGATACCGCCGCCGGTACGAATCCGCTGCCCGACAGATCCTACAGCCGGACGATCCTGCTGGACAGCAGCAACAATTGGAAGGAGCAAATTGGGCATCTTCTCCGCATGGAGACGAGTGAAGGGGACGGAGGCAACGAAAACGTCACCCTGTATGAGTACTATCTTGTGGAGAAGAACAGCAACCCGAAGGGCTACGCGCAGTATTTCCGCGCTGACCGCGACGGCCGGCCCACAACGATCCTCTACGGCGATTCCGACCATCAGATCGAGAAGAGCGACAGCATCATCGCGCTCAACGGTCCGTCGAACCGGCTGATCGTCAAGAAGCTCTGGCGCGGCGCGCCGATCACCACGGGCTTCCCGGGCATCACCTTTACGCTGTATCAGTCCAAGGACCAGAACGGGAATGATAAGCAGGTCTTTAAGGATGAAAACGATACAGAGTATAAAAACATTGAATTGAAAGGCAATAACCTGGAGTGGGTTTGCCCGGTTACGCTGCCGACGACCTATACGGCAGGCGACGGTAGTTCACACAATTATTATTACTTTGTGCAGGAGGATCAGCAAAGCGGAAGCGCCTCAGACGGCGAGGGAGAAAATAAAATCACCGTCGATTGGGAATTCTACTATTATCTCAGCTCGTACCTGGATGAGAATGGGGAAGAGAAGACCCATCAGACAAATGCCTATAACCAGGGCAACCAGGTTGCACTGATCGGCGAAGATGTCAACCGGAGCGGCGGAACCATCACCATCTGCAACAAGCTGACCCAGTATACGGATCTGGACATCAAGAAGCAGTACTTCAAGCTGCTGGATGATGGCGCGTGGCTGAATTCTACTGCAGATATCACAAAGGATGTGGTCCTTGGCTTCAAGGTCATCCGGGCAATCAAAATGCCGGACGGGAAGTATCTGGACGAACAGGGCAAGGTTTCTGATACCCCGGTCTGGATGGATTACAGCGATGAAATGCTGTGCGGATATGATTCAGACCACAATCCTGTACTGGACAATGGGGGGAATGAATACTACCTGAAATACATGGGTCTCTGGCATTTTGAGATCATGAACAACTGGGGCGACCAGACGAACATCCACGCTCCGGACAGCGGCAGCAGTCTGCCCACGTACGGATTCTATATCCACAACGGCGAAGACGTTGTGGTGGAGTATGATTACTCCTTCCGCGAGACGAACGTCTACAAGAATCTGAACCGCGAACCGTACCCGGAGTGGGATTGGTTCAGCTCGGTGACGCCGGTGAATGGATATGGACCGGGCAAAGTCGCGTTTGAGGCCTTCCCGAAGGTCTTCCACGGCCAGGACGAGGAGCGTATCGCCAACTTCCAGGCCTCCGATCTGATCATCGACAAGCAGTGGATCGGGGAGCCGGACGCTACCGCGGTCTATGTGAAGATCTGGCGCACCTCCGGCAACGGAGAACCGGAGGACTTCACCGCGGTTATCGCCGAGGACGTCAGGAACAACCACAACTGGCAGATGTATCTGACGGACCCGGAGAAGATCGACCTGTACCGGAACGCGCTTGTCCTGAGACCGGACAGCAACGGAGTCTGGGAGAGCTCCATCAAGGTCAACCGCGCCCTGCTGGGAGCCCTGGCCGAAACCGGCAAATACCAGTATTACATCCAGGAAGTGGGCTACCGGACGGCGAGCGGGGAATACAAGACCAATGTGAACGGGACCTACAAGCCTCTCTATGACAAGTGGGTCGACGACCATTACACCAACGCCCCGGTCGGTATGAATGACTATGCCGGCAACAACATCCAAATCGGCAGCAAGGGCGAGAACCGGCTCAAGGTCATCAACCGCACTACCCCGTCTACCACCTACAAGGTGACCAAGGCCTTTGCCGGCAACGCCGCGGGATCGGACGCGCCGAGCTCCGTCACCGGCAAATACCCGACGGACGGCTCAAAGCAGGTCGTCGTGATGCTGCAGCAGCGCTATCGCTTCGAGAGGACCGAGAACGGCGTGCTCTATGTCTCCAAGGACAATGAGAACTGGGTGCTGGGAGACAGCGACGATGCCGCCAAGACCTGGTGCAATTACGCCAGCGAGGAAGGCTGGCAGGCCGCCGAATCGGCAAGCCCGGTCTGCGTGGTGCTCCCGCTGCCCAAGCCCGAGGGCTCTACTCTGTCCGACGAGGCCTGGTACGGCAGCGCGGCCGCCTGGTCTTACACCTGGGAGGGCCTGGACGTGGTCAAGGTCCTCGCAGAAGATGCTGACCCGAACAACTCCAAAACGGCGCAGCTCTATTACCGCGCTGTGGAGGTGAGCACCCCCGGCTGGTTCAACAGCCTGATCGAGACGGAGGGCC
This sequence comes from uncultured Bacteroidales bacterium, assembly GCA_946625485.1. Classification (GTDB taxonomy): domain Bacteria; phylum Bacteroidota; class Bacteroidia; order Bacteroidales; family UBA932; genus Cryptobacteroides. The sequence continues at coordinate 3,070 of CAMOTB010000077.1, read as the reverse complement.
AGCAGGGCCATAAGGCCGAGGCCAACGTCCAGACGACCACGCCGATCACAAATAAGAGAAGCGTCTGTGAGCTTGAGCTGAACAAGGAGTGGACCGGCCTGGGCGAGAACAAGACCTGGCCCGAGGGCGTGACCATCGACTACCAGCTGGTGCAGTATTTCCACCTGGCTCTGGTGGACATGAGCACGATCGAGGACGGCGTGATCAAGCCGAAATACAACGCCGGGAAGACCTTCAAGATCGTCGACATGACCACCCCGACAGCGGGCACGCTGGCCGAGTCTCCGGACTCCAGACATCCCCAGGCGACCGGCATCAATGTGGGCGCCCCGGAGCAAGGCACTGTGATTGCAATAATCACCGATCTGCCGCGCTACGGCTTCCTGACGGCGACGGAGGCGGACAAGGAGGAAGCGGCGGAGCACGGCGTGACGCTGGAAGTCGGGACCGTCTATCCCGTGGTCTACACCTACGGTGTGAAAGAGACCGCGGTGAAGAAGAACGAGAATCCCATCGGCTTCAAACAGCAGACCGTGGAGGCGAAGCTGGACGAAACCGTCACGGACGAGCTGGACGAAACCGTCACGACCAAAGAGGCCTACAAGGCGACGCTGACGAATGAAATGGTCAGCTTGACGGTCGAGAAGAAGTGGAACGGTCTGACGCCGGGCGATTCGGAGTCTGCGAACATCGAGCTGCGGCGCTTTAAGAAAGACCCTGAGGTACCCCCGGAGACCAAATTCACGTACACGGTCACGGTGACCGGCGATGCTGACGCGCTCAACAGCAGCGGCACGGTGACGGCGGTCATCTACGATGCGGACGACAACCCAGTCGAAAGCAGGGTGCTGAGCAAGGACAACGGCTGGACCACCAGCTTCGAGCTTGAAAAGGACAAGACCTACCACGCGGTGTTTACCGGCAGTGACGATCTGGTTCTGGATAAGACCTCGGAAGCAGGAATCAGCGAGGAGAACAACAGCACGACATTGACCGCGACGCTGCCGACAGTTCCGAAAATGACCGTTGCCATTTCTCCGAATTGGTGGTATTACGATAACTACCAAGCGTTGGGCTACACGCCTGAAGACGGTTATATTGATGTTGAAATCATTTCCAATGCGGGGAATGGAGAGGTGGTTTATACTGGCAGACTGGAGCCTGCGGGCTGGACGTTGACCGGAATCGAACTGGACAAACAGCCCACTGGGCAGTATAAAGTGGTTTATCACCCTGACGGGCAAAAGGTCCTTGCAGTTGGTGATGGGTGGATAAACTGCAACAATCAGGACAATGCGGAAGTCAAGTTCGATGCCAAGTACAACAAGTCCGGTGAAGTGGAAACTGAAGACAATGTTACGATCACGGCGTCGGCAACTTCGTGGGTTTCCTGGCCAGAGGGCGGTAATGCACATTATCTGAACCGTGATACAGATACTCCCCCTGCCTCTGGCACGATTACGGTTCAGATTAAGGGAAGCTATGGTAATTTAGCAGGTGAAATAGTATTATCCCCTGATAATAACTGGACAGCATCTGCGACAATCAACCAGAAAAACCTCTCCGGATATGCAACGGGAGAACGGATCAACCAGGCCAGCTGCACATGCGCAAGCCCGATTGTAGAAGCAAGTGCTACGTACAACAACGGAGTTGTAAGTGTCATAGGCAAATATCCTGAAAGTGCTGCCGGCACCGCGAATTCCTTCACGCCCACTTTCAGAACACTCGCCAGGGCTCCTCTCCGCGCACCGGTCGTCACCACCTGGACGAACAACACAGCTAACCTGCCTGAGGGCGCGCACCCGGTGAACGACGAAGTCGTAGAGACCGTTACGTTCTCCGGAAGCGCCTGGTCCAAGACCTGGACGGAACTGCCGAAGTATTCGGAAGACGGCAAGGAATACGTGTACTATGCGTATGAGACGGCCTACACCGGCGCGAACGGCGCAACCGAGCTCGTGACAACCTACAGCATGGACGATAAGGGCAACTGGACCGTGACGAACACGCCAACCTTCCCGGACGCCGGCACGCTGGAGGTCGATAAGGAAGTGCTGTTCGGAGGAGAACGCGACCTCACAGCCGACAACCTGGCCATCACCGTCGGCATCTTCACGGATGCGGAAGGGAAGACCCCGGTTGAGGGGCAGTCCAACCAGACCATTACCGTCCAGGATGGCCACGCAACCGCGATCTTTACGGGCCTGCCAGCCGGGACCTACTATGTCTTTGAGATCGTAGACGGGAAGCCCGTGACCAAAACGGGAACCAAGGCGACGATCAGCGGGCTGGATTACACGGTCACGTATTCCGGAAGCCCGGCGGAGGTCTCGAACGGCGCAACCGCAAAGGCAACCATCACCAACACGAAGAAGCCCTTCACCCTGACGGTCAAGAAGGTCGACGCGGACAACACAGCGAAGCTGCTCGGCGGCGCCAAATTCGAACTGACCCAGCTGACCTGCAACGCCGAAACGAAGGAGATCAGCTACATAGGCGACCCGAGGGAAGCTGAGACCTCCTCCAAACAGGACACGCTCGGCACGGCCGCCTTTGACGGACTGGTCACCGGCTGGTACGAGGTCAAAGAGACCAGGCCGCCCGACGGGTACATCCTGACCGGGGACGCTGTCTTCTACATCAAGGTCACGGGCGAGGGAATCGAGCGCGTGATCCGGGAGGATGGCAAGGCCTTGGAGGAATGGGCAGTCGATGAAAGCACCTCCGGTGTGGTGACCTTCGATCACACGAGCGCGACCGCGACCGTGACGAACACCCACGGCACGGAGCTGCCGCAGGCCGGTATCGAAAAAGAGATGACGGAGGTTCTGGAGAGTGCCGAGGCCAATCCGGAGGATCTTGATTTTTCCGCCTTCGAGCTCGGGCTGAAAACAATCAGTCTCGGGGACAAGGTGGAAATCGTGGAATCGTATCTGCCGTCAGAGGAGCTGACGGATCTGAATGAAGCGATTTCAAACGTTACGAAGGATACGGAAACAAACAGGGTTTACGAGGTGGTTGCGGGGGATACGCTGTCGACCATCGCGGCAAGCTACGGATTGACAAT
>CAMOTB010000076.1 GCA_946625485.1 uncultured Bacteroidales bacterium | reverse complement strand
CGGACGGCAAGCGCCTGGCATACAACCGGACGATGCGCGAGTTCCGCACCTGGAAATACTACCGCGGCGGACAGGCCGACGATATCTGGATCTGGGACGGCAAGAAGGTAGAGAACATCACCTCCAACGAGGCCCAGGACATCATGCCGATGTGGATCGGACAGGAGATTTATTTCATCTCGGACCGCGACCATTGGATGAATGTCTTTGTATATAATACTGCGACGAAGACCACCACGAAGGTCACGGACTTCAAGGAATATGACGTCAAGTTCCCGAGCACCAACGGTTCCCTGATCGTCTTCGAGAACGGCGGCTGGCTGTATAAGCTCGACCCGGCGACCAAGCAATATGCCAAGATCGAAATCAGCCTCGACCCGGAGGGCATCCAGGCCCGTCCCGAGCGCAAGGATGTCTCCTATCGCAGGACAGGGATGAGCCTCTCACCCAAGGGAGACCGCGTGGCCGTCACCGCCCGCGGCGAGGTTTTCACGGTCCCGGTCAAGCCTGGCGTGAAACGCAACCTCACCCAGACGCCCGGCGCCAACGAGCGGGACGCGGAATACTCCCCCGACGGCAAGTGGATCGCCTTCATCTCCGACCGGACCGGCGAAACCGAAATCTGGCTCTATGACACGGAGAAAGAGACGACGGCGCAACTGACCCGCGACAATGACACCTACATCCGCGATCTCGAATGGGCCCCGGATTCCCACTGCCTGCTCTACACCGACCGCAAGAACCGCATCGTGACCGTCAGCGTCCCGGACGGGGCCAAGACGGTCGTCACGACCTGTCCGGAAGCCGAATTCCGCGGCGTCCGGTGGTCACCGGACAGCCGCTGGCTCACCTACACCCGGCCCGCATCCAACGAGATGTCCGTCGTCTACGTCTACAGCCTCGCCGACAAGAAAGAGATCCCCGTCACCGAGAAATGGTACGACGCCTCTTCGCCCGTCTTCAGCGCCGATGGCAAGTACTTGATGCTGAATGCCAACCAGGACCTCAATCCCATCTACAGCCAGGTCGAATGGAACTACGCCTACACCAACATGGGCGCCCTTTATATCGCCCTGCTGACGAAAGACGGCGTATCGCCTTTCCTCCCCGTGGACGGGGAAGCGCCCAAGGCGGAACAGCCTGCAGCCAAGGACAAAAAGGCCCCGGAAGCCAAGGCTGACAAGCCGGAAGTCAAGGTGGATGCCGAAGGCCTTTCAGACCGCATCCTCAAGATTCCGGCCGGGACCGGCTGGATGCGTCCCCTGTATGGTGACGAAAAGGGGCTCTGGTACACGGGCCGCGGCGGGGTGCAATATTTCGACTTCGCCAAGCAGAGCGCCTCACAGGTCGTGGACGGCGGCATGATGGTCTTCGGGAAGAAGGCGCTGGTCACCTCCGGCGGCAAGACTTTCGTCAGCGAGCTGCCGCGCGCCAAGGCGGGTGCCAAGGACGGGATCGATTTCAAGGGCCTGTATGCCGACATCGACTGGCATGCGGAATGGGCGCAGATCTTCGACGAAGCCTGGCGGGCCTTCCGCGACGGCTTCTACCTCGAGAACATGCACGGCATCGACTGGAACGCGATGAAGGCCAAGTACGAGGTGCTGCTGCCCTATGTGCAGTGCCGCCTGGACCTGAACTATGTCATCGGCGAGATGATCGGCGAACTGACCGTCGGCCATGCCTATGTCTCGCCCGGCGAGTACAAGAAACCCGCCCGGGTCAGCATGGGCCTGCTGGGAGCCGAACTGGTTCCCGCCAAGAACGGCACTTACCAGATCAAGCACATCCTGAAGGGAGCCAATTACTCGCCTTCGCTCCGTTCCCCGCTCACTGAGCCCGGCATGGAAGTCAAGGAGGGTGACTATATCATCGCCGTGGACGGCGTACCGACCTCGAAGGCCAGCAGCATCTATGCCCTGCTCGCCGGCAAGGCTGACGTACTGACAGAGCTGACCATCAACGCCAAACCCGTCGCCGAAGGAGCGCACAAAGTGGTGGTCAAGCCGATCGCCAACGAGTATCCGCTCTATCACTACGAATGGGTGCAGAAGAATATCGCCTATGTCGAAAAGGCTTCCAAAGGCCGGATCGGCTACATCTATATCCCGGACATGGGCGTCGAAGGCCTCAACGAGTTCGTGCGCTATTATTATCCGCAGCTGGACAAGGAAGCGCTGATCGTGGACGACCGTGCCAACGGCGGCGGCAATGTCTCTCCGATGATCATCGAGCGTTTGCTGCGCACCCCGTACCGGATGACGATGCGCCGGGGTTCGACCCGCACGGGCAAGATCCCGGAGGGGACGTTCTACGGACCGAAGGTGTGCCTGATCAACAAGTATTCCGCCTCCGACGGCGACCTCTTCCCCTGGAGCTTCCGGGCCAACGGCCTGGGCGAACTGATCGGCATGCGCACCTGGGGCGGCATCGTGGGCATCAGCGGACCGCTGCAGTACATGGACGGGACCGACATCCGGGTGCCTTTCTTCACCAACTATGACAGCAAGACCGGAGAATGGATCATTGAGAACCGGGGCGTCGAGCCCGACATCGTCGTGGACAACGACCCCGTCAAGGAAGCCGCCGGTATCGACCAGCAGCTGGACAAGGCGATCGAAGTCCTGCTGAAAAAGCTGGAAGACTACAAGCCCCTGCCCGGGACACCTGCCCCCCGCGACTGGTCCTGGAAGGGCGAATGAAACGGCTCGGGCTCATCACAGCGCTCCTCTTCCTCTTGCCCCTGACCGTTCCGGCCCGGGACTGGAAGGTCCGTAACGTGGAATCGCTGCGCCGGGCTGTAGAGAAGGCCCGGCCGGGCGACCGGATCCTGCTCAGGCCCGGAACCTACCGGCTGTCCGAGCCTCTCCGCATCGAGGGGAAGCAGGACCTGCTGATCGCTCCCCTGCGGGAAGGGCGACCGGCCGTCCTCAGCGGCGGAGTCCGCATCCCCCGGCATTGCCTGAAAAAAGGGAAAGGGCTGGCAAAGGATGTCCGGTGTCTGGATATCTCCCGTTGGCCCGTTACGGACATCCTGCAGAAAGGGCACGGCCATGCCAGCGGTCCGTCCTGGTCGGAGTTCTTCGCCGACGGGCGGCCGATGCACCTGTCCGTGTGGCCTGAAGGGGAATGGATGCCGCTGGATTCGGTCGTAGCAGAGGGCATTTCCGTCCGTTTCGGACGGGGTGGAGCAGCCCATCCCGACCGGCCGCTGGACGTCAAGCCTTCCGCGGACGTCTCGCTCGCGCGGGACGGAGCCGAGACTGGGAGTTTCCAGCCGCAAACGACGTTCGGCATCATTGCTTTCAGACCGGACCGGCCTCTGACGTGGGAAAAGCCAGAATTGGGATGGCTGTCCGGCTGCTTCCGCTACGGCTGGGCGGACGAGACGGTCGGTATCCTGGCTATCCGGGATAACCATACCTTGGAGGTTCGGGACACGACCTACTACGGCTTTGGCTTCAAGCCGGGAGAACGTTTCCAGAAATGGCGGATTCTCAATATACCGGAAGAAGTGGACCAGCCGGGAGAATATGCGCTGGATGTCCCGGACGGAAAGGCCGTCCTGTGTCTGCCCGAAAGGTGCCGGGTCCTGGAATTGAGTCTGCTGGGTGAGCCTTTGATCGAGATCGGACACTGCAAAGGGGTACGGATCTCGGGACTGGAACTGGCTTGCTCCCGGGGTGACGGGATCGCCGTTTCGGCCTCGGAGGCCGTCTCGGTCGAGGGTTGCCGGATCCGCAATCTCGGCCACATGGCCGTCTGCATCGCTGCGGATTGCCGGCAATGCGGCGTGCGTGACTGCGAAATGTCCGACCTCGGTGCGGGCGGCGTCCTGCTGAATGGCGGTGACCGGGTTCATATCGTTCGCGGCGACAATTTTGTCGAAGACTGCGTCCTGCATGATTACAACCGGATCGAGAAGTCCAACCGGCCGGCCGTCATCCTCCGGGGGCTCGGGAACCGCATCTCCCGTTGTGAGATATACAATTCCTCCAACCAGGCCATTTTCCTGTACGGCAACGACCAGTTGATCGAAGACTGCGACATCCACGATGTCTGCCTGGACGTGGAAGACAACGGGGCGATCTACAACGGCCGCAACCCTTCGGAACGGGGCAACGTAATCCGCCGGAACTACTTCCACGACATCCAGGTGCCCTGGAACGTCCGGGCGGTCTATCATGACGACGGAGCCTGCGCCTGCGAAGTGTACGGGAACATCTTCAACCGCATTTCCTCCCCGCCCGTCCAGATCGGGGGCGGCAGTGACATCGTCTATCACGACAACATCTTCATGAACCTGGACTGTGCCGCGATCAAGATCGACGGACGGCTCAAGACCTGGGGCGCCGATCGGCGGAACGCCCACAAGACTTATGTCGCAGAGGTGGACGGACCGGCCTTCCGGGCCCACTATCCCGATTTTGCCCCCTATTGGGAAGGTGATCCGGCGGAGCCGAACGGCAATGTTCTGGTGCGCAATGTGTTCTACAACGTCCGCTGGGTCTGCGAAAAGGTCGTCTGGAGCGATCACCAGTACAACGACATCCTGGAAGGAAGCGCCAACTTCTTCTCTGAGATGCACGATAATTGGAAAACCGCCGACAACCCCGGCTTCAAAGACCCCGAGAACCCCCGGGCCGGTTTCGTGCCGGATCCTCCCCTGCAGAAGCACATCCCCGATTTCCGCCTGCATCCCTGATGCCATAATAGGAACGTATCATGGCCCTCATTCATAATATGGCCACAAATCTGCCAATCTGAGCCGAAAGCGTGCCATAATATGAACACCTCTGCGCCATCGTTCATATTATGGACAAGGAGCAAAAAGGCACCGCAGTATCCGTGGTGTCGGAGGCCGCAGGCCGACGGAAGGGGGTCTGAGGGATCCGTCCCCCAGTGAGTCGTAGACGGGAGCACAAAAAAGGCTTCGCAGAATCTGCGAAGCCTTTTTTGTGCTCCCTTAGGGGCTCGAACCCTAGACACCCTGATTAAGAGTCAGGTGCTCTACCAACTGAGCTAAGGAAGCAATATTTCAAGTTTGTGACCCGTTCGGGGCTCGAACCCGAGACCCCCACATTAAAAGTGTGATGCTCTACCAACTGAGCTAACGAGTCTTTCCAACCTCATCACAAGCCCCGAGGGCTCTCGGATTTGGGATTGCAAAGGTAGGTGTTCGATTCGAATTATGCAAGGATTATTTGAAAAAATTTTCAGAATCGTCTATCTTTGTAAAACAACTCCAAAAAACTCTCGCATGAAAATCGGCATCATCGTCGCCATGGACAGCGAATACGAGCGTCTGTCCGAACTGATCGGCCCATCCGGACGCATCGGACGCAACTCCGTCATCCTTTCCAAGTCAGGCATCGGCAAAGTCAATTCCGCCCTCGGCACCTATCAGATGATCCGGGAGCACAAACCCGACTGCATCATTTCGACCGGCGTTGCCGGCGGACTGGGCGAAGGTGTGGACGTGATGGACGTCATCGCCGCCACCCGGATGGTCTATCATGACACCTGGTGCGGCGAAGGCAACGCCTTCGGCCAGATCCAGGGCCTGCCCCTGTACTATGAGTCGCATCCGGCCCTGGTCCGACAGGTGGAAGCGCTGCGCGACACCCCCGGTGCCCCCTGGATCCACTGCGGCCTCATCTGCAGCGGAGACCGTTTCATCTCGGACCCGGAAGAAGAGGAATCCATCCTGTGGCATTTCCCCGAAGCCATCGCCGTGGATATGGAGTCCTGCTCGATCGCCCAAGTCTGTTATCTCAACCAGGTCCCCTTCATCAGCCTGCGCGTGATCAGCGACTCGCTGAAAGGCGACCGCGGCGAATCCTACGCCGATTTCTGGGCCACCGTCGGCACCACCTCTTTCTCTGCCGTCCGCCAGTATCTGGAAGTGCTGCCGGAGACGCTCTGACCGGCGCCGGAAGAGGGCCTGACTGTCGACAAGGTTTTTGATAATCGCGGATTTTATGTAACTTCGCACACGATACCATCGTTTGGAAACGAAATGAAAAAATTGATTCTCGGAGCCGCAGCGCTCCTCTGCCTGGCCTCCTGTTCCTATCGGGTCTATCCGACCGGAGCGTTGGAAGATAACTACAGACTGGCCATGCAAAGCGCCGAAGAACAGGCGATAAAGGAAAACGTAGCCATCTATCTCTCTGAAAATGAAGTCCCGGGGCCGTACAAGCTCATCGCTTTCGTGGAGAACCGTCCCATCCTGCCGGTTGCCATCGCCAGCCAGCAGCTGAAGAATTTCTACAAGCAGGCGGTCCTCAAGGCCAATGAAATGGGAGGAAACGCCATCATCGTCAATTCCATCCGCAGCTTCAAGGTCATCAACGTCACCGGAAGACCGATCAAGCGGGTCATACCGCCTCAAGCGACACCCGAACCGCGTCCCAGACCGGAACCCAGACCCCGCTTCATTCCCGTCCAGAAAGAAGAAAAGCCGGCCGTAGAGGAGACGACGAAGACTGAATCGACGACGATCTTCCGCAAGAGAGAGAATCCGGCCCGGGAAGACAATGTCAAGGAGCCCACCCAGACTGCACCGGTCCAGTCAACGCCCGCTCCGGCACCCAAGAAAGAAGTAGTCGAGACCAAGGCCAGCCCGAAGACCGCCGAGACAACGGCCAACAGTCCCATATTTGACGAGACGACGGCCCAGTGGTTTACCAGCGGCTACGTCTACCGCGCCAAAGAGCAGGAACAGACGGAGATCATCGATGCCATGAACGCCGAGATCCGCGAGAACCTCAAGATCTGCAAGACCCGGGAAGAAATGGATTGCATCTCCAAGAAGATCGAACTGCTGGAGAACTACAACAAGGCGCTGCCCATCCCTTCCGGCACGCAGACCAACAAGATCAAGGCATACCGCAACACCCTGAAGAAGCTGAGCGCCAAACTGGGCGAGGCCCAGGAAAGCAGCGGCAACTTCGTGGATGGTGCCGTCCAGTCCGTCAAAGGCTTTTTTGAGAATCTGAAGAAATAAACGAGAAGCGCAGTCCCAGCATTCCGCCGACCGAGGCAGGCAACACCTGTCCGTAATCGGCATACACGCCGTACAGCCCCGTCAGCCCTCTCACACCGAACAACCGGGTAAAAAGCCCGGTAAAGGAAGCGCTGAACTGGTTCAAAGCTGTCTCGCGGACCGTTCCCCAGGGGCGCTGCCAGGCGGAATCACCGGCATACGGAACCCCGTACGTACCATAGTTCTGGCTCCAGGTCAACATCAGGCGATACGGCTGCGAGCGGAACAGTTTGCCCGAAAGGCCCAGGTGATGGGCCCGGATACGATTGTTCTCGACCCCGAGCGTCACCAGCCCGGGCGACCAGGTCCGGGACCGCGTCCCGGACGGATAGAACAGCGGTTCCCCGATCGGACGGCCGAAATGGGTCCACCCGGACCGGTATTCCCCATTGTTGAAGTAGTTGTCAAGCCCGGTCGTTTTCCGGATCCCGGGCGCATAGGGGCTGTCTTCTCCGCCAAAACTCTCGACATTGACCGGCCCCGACTGGAAACGGGTATAATGCAACTCGTACACGACATCGGAGATCCAGCGGTCCTTGTCGTTCCAGCTGAAACAGAACGTGTTGACGCCGTCCGGGAAATTCTGCAATCCCATGCCGGAACCGTCATCGTAAGGAATGTCGTGCTGAAAGACAGCCCGCCAGCCATCCCCCAGCCATTCTGCCTTGATCAGTTCGGAACCCCGCTGGTCCCCGATGACATTGATCTGGTCGGTCATTTCACCATCCGACCCGGCATGAAGGCCGCAAACCACGCGGAGATAATTCTCCAGATTGATGCGCATCGCAGCGTGGCCCGGATGCTTACCCGCCCACATCGCATAGTGATCCAGCATGAGATAAAGACGAAGATGTGAGCCGATATCCCCGCGCAGACCCACTTGCGTACGGTGGATGAGCGCGTTCTGCACATAGCGCAGGTCGAGGGTCTTATAGTCCCCGAATGCGCCGTACAGCCAGAGATGACGTCCGGTCCAGGGAACGGGAACCGGGTCCAGGGAAAGCAGCCAGCCCGGCATGGTCCGGGCGTTACCGCTCGCACACAGATGCCCGCCCGTCACGGACAGCGAGCCCAGCAAGGGGTCGGAGCCGAAGAAGTCCAGCGGCTGCCGCTTATGTCCCAGATCGAGCGTGAAAGCCTTCCACCGGGCGCTCAGATACAACTCGTCGGCCATCAGATGATAGGGCGAAGAGTTCGGATCCAGCGGATCGGCATAGCAGTTGGCGTCCATCGAAACACCCCAGCGCCACTGGAAGGTCTTCGATTCGTCAAAC
>CAMOTB010000075.1 GCA_946625485.1 uncultured Bacteroidales bacterium | reverse complement strand
GACCTGCCGCAGCTGGTGGTGATCGACGGCGGCAAGGGCCAGCTCAACTTCGCCTGGCAGGCGCTCTGCGAACTGGGCATCCAGGACAAGCTGACCGTCGTGGGCCTGGCGGAACGGATGGAGGAAGTCATCCGCGTCGGCGATCCTTACCCGCTCTTCCTGGACCGCAATTCACAGGCGTTCCGCCTGATTACGCATATCCGTGACGAAGCGCACCGCTTCGGCATCACCTTCCACCGCAGCCTGCGTTCCAAGCAGCAGACCCGTTCCGCGTTGCGGGAAATCAAGGGCGTCGGGGAGCAGACCGAGCAGCGGCTGCTGATCCATTTCGGGAGCGTGGCGCGGATTGCGGCCGCACCCGTCGAGGATCTGGCGGGTCAGGTCGGACCGGTCCTGGCCCGGCGCATCAAAGACGCACTCAATCAATAATATGGACGACAAGAAATTCAACCGTTGGTTTTCGGCTTTCATCCTGATCGGGATGACCGTGGCGCTGATCCTGACGACGGCGATCAAAATGGGGGGCCAGGCCGAGGGCCGGGGCCTGCTCCTGCTGGCGGCATTCGGCTCCTTGATGGGGGTGCTGGCCACCGTGGCATCGGCCAACGGGAAGATCATCACCTTCCTCTTCGGCTTGCTGGACGTGGCCATCTACGGGGCCATGTGCCTGATGAACTGGCGGGACGGCGGCTCGGGCCTGGGCAATGCCGTGCTGCACTTCGTCTATTTCGTGCCGATGCAGTTCGTGGGTTTCGCCCAATGGCGCCGGCGGGGCTCCAACGATTCCGGCCAGGTCCGGGCGCGGCGGCTGGACGGCCGTCAATGGGGCTGGCTCAGTCTGGCGTTCGTGGTCTCGACGGTGGTATTCTATCTCGTGATCGCCCGTTTCGACAAGTCGGCAGCCGAGGGCTTCCTCAAGATGGCCGTCGTGCTGGACGTGCTGCCGCTGGTGTGCAACATCTTCGGACAGGCCCTGATGTCCACCGCCTACCGGGAGCAGTGGTTCTTCTGGATCGGGGTCAACGTGTTCTCCATCTGGATGTGGGCCCGCTCGCTCGCGACCGGCGGCGGCTCATACGCCGTGATCTACATCATCAAGTACAGCTTCTACCTGATCAACTCGCTGAACGGCCTGCGGATCTGGCATAATCTTAGCAAAACGGAGGATGTTTGCAAATAAGAAATAGTTTTCATACCTTTGTTTCGCTAATGCGACAACGTGTTATTATAAACATAAACTAATTTTTTTTACTATGGAGTACGATGAAATCGTAAAGAAAGTCAAAGCGATCATTATCGACAAACTGGGTGTCGAAGAGTCCGAGGTCACCGAGACCGCCAGCTTCACCAACGATCTGGGCGCTGACTCCCTTGACACTGTTGAACTGCTCCTCGAGTTCGAGAAGGTGTTCGACATCAAGATTCCCGATGAGGAAACCAGTACGATTGCCACCGTCAAGGATGCGATCGACAAAGTCAACGAGAAACTGCAGGCGAAGTGATTCCCTCTCTCGTGAGATAACGCAAGAGACCGGCTTTTGGCCGGTCTCTTTTCGATTTCTCCAGGGGGGGCGACCCGCCTAGTTCTCTCCACTCTTGGGCAGGGAATAGGTGACGGTCATCATGGGGCGGCGGTCCGGATGGGCCGGGCCGTTGAGCGTCGCCCGGTAGTAGCGGTCCTTGTCCAGCGTCTTGATGGTGGTGGAACTGGATGCGTTCATGTTGCCGTACATCTGCTGCATCAGCATGTAGCTGTAGTAGTTGTTGTAATAGCCGCCATAGCCGCCGTATCCGCCGTAACCATATCCGCCATAGCCATAGCCACCGTAACCGTATCCGCCGTATCCGTTGTACATGTCGCTGTAATAGCTGGAGTACATCATCATGTTGTAGTACTTGGACATTTCGTCCTGCTCGGCAGCCGAGGTGGTGGTCGTCTGGACTTCATTGGACATGATCAGGAACCACACGTCGTAGTTGTGGATCTTGTCCAGGTCCTTGAGCTTGAGGATGGACTGCGTGTGATAGGTGATGTCCGGCCCGTATTCCAGGAGGGAGCGGTTGACATCTCCCTGGTCTTCCGACGAATCGCTGGAGTCGGTCAGGCTGGCAAAGGACAGGTTGCCCGAGTCGGTGCGGATGCGGCAGGTCGGACTGAGAATCTGCGGATAACTGACCATCTCCTTGTAATCCTCAGGGAATTCGAAGGGGAGGGACAGGGATGCCCGGTTGATGGCAGCTTCCTCCGGATTGCCGTGGCGGGAGATCTCGGCGATGAGTTTCTCGCGGATTTCCGTCGCGGAAAGGACCGGTTTCAGGCCTCCTCCTCCTTCGACGTAGATCTTTTCGGCCGCCCGGCCGGACATCTCCCGGGTCTCATGTCCGCAGACGTTGAGGCAGTACTGGGGCAGGTCCGAACTTGCGTTGTAAATCAGCGAATCGACGTCATAGAACTGGTCGGGGCTGAAATAGAAGAGGAAGGTGGTGTCTTTCGTCACACCGTCGTATTCGGCGGTGAAGCCGAGCTCGGCATAGTTGCCTTCGATGTAGTGATAGCTGGCGTTGAACTTGAGCTGGAGGTCGAAGAGGTTGATCCGTCCGCCGTTGCCGTGGGGGGCGTCCGTTTCGAAACAGATGCCGGGGAACTTCTTGGTATAGGTGGCGATGTCTTTCGTGTCCTCGAGCGTGATGTGCATGTATTTCTCGCCGAACTCCCGGGTGAAGAAGAAGCCCAGGGTGTCTTCCGACCCGTTGTAGACGGGCACACCCATTGAAATCCGCTTGCTGCCGTGCTTCAGTTTCGTGTTGATGTCGAAAGTCGAGTCAAGCGCCTCGGTCAGCTCATAGACATTGATGTTCTGGTGGGCGTAGAAATCCTCTTCCCTCGCAGCCGAGACGGTATCGGCGGCCATCGTGATGTGGAAATAGCGGAAACGGGCATTGGAACCGTAGTCCAGGGAGTCATACATCGGGACCAGGGTGATCGCCGAACTGCGGGTAGTCAGGCCGAAAAGCTCGTCCCGGATGGCACCGAAGGTGATCCGGGTCTGGGAATAACCCGACAGGCTGTCGGCGGGGACCATGCGTATATCTTCCAGGGGGAACTCGGCGACAAAGGTGTCAAACTGCTGGTCGTCAGCCAGGTAGTCAGCTCCCAGATTGTAGTCTAAGTGCACACAGGACCAGCACGTCATCAGAAGGGCCGCCCCCGTGAGGGTAAGGATGTGTCGGATGAAATTCAGATTCATTTTACAACTGATCATAAAACCTGTCGTACTCGTCTATGAAAGCGCCGCTCTCAAGGGATGACTCCTGATAGGGCAGGACGGGCAGCTTGAGCTCGTCGCAGTAGCTTTTCAGACTTTCATCTACACCGTCAGCTCCAAAGATGACGGCGTCCGAGTACGAGATAGCTGTTTTCGCAAGATTTATGCCATCCGGCTCCGAGAGGAAGGGGATGTCTTCCATCCGGATGCCGCCGGCGTGGATTTTCTTGGCGAAATCCTTGGAGAAGGTTTCTTTGTCCGCGTCTCCGTAGAGCGAGAGGACAGCCTTGCTGTTGGAGAAGATCGGGTCGTCCCGATAGATTTTCTTGAGGTAGAGCGGGACCAGCTGGGAGATCCAGCCATGGCAGTGGATGATGTCCGGGGCCCATCTGAGCTTCTTGACGGTCTCGAGGATGCCGCGGGCAAAGAAGATGGCCCGCTCGTCATTGTCGGCAAAGAATGCACCGGAGGCATCCCGGTCGATCTGCTTGCGGCGGAAGTAGTCGTCGTTGTCCAGGAAATAAACCTGCAGGCGTGCGGAGGAGATCGACGCGACCTTGATCACCATCGGGCGGTCCACATCGCTGATGATGAGATTCATGCCGGACAGGCGGATCACCTCGTGCAACTGGTTCTTCCGTTCGTTGATGCAGCCGTATTTGGGCATGAACGAACGGATTTCCTTCTTCCGCTCCTGGATCCCTTGCGGCAGTTTGCGGCAGAGTTCCGCAATCCGGGATTCGGGCAGGAACGGAGACATCTCCGAATTAACGAACAAAACCTTTTTTCCAGTATCTGCCATCGTGTTGTTTCTTAAAAGTCAGATTCGAACAAAGGTAAGAATTTTTTTTCATATTTTGAATATTCACTATCTTTGAGGTAAATTCGGAAAGAAGCGAGCGAATGCGAAAAAACATGGAAAAAAGACTGGTCCGCAGGCGGCTTGCAAACGCCTGGCTGTCCACCGTGATCAGCATCAGCCTGGTGCTGCTGCTGATCGGACTGGCCTCGTTGCTGCTGATGAATGCGGGCAGTGTCTCCGACTATTTCAAGGAAAACATGCAGATCTCCGTGCTGATGAAGCAGGAGGTCAGCGACGCTCAGGCGATGGCTTACCAGGAAGAGCTGGAGCAGCTGGAATTCATCCGCGGGACCCGTTTCGTATCCAAGGAGCAGGGGGCAGAGGAGATGAAAGTGATGCTGGGAGAGGACTTCCTCAATGTGTTCGAATCTTCGCCGATCCCGGCTTCGATCGACCTGACGCTGGAAGCCCGCTATGTCTCCGCGGACAGTCTGGACAAGGTCAAAGCCGTCCTGCTGGCGTCTCCGCTGGTGGACGAAGTCAGCTACCAGCAGTCCCTGATCGAAGCGCTCAACCAGAATCTGACCAAGATCGCACTGCTGCTCGGTGTCTTTATCGTGCTGCTGCTTTTCATCTCTTTCGTATTGATCAACAACACGGTGCGGCTCAGTATCTTTTCGCGTCGCTTCACGATCCATACGATGAAGATGGTCGGGGCGACCAAGAACTACATCCGTTCGCCCTTCCTGGTGCAGGCCGTGTTCCAGGGACTGTTTTCGGCCTTCCTGGCCATCCTGTTCCTGCTGGCGGTCCTCTTCTTTGTCCGGAAGGAGTTCTCGCAGTTGTTCGATATCTTCCAGTTGCCGGTCTTGTTGTCGGTGATGGGGATCATGGTGGCCGCCGGCGTGGTCATCTGCGTACTGAGCACCTGGTGGGTCGTCGGGAAGCTGGTGTCCCTGAGTAAGGATGAATTGTATTTTTAAAAGATAGGATAAACTATGGATGATGGAAAAATGGCAATAACGCCGAAGGGTTTGCGGCTGATGATAGCGGGACTGATCGTGATGATAGCGGGTTTCATCCTGCTCGCGGGAGGAGGAAGCAAGGATCCGCAGGTGTTCAATGAGGCCATGTTTGATTTCCGGCGGCTCGTGGCCGCGCCGGTCGTGATCATTGCCGGCATGGTCGTGGAGGTGGTCGCCATCATGGGAGTCTTCAAGAAGAAGGAGGATAAGAAATGACTTGGTTGCAAGCTTTGCTGCTGGGGTTGATCCAAGGCCTGACGGAGTTTCTGCCTGTCAGCAGCAGCGGTCACCTGACGATCGGCCGTGAAATCCTGGGCGTGGAAGCGTCCGGAGACCTTGTTTTCGAGGTGGTTGTGCACGCGGCGACGGTCCTGGCGACCATCGTCGTGTTCCGGAAGGAAATCTGGCGGCTGTTGTGCGGCTTGTTCAAGTTCCGCTACAATGATGAGACGGATTATGTCCTGAAGATTTTCCTCTCGATGATTCCGGTCCTGTTCGTGGGACTTTTCCTCAAGGATAAGGTGGAGGCCCTGTTCTCCTCCCTGCTGGTTGTCGGAGTGGCGCTGCTCGTGACAGCCCTGCTGCTCTTTTTCTCCGACCGGGCTTCCCAGCTGCGGAAGGAGACGCTCCCGTCGGGCATTGCTCCCCGGAACGGAATCAGCTGGTGGCAGGCGTTCGTCATCGGGATCGGGCAGGCGTTTGCCGTGATCCCGGGACTGTCCCGTTCCGGCACGACGATCAGTACGGGGCTGCTTTGCGGGGTCCGGCGTGAGTCCGTGGCCCAGTTCTCTTTCCTGATGGTGCTGATCCCGATCCTGGGAGAAGCTTTCCTGGATCTGGTCGGCGGCGACATGTCAGCATCTGCCGTCGGCGCCCTGCCGTTGGCTGTGGGGTTCATCGCGGCTTTCTGTTCCGGCCTTTTCGCCTGCAAGGTGATGATTGCCCTGGTCAAGAAAGCGAGACTGACCTGGTTTGCGCTGTACTGCGCCATCGTCGGCTTGCTGGTCATCCTCTTCACGATCTTCTAAGCCATGCCGGACAGGAAGGGGATCTATTTCGTGTCAGACGTCCATCTGGGCTTGCAGGTCGGCGATGCCGCCGGCCGGGAGGCGCGTTTCGTCGCTTTCCTGAAGTCCATTCCGGCGGAGACGACCCGCGCGTTGTTCCTGCTGGGTGATATCTGGGATTTCTGGTACGAATACAAGTATGTCGTCCCCAAGGGGTCGGTGCGGGTTTTCGCCGCGCTGACGGAATTGATGGATGCCGGCGTGGAGGTGTTTTTCTTTCCCGGCAACCACGACATGTGGTGTTTCCATTATTTCGAGGAGCTGGGCATGAAGGTCATGCAGCAGCCTTACCGTTTCGAAGCGGACGGGAAGGCCTTCTGCGTGGGCCATGGAGACGGCCTCGGTCCGGTCCCTTTCGGCTACAGGCTGATGCACGCGGTCTTTGCCTGCCGTCCCATCCAGGCCCTTTTCAGCACCTTGCATCCGACCCTCGCATTCGCCTTGGGCAATGCCTGGTCCCGGCGCAACCGCCTTTCCCACCCCTCCTATCAGTTCCGGGGGAGTGACGAGCCTTTGTATCAGTTCGCGGAAAAGTATGCCGCCGGCCATCCCGTCGATTACTTCATCTTCGGACACTATCATGCGCAGGTGGATCTGACGCTGCCTTCCGGGGCGCGCCTGCTGATGACTCCCTCATGGCTGGAGGATTCCCCCTATTGGTATTGGGACGGGATCTCGGTCTTCTTGGGCCACTCGTAGAAAATCGAGTAGTAGAAGGTGTCGAACTCACCTCTCTCCCACATGCGCACCAGCTGCTCCGTCTGTTTGTCTACGCCGTCCGGGTCGTAGCGGGTTTTCAGGTCCTGGTCGAACAGTTTGGCCACTCCTTGCCAGAATCCGGCGGCCGCCTTGCTTTTGTAGTCCTTGACGACGGCATAAGGCGTCTTGCCCAGCTCCCGGTCCACCAGCCTGACAAGCAGCTGGCCCTGGGAAATGGTCATGTGCCGGATGGCATCCTCGAAGTCGTGCAGGAGCTGCCACTGGATGTCATTGATGTACTTGTCCCGCTTGCGTCGCTTCAGGTTCTCCATTTCGATGGTCAGGTCCACTTCCTCGGCGAGTTTCTTGCCCAGGAGGGCGTAGGGGTAGACTTTGTTGAAATTGTAGACGAGCCGGCAGTACTTCCGCCAGTCGGCGCGGTTGACGCGGCTCCCCTTCGGGAAGATCCAGGCCGGCTGTATCGTATCCAGGAAAACGGTGTCTCCGTCCTGGACCATATAATACATATACGTCGGGGCCATCCTGCGTTTCGAGTTCTGTGCCTGACCCGGAAACGCAAGAAGCAGAAGCATGGCGGCCAGCAGCCAGCCTGTTTTGGATCTTGGCATACGGGGCAAAGTTAAGCAAAAAAAAGACCAATCTGCCAGGCTGTCATCCGGGCTGTTCCGACCCTGTCGAAAATGCATGGAAAAAATTTATGGCCAGGTGTCGGAACTGGTTGAAAATGTTGATTTTGGCTATTCAATTCAGCGGTCGAAAATAGTGCAAAAAAAATATGAAAAGCATTTGAGTTTCCAGTTTTTTTACTAACTTTGCAGTCCCAAAATTCCGGGCATTTTTATTCAATTTATTGATTGTCAGGAAGTTGGGGAAGTTTTGATAATTTATTTTTAAATCAATAAACGATGTTACAACCTAAGAAAACAAAGTTTAGAAGGGAACAGAAAGGCCGCATGAAGGGCAATGCCCAGCGTGGCAACCAGCTTGCGTTCGGATCTTTCGGTCTTAAGACCCTTGAGAATTGTTGGCTTACCGCTCAGCAGATCGAGGCTGCCCGTCAGGCTATTTCCCGCCGGATGAACCGTGAAGGCCAGATCTGGATCCGGGTTTTCCCTGTCAAGCCCGTCACCAAGAAGCCTCTTTCCACCCGTATGGGTAAAGGTAAGGGTGATCCTTACGGATTTGTTGCTCCCATCACTCCGGGCCGCATCCTGTTCGAGGCCGAGGGTGTTTCCCTCGAGGTCGCGAAAGAGGCCATGCGCTTGGCATCGAACAAGCTTCCTGTCGACACGAAGTTTGTCGTCCGCAGGGACTATGTTGAATAATTTAATGGAGAAAGAAAATGAAAGTTTCAGAAGCACGCGAAATGTCTGTCGCCGATCTGCGTGACCGCATCCAGATCGAAAAGGCAAATCTTGATTCCATGAAGATCAACCACGCGATCTCTCCATTAGAGGATACGTCCAAGTTCAAGAAGACCAGAAGGGATATCGCCCGCATGATCACGATCCTCGCCCAAAAAGAAAAAGAACAGAACTAAATTGAAGTCTTATGGAAAGAAATCTTCGTAAGGAAAGAATCGGAGTAGTGGTCAGTGACAAGATGGACAAGACCATCATCGTCGCCGTTGAGATCCGCGAGAAGCATCCCCTCTATGGCAAGTTCGTCAAGAAGACCACCAAGTTCGTCGCCCAGGACGAGAAGAATGAGTGCGGCATCGGCGATACCGTCCGCATCATGGAGACCCGCCCGTTGAGCAAGACCAAGAACTGGAGATTAGTTGAAATCGTTGAAAAAGCAAAATAG
>CAMOTB010000074.1 GCA_946625485.1 uncultured Bacteroidales bacterium | reverse complement strand
GTCCGGCCGGGATCGCCACCAGGCGGGCGTAACCGGCGGCTACCTTGTTGATATAGTAGGCCGTGGCTCCGCTCGGGATCAGCGCCGCATAGTTCAGGTACAGCGTCGCCCATCCGTTGCTGTCCGTCCGGAGATTGTACAGGTTGTAAATCATCTCGATGTCGTCAATGTACATCTCGTCGTTGGCAGTCCCGCCACCTGGATAGGAGTTCGTCGCAAAATTGATAAGTACAAAACTGGGAGTTGTGCTAAAATCGTATTTGAATGGGAGAGAAAAGCGGACCCAACTAGATCCAGTACCTGAAATATATTGGTTAGTGGCTTCGCCGATATGGTGGGTTCCGCCTGTACAGTCGGAAGAATTATAGCCGCACTTGTAGTCAACTTTATCATGAAGAATCGCTTCTACCTTTGCGTAAGGGTATTTAGTGTCGGAACCAGCCGGGACAAATTTAATCCAGACAGACATTGAATCAGGGCGCCCGGTGAAATCCATATGGAATGGATTCTGAAAACCATTGAATGTCGCATATCCGTCTTGATCCGTGTAATTGTAGTTACCGGTTCCAGCCGCAGAGGTGTTGCTTGCATAGACTCTTCCTGTGGTCAAGTTTCCTTGAGCCGTGGCCAAACCAACAATACTTCTGGCCCATATACGACATGAGTACGAACCGCTTGTCCCTGGGCGCTTGTCAGAGGATCTCTTGACCTGACGGTTTGAAGAATTGTAGCCATTAGCTAGCAAGGCTTTAGTTAACCAGTTGCCGCCATTTTCAAAAGTCTGGAATGAATTCCAATACGTTGGGAGATTCTCTCCATCCAGAGTCCAGGTCTCAAAGTCACCGTTCTTAATTTGCGGTTTGCTGGGCTGTGTCGTAGTTGCGTATTGCTGCGAAGCCGTGCTGGCGCCGATCTTGGCGACATCGCTGAAGGTCAGGCTCGTGGGGACCGAGCCGAGGTTCTTGATCCGGCCGGCCGTGTAAGCTGCGCTGAGGTCCTTGCTGACCAGGGCCGTCTTGCCGGCAGCGTTGGTCAGGATTAACTCGAGCGTCTTGCTGCTCGAAGGCAGGACACTGATCAGGACATCCTCATTGGTGAAGGTCCCGGAGGCTTTCTTGACCACGACCCGCTTGTCGGCGTCCGTGGGGGAGGAAGCGGGCGTGACGGCGAGCGTCGAGCCGTTGACGTTGAAGGAACCGCTGACGCGGTCATCCCGCAGCAGTTCGATCTGGGAAACCGACAGCCCCGAAGGGATGTGAACCTTCACGACGGTGCAGAGGTTGCTGAAACTCATGGCCTCTTCACCGGCGGGGATCTTGGCTGCCATTACGGCGCTGGAGAGTGTTCCGTCCTGCGTCGCAGGCAGGCTGAAGCTGTAGTTGCCGCCGCTGCAAGTGCCTTCACTGTAGGGATAAAGGGCGAAGGCGAGCGTGGACCCGTCCGGCTTGGTGCCGGAGAAGGTCGTGGTCTTGGATCCGCCCTGGTCGGCGGTAAATGCCGGACAGAGCGTGCCATCCGTGGTGAATACGGCAATCCGGTCTCCGGCTGTCCAGAACGGCGAGTGGCCGGACAAGGTGGCCCGGCTTCCGGGCTCATCCTCCGTATCGCTGATGCTTGCGTTGAGGGTGACAGGCACCATCAAGGTTCCTTCTTGGGTGAAGTCTGTTTCGACGACTTTCTCTTCGCAGGAGACGGTGGCCATCATCGCGGCCAGCGTGCCTGAAATCAGGAGCATCTTTTTCATCAGTCGTCAAAAATGTCGTTTTCATCCTCTTCGTCATAGTCTGAGGAGGATCCGCCCCGGTTGCTCGTCGCGCAGAAGGTGTCTTCCGGCGCGAAGTAAAGAGTCCGGGATTCAGGTTTCAGGTAGTAGTAACGTTTCATCTTTTAAGTTCGTATATGCTGCTTGGTAGGAACGGTGGGTCAGAGGTTGACGTCCTCCAACTCCTCCTCGCTGCGTAGGTTTTCTCGTATGAAGTTTTGCCGGTCAATGGTGTTGTCGCCCATGTAGAACTCCATGATGTTGGCGATGGATTCCTCATCGGCGAGTTTTACCAGGTCGAGCCGCATGTTTTCGCCGATGAAATCGACGAATTCATCGGACGAGATCTCACCCAGGCCTTTGAAGCGGGTGATCTCGATCCCCGTCTTGAGATCCTTGACGGCCGTCTCCTTCTCGTCGATCGAGTAGCAGTAGCGCGTCGCCTTTTTGTTGCGTACGCGGAACAGCGGCGTCTGCAGGATGTGGACATGGCCGCGACGGATCAGGTCGGGATAGTATTTCATGAAGAAGGTCAGCACCAGCATCCGGATGTGCATGCCGTCATCATCGGCATCCGTTGCGACGATGATGTTGTTGTAGCGCAGGTTTTCCAGGTCGTCCTCGACGCCGAGGGCCGAAATCAGGAGGTTGAGTTCCTCGTTCTCCGCTACGCGCTTGCGGCTCTCCTTGTAGCAGTTGATGGGTTTGCCGCGCAGCGAGAAGACGGCCTGGTTGTTGGCGTTGCGCACTTTGGTGATGGTTCCGCTCGCGGAGTCACCCTCCGTGATGAAGATGCTGGAGGCTTCGACGTTCTCCTGGTTCTTTTCCGTGACCTTGTCGTTGTAATGGAAACGGCAGTCCCGGAGCTTGCGGTTATAGACGTTGGCCTTCTTGTTCTTTTCGCGGGTCTTTTTCTGGATGCCCTGGATCTCTTCACGCTCCTTCTGGGAATTCTTGATCTTGTCTTCGATCACCGGGACGATGTCCATGTGCATCCGCAGGTAGTTGTCCAGGTTCTTGGCGATGAAGTCGTTGACGAAGGAACGGATGGTCGGGCCGATATCGGTCTTGATCGCGCCGTGCTCGTCCTTCTCCTGCTTCTCCCACATGTAGGTGCTGCCCAGCTTGGTCTTGGTCTGACCTTCGAAGTTCGGCTCCTGGATCTGGATGCTGATCGCGCCCACGATGCCCTGGCGGCAGTCTTCGGGGGCGTAATTCTTCTTGAAGAACTCCTTCAGCGTCTTGGCGACCGCCTCGCGGAAGGCCGCCAGATGCGTGCCGCCGTCGCGGGTGTTCTGGCCGTTGACGAAGGACGAAATGTTCTCGCCATAGGCGTTGCCGTGCGAGATGACGACCTCCAGGTCCTCACCCTCGAGATGGATCGGGGGATAGAGCGGATCTTCGGATAGGTTTTCGTTGACCAGGTCCAGCAGGCCGTTCTCCGATTTGTAGGAAGTGCCGTTGAGTACCAGGGTGAGCCCTTTCTTGAGGTAAGAATAGTTCTTCACCATCGTCTCGACATAGTCCATGTTGAAATGGAAGTCGGTGAACATCAGCGGGTCGGGCTGGAAGACCACGAGCGTACCGTTCTTCTCCTTGGTCGGCGCCTTTCCGCTGTCCTTGAGCTCGCCGCGCTCGTACTTGGCCCAGGAGCATTCTCCGTCCCGGTGGGAGCAGACATAAAAACTCTCGGACAAGGCATTGACAGCCTTGGTACCGACGCCGTTGAGTCCGACGGACTTCTTGTAGCCCTTGGTGTCGAACTTGCCGCCGGTGTTGAGGACGCTGGTGGCCTTGATGACGGCGTCGAGCGGAATGCCGCGGCCGAAGTCGCGGACCGTGACGGTCTTTTCTTCGATGGTGATCTGGACCTGTTTGCCAAACCCCATCGCAAACTCATCCACGGAGTTGTCGATGATTTCCTTGAGGAGGACGTAGATACCGTCGCCGGGGTTGTTTCCGTTGCCCAGGCGACCGATATACATGCCGGGACGCATCCGGATATGCTCCACGCCTTCGAGAGTCCGGATGTTGGCATCGGTATAGTTGTTCGCTTCGCTTACAGCCATATTTCAGACAAATAATCTCACAAAGATACCCAAAATCTTCGGAAATTACAATCCTATGACAGTCAGGATGGTGGAAACGATGGCGGCTAGGAGGACTTTGATCCCTTTTGCACGGAACCAGGCGGATTTGCTCTCAGACAGGAGGGGGAGTCCGGCATGCCCTTCCTGGACGATACAGTTGGCGACCAGCACCGGAAGAGGCAGCAGACCGTCGGCAAAAAGCGTGACGAAGGCCATGTGCGGGCCGGATTGCGGGATCAGGCCGACCAGGATGGCGATGACGATACTGAAGGCCGGATGGGACTGGATCCAGGCGCCGAGGTCTATCTTTTCCTGGAGGAAACCGACCAGCAGCAGGACGCCGAAAGTCCACAGGAAGACCCTTAGGGCATGAGGCAGGACATGCAACAGGCGCTCCTTGAGCGTATTGCCTCCGTGCGTGGCCCGGGGGTTGAGGTCTTCGATGTATTGTACTTCACCGCGCCGGCGCCGGCTGACGGCGTCTGCCGCCCAACCGGCCAGGAAACCCAGCAGGAGCAGCCCTGCAAAGATCAGCAGGGCCTTTTTCGGGAACAGGGCGAGCATCAGGAACGCCTCGTCGCCGGTCGTGGCGACCATCATGGAGAGCAGGGCGCCGAAGGAGAACATGCCCCGCGCATACATGGACACGCTGACATAGCCCCCTGCGCAGCCGGGAATGACGCCCAGCAGTCCCGAAGCCAGGACCTGCCCGATGCGGGTCCGGCGCAGTCCTTCCAGCATCCGGCCTTTGAGCCAGAAATCCAGGGCTTCGATGGCAAGCATCAAGGCCGTCACCACGATCGTGATGACGGCGGACTCTTTCAAGATGTCGAGAAATGCGGCGCTGTCCATTTATTTGATAAATCCGGTGACGTAGAGATTGACGATAGGGCGCAGGGGAGAGTTGGTCGTCAGCGTCAGGATGACCAGCACTTCGCCGGAAGGCATCCCCTTCGTGTCGAGAACGGCCTTGACCGTCCCCTTGCCGCCGGCTTTGATCCGCGGCAGCTGGGTGGCGGTGAGGCGGCGGCTGTCGGAATCCGCCTTGTAGATCACGAGCTCGGTCTTGCCGATGTTGCTCCCCTCAAAAACGGCTTCAACCTTGGTACCGGCTTTGACTTGTCCGAAGGTGAAGGTGCTGGATGAAAACATCGGATTGGCGGCAGCGGCGCGCTGCTCGCGGGTCAGGCCGCTGAAATCCTCCTTGATGACGGTCCAGACGCCGATGCGCTCCTTGCCTGCGCCGATTTCCGGGTTGGGATCGGCCACGATGGCCTCAGCGCCGCGTTCGGGACGCGGCTCGGGCTTGACGGCCTGTACGGCCCTGGCGGTCGAACCGTTGACAGTGGGAGTGGCATAGTACCAGCATTTGCCCCAGTGCCCGCGGTCGGAGGTGACCGTGTAAGTCAGCGTTGCCGTCCCTCCGGCCGGAATGGTCTCCGGAGAGACGCTGAGTTTCAGGCCCTCGCTGACGTCCTTGAAGGCGACCCGGATCGGGCTCTTGCCGATGTTGGCGATCTTGACTTCGCCGCTTTTGGACTGCCCTTGCGTCAGGTTGCCGGCTTTCAGTTCAGCGCTGCGCATGCCCAGGCTGCCGAAATGCAGCGGGTACATCTCGCCGATGGGGAGGGGCTTTTCGTGCACGACGCCGCGCAGGTGCAGGACGACGGGCTGCTTGATGTCGGAGAAATATGCGGTCAGGGTCTTGTCGAAGGGATAGGGCCCGTCTTCGTTCTTATAGGTTGCGGAGATCGTTCCTTTGCCGCCGGCCGGGATCGTCTCCTTGGTCCATTTGACGTCGGTGCAGCCGCAGGAAGACAGGACGTTGAGGATGGTGACCGGCTTGTCAGAGATGTTGCGGACCGTGTAGGAGCAACTGACAGGCCCCTGGGAAGTCTGGATATCTCCGAAATCATAGACGGTCCGGTCCAGTTCCACACGGCCGCCGAACCGGTTCTGGGCCAGGGCTCCCAGGCTGACGGATACCGCCAGGAAGGCGGTCGCCAGCAACTTGGACAGAATTGTCATCTTCCTTTTCATAATCGGCACAAATGTAATGATATTTTCGCAATCGCAAGAATGGGGCCACGGCGAATTGTTTTTGTTTTCTCAAAAGGGAAATGTATATTTGCACAGTTTTTGAAAACGAGTCCAGACACAAACACTAATTTTAAATAAACTATGGCACACAAAATCAATCCGGAGACTTGCGTCGCTTGTGGAGCTTGCCAGGGTGAATGCCCGACCGGCGCCATCACCGAAGGCGATGTGTATTCCATCGATCCCGACATCTGCATCGACTGCGGCGCTTGCGCCGATGCTTGCCCGACCGGTTCCATCAGCGGCGAGTAATCTATAGCGGCGAAATCCGTCGAAATAGCGGAGGCCGTCAACTGCAAGGAGCATTCCCCCGAAGGGGTACAGTTCCCGCTCCTTGCAGTTGACGGTCTCCGCTATGTTGTTCCGTTTTTGACTTTTTTGCTATCTTTGTGAACGATGATGCTGGAAGATCAGAGACTGAACATATTCGAGGCGGTGGCTCGCGAACGGAGCTTCACCGTTGCTGCGCGCAAACTGGGACTCACCCAGCCTGCCGTCAGTCAGTGCATCGCCGACCTCGAGAAGAAGACCGGCCAGCGCCTCTTCGACCGCCAGCGCGGAGCTGTCACCCTCACCCCGGCCGGTGAAACCTTCCGTCTCTTCGCCGCCCGCATCCGCAAAGACTACGAAGACCTCAACGTCGTCTTCGCCGACTATGAGGCCTTCGCATCCGTTGCCGAAAAAGTGACCGCCCTCCAGGACGAACCCTCCTTCTATTTATTCAAGGACATCCTTTCCAAATAATTCTCCACGCAGTGGAAGAGAACTTCGCGGACGCCGTCGTGAAGGGGATCGGGCTTGCCGGACTTGTCGGAAGTCTTCCAGCCCCAGCCGTGGCCGCCGTAGGGGAGGATATGCAGTTCGGCCTGGACGCCGTGCTGCCGCAGCTGCTCGAAATAGCGCCAGCTGTGCTCCGGGATGACGCCCTTGTCGTCCTCGCTCAGCAGCAGGATGGCAGGCGGCGTCTGCTCGTTGACTTGGTTTTCCAAGGAATAGTAGGCGCGCAGGTCGGTCCGTTTGCCGCCGTCGGTCATCTGCTCGAAAGTGCCCTTCTTCTTGACGGATTCGTCGAAGGTGAGGACGGAATAGACCAGAATGGAGAAGTCGGGGCGGGTGATTTCATCTACATATAGGGTTGAGGCGCAGCCCGCCAGGTGTCCGCCGGCCGAGAATCCCATCACGCCGATCTGCCGTACGCCCCATTCAGCGGCGTGGTGCCGGCAGTAGCGGAACGCATTCTGCACGTCGGTAATCGGGGCCTGGGGATGCGTGCCCCGCGGCATGCGGTACACCAGGACGCAGGCCGCGACGCCGCGTGCGTTGAGCCATTCGGCCACCCAGTGGCCTTCGTGGCGCATGGCCAGGTTGCTGTAGCCGCCGCCCGGACAGATGACGACCATCTGGCCGTTGCACTTCTCGGGGATGTACAGGATCATCCGGGCGCTGTCGCCTACATTGCCGATGTTGCCGGACTCCTTTACAAACTCGGGTCCGCTTGCCTCGTTGTTCTCTCCGGGACCGAGGGTGACGGCGATACCGTTCTCGACGATGCCTCTATCGACGCCCTGTCCTTCCGGGTAGAGCAAGACAGTCTCAGGAGACTTGCGGCAGTCGCGCAAGAAGGTTTCCAACGCCGTATCGGCGGTTGCGCGAGCATCGTCGCCGATGGGATCTTTCTTGCCGGTATATTTCCTGGCTGCAAACCCCCATCCGTGACCGCCGGTAGGAAAACTGTGGATCTGGGCCGGGACGCCGTGCGCCTTCAGTGCGCGAAGATAGCGCAAGCTATTCTCAGGAGGCACGGCATCATCGTTGGAACTCAGGAGCAGGATGGTGGGCGGAGTCTCGGCGGTGACGCGTTTCTCCAACGAGTAGCGCTCCCGGAGCACCGGGTCCTTGCCGGTAAGGTTAAACATCGTACCCTCATGCGTAAGGCCTTCCTCCATCGAGATGACGGGATAGAACAGGATGGAAAAATCCGGGCGCGTAATCTCGTCGGTAAAGAGGGTCGAAGCGCTCGCCGCCAGATGTCCTCCTGCGGAGAAACCCATCACGCCGATCTGTCTTACACCCCACTCCGCAGCGTGATACCTGCAGTAGCGGAAGGCGTTTTGGACATCGGTCAGGGGTACGATGTCGTGACGGTTGGGCATGCGGTACCAGACCACGCAGGCCGCGATGCCGCGTTCATTCAGCCAGCGGGCGGCCAGTTCGCCTTCCGACTCCGTGGACAATAACGCGTAGGCGCCCCCGGGGCAGATGACGACCATCTGGCCGCTGGTATTCTTCTCCGGCAGATATATGCGCAGCCAGGGGTCGGACACCCGCCTCAGCAGAGTTCCGTCCCAAGTCTGAGGGACATTCAGCTCATTGGAGCAGCCGGGGCCCAGCGTCACGGTGATGCCGTCCTCGACGACGCCCCGGTCTACGCCCTGTCCTTCCGGATAGAGGCGTACGATATGGTCGGGGGCCTGCTGGGCCCTCGCGGCGGTAAGCAAAAGCAGCGCCGCCGTCAGCAGCGCTGCTTTTTGGATCCAAAGCTTCATGGAAGGCTACTCTTTACCGGCCAGACGCTTGTAGGTATTCAGCCGCACCTTGGCAAACTCTTCGGTCTTCTGGAGCAGCTCGCCGGCCGACTCCGGGAAGAGTTTGTACAGGGAAGCGAAACGCACCTCGCCCTTCAGGAAGTCCTGGAACTTGCTCCAGTCAGGCTCCTTGCTGTCGAGGGTGAAGGGGTTCTTGCCCTGCTCCTCGAGCATCGGGTTGTAGCGGTAGAGATGCCAGTAGCCGCACTCGACGGCCAGTTTCTCTTCCTTCTGGCTCAGGCCCATGCCCGCCTTCAGGCCGTGGTTGATAC
>CAMOTB010000073.1 GCA_946625485.1 uncultured Bacteroidales bacterium | reverse complement strand
ATCGCCGAGGTCATATCCGACGCGGCTGGAGACGAGGGCTTTCGGCTGATTCCGATGGACGACCTCAACCAGTTCCCGGGCATATTTTTCCGGAATGCCGCCAGGCATGTCGAACCAAACCAGCGCGAGATCTCCGTACTGGGTCGTAATCTCCTCCACCTGGGGCAGGCATTTCTCATAATAATAATCGTCGAAGGTCTTTTGATGGCCCTCCGCATCCGTGGCAGGACCGCCCGTCGCACCCGGAGTGGTCCAGTCGAAATTATGGGAATAATAAAAACCGAGTCCGAGCCCATACTTGTGGCAGGCCTCGGAAAGCTCCTTCATCGGGTCCCGGCCGAACGGGGTCGCATCACAGATGTTGAACTTGTCCGCCTCCGAATGGAACATGGCGAAGCCCTCGTGATGCTTGGCCGTGATGACGATGTATTTCATGCCGGCATCCCGGGCCAGCAGCACGATATCCTCCGCGTTGAACCCTGTCGGATTAAAGTCCTTGGCAAGGGCCTTGTACTGCTCCACGCCGATATCCGCCATGCTGGGATTCATGATCCATTCACTGATCCCGTAATACGTCTTCCCGTCCCAGGTGCTGCCCAACAGGGAGTACAGGCCCCAGTGGATGAACATGCTGTAATTGCTGTCGGAGAAGTATTGCGTACGCGCGGCTTCCCCTTCGGTGGGAGAAACGGCCTGGGGACTCTTACCGCCCCCGGAGAATACGATACCTTCTTGCCCGTAAAGGTTACAGGCAAGAAGGATCAGAATGAAAAAGCTTAAGCGCTTGATAAGGCCGGGATTCATTACCATCCGGGATTCTGCTCGACGTCAACGTCCTTCATGCTGTCAAGGAGGTTCTGGTAAATCGGGAGCAAGGTCCACTTGGTGATAGGAGCCACATTGTGGGTGGGGAGGTTGTTGTAGCACGGCTGCGGGACAATGTGCATCGCGTGCTCATTGATGCTGTTGATACCGTCCTGACCCATCCTGAGCAGGGTCGCCCAGCGCCACTCTTCCAGGTAGAGCTCACGGACGCGCTCCGCGAGGATATACTTGATATCCATCTCTCCGGGTGTCGCGAGCTTGCTGCACTGGGCTCTGTTGCGCAGGATGTTGATGTCCGATGCGCAGCCGTTCTTGTCGCCCTTGCGGAGCTTCGCTTCCGCCCGGAGAAGGACGGTCTCCGCGGAGCGTACCACATAGGAATCGTAGAACCGGTAAACCCGTTCTCCTCCATCCGCGAGGTCAAAATAGGCCCAGTCGTCGATGGGAGCGAATTTCGTGTAGGTGGGGGCCGCAAAAGACATCATGGGGTTGAGCGTGGTGGTGTCGACCATCTCCCGGGTCACGATCTGGCCGTACAACGGGTGTTTCGAATCCGTGCACTTGAAATATCGGCGGATGTTGACGTCATTGTTACGCATATCGTCGGCGAATCCGCCTTCCCAGACCTGACGGACCACATAATCGGTGGGGAACCAGGTTTGTGAGGGTTTTCCTCCGACATAGGCGCTGTACTCGCCTCCGGGATACAACTTCGCGTCGACATTGCCGCGCCAAGGATAAGTTTTGCCATTCTTATATTTGTCGTTCCATTGGACAGTGCGTTTGCTGGGTAAATAATACCTGTGCATGCCATTGCGTCCCCACGAGCCTTTGCCGAGTGCGACGAAATTCTCGTAATCCTGTTGCATGGCCCAGATCGATTCTGTGTTGCCCTCGTCGTAATCGAAGTTCCCGGGCTGGAAGAGGTCAAAGAACACATCGCCGTCGGGGTAATAAGCCGCAACGCCGTTGCGGGTCGGACCCTGTCCGGGCGTCGCACGCGTACCGAAACGCTTCGTCATGATGGGATGCAGGGCGAGGGCCTTGTCGGCATAGCTGATCGCAGTCTCGAGATCGGTGGCGTTGTTGCCCTTTTCGGTAGCGAGGGCCAGGTATGCTTCGGAGAGGAAGTGATACGCGGCACCCTTGCCGACACGACCCGCCTCAGGATGGTCCTCGAGCTTCTCTGAAGCGAATTTCAGGTCTTGGATGGCGAATTCGTAGGTCTCCTCCCTGGTTGCCCGGGGGATGTCGAGTTTGAGCGAGGTATAGGTCTT
This sequence comes from uncultured Bacteroidales bacterium, assembly GCA_946625485.1. GTDB lineage: Bacteria > Bacteroidota > Bacteroidia > Bacteroidales > UBA932 > Cryptobacteroides. Next base: position 6,879 of record CAMOTB010000073.1, on the reverse strand, counting down.
GTCGACGATGAACCAGCCGCCGTACATCTCGGCGAGCCTCAGATAGACGAAGCCTCTGAAGAACCTCAGCTGGGCCTCAAATTTGTCTCTGTCTGAATCCGATATCTCCAGGGTTTCGGTCTTCATGCCGTCAAGACCCAGGTTGGCGGGAGCTGCCACGCGAGTCCAGAGGCTGTTGGTGGGATCCCGGAAAGGAAAACTGGAGGTCGTCCAATTGGTGAAGTTGCCTTCCCAACCCTCATCTCTGCGGTCCATAAGGTCAGAACCCCAGCCGAGCCAGATGGGATCTTCGCCGTAATAAGCAAAGCGTACACCCATGTAACATGCCGTGACGCAGTCGTTTACCTGACTTGCCGACTTGAAGGCATTTTCGAAGCCATAGATGGTTTTGGGGTGCTCCTCCAGAAAGGCATCGTCGTCGACCGTCGCTATGTCGCACGAAGTCCAGGTCCCCATCAGGAGGACGGACAGTGCAAGGATAGATGAATATCTGATGATTTTCATGGCTCAGTGGATTTAGAATGTAAGATTGACACCGAAGGTGTAGGTCTTGTAGAACGGATAGTTGTAATTAGTCCTGGTCTGCTTCATCTCGGGATCGCCACCTTCCCAATTGGTGAAGGTGAGGAGGTTTTCGGCTGAGACATACAATTTCAGACCGGCGATCTTGCTCCGCTCAAGGAGGGATTTGTTGAGACGGTAAGAGAGGGAGATGTTCTGCAGGCGTACGTAAGCCCAACTCATGTGGGGTTCGTATTCATTCTTGATGTAGGCCGGTCTCGGATACGTGTTGTTCCGGTTCTCAACCGTCCACCATTCATGGTCCAGGGTCCGCGGGATCTCGGAGTGGCTTGATCTGTCGTAGCAGACGAAAGCCTGGGTGTTGGGCCAGAGGCAGTAGCCGTTGCCGCCGAAAGTGCCGGTAAAGAGCATGTAGAGGTCGAAGTTCTTCCAGGAAATGTCATTCATGAAACTCATCTGGAAGTTGGGGTACCGGTTGCCGAGAACCGTGCGGTCTTCGCTGTTGATGACACCGGGTTCGTCCTCTTCTCCGTCTGTGACGTTGAGGAACTTCACATCACCGGGGACACCTCCGTTGACGGCCACATAAGCCTGATCCTCGTCCGAGACAAGAAGATTGCCCTTGTCATCGTACATGGGATTGCCGCTGGCGTCATACTTTGCCTGGATGATGCCGATCTCCTGCTGGCCGTAGAAGATTCCGAGAGGCTCACCGATGAGATAGGCGTGGTTGATGTCCACGATCTCATTGGTGCCGTCGCCGTAGATATCCTGGATCTTGCTGCGGTTGAGGTAGAAGGAAAGTTTGGAAGTCCAGTTCCAGTCCTGCGTGCGGATGTTGCGGGTGGTGAGGTTGACCTCCATTCCCCAGTTGTTGATCTGGCCCATGGTCGCATACATCTGATCCTGTCCGTTCAGCACGATGGGGATGGCGCGGATGAAGATCTGGTCGTAAGTCTTCGAGGAATAACCGTCATACTCGAGAAGGACCCTGTCTTCGAACAGACCGAGTTCGAAACCATAGTTGAAGGATTCGGTGGTCTCCCAACCGAGGTCGGTGCTTCCGAGCGTACTGAGATACTCGCGGAAGTTGGGCTTTCCGTCATTGCCGAAGGTATAATAGTTCTTGGCCTGGCCCATGGTGATGGTGGTCAGGGTCTGGTAAGGACTGAGGGACTGGTTGCCGTTCTTGCCCCAGGAAGCCTTGAGTTTCAGGTAGCTGACAGCCGGCTTGAGGCTGGCCATGAAGGGCTCGTTCGAGACGGTCCATGCGACACCCACGGCAGGGAAGACGCCCCACTTCTTATCGGCGCCGAAGACGGATGAACCGTCACGGCGTACGGATGCGTTGAAATGGTACCGGTCCTTGTAGGCGTATTGGACGCGGGCAAGGTAGCCGACGTCGGTGTGCCGCCAGTATTCAGGAGCGTTGATGAGAGGGACACTGGCCTTGTTGAGGGCCCAGGCGCCGAGGATGGTATTGCCGAGCGTGGAGAAGTCGGTGCCGGTGTGCTTGTGCATCATGTATTCGTTGGAGTCACGGGTGTACACGAGCGAAGCGTCGACGAAGTGGTCGCCGAATCTGCGGTTGTAGTTGAGGATGTTGTCCCACACCCAGGAAATCTTCTGGGACTCCGTGACGGTACCGTTGGCGCTGCTCAGGTAGATCTTGGTGTTCATGTCCTGGTACCTGTCTTCGGGATCGCCGACGCCATTCCACTGCGTCACGAAGTAACCTTCGTGCTGGAAAGTGGACTGGTCGATGTTGCGGATGCGGTAGTTGCCGTTCATGCGGAAGGACAGTCCTTCGACCCAGGGAGCTTTGATGAGGACGTGGCCGCCGATCTCATAGGAATTCCGCTTGTCGACGTCATCTACGGTGCCGCTGAGGACTCCCCATAAAGGATTCGTGCCGCCTCCGGGGTATTTCTCGACCTGGCCGTCGGGCCATTCGAACATGGCGTACGGGGACATGATGAGAGCGTCTTCGACAGATTCGACGGTAAGGCCGGAATAGTCGTTGTAGGAGATGTTGCCCCGGGCCCCGACTTGCAGCCAATCGGTGATGTCGTTCGTGAGCTTGATGTTGAAGACCATGCGCTTGTAGTCATCTCCGATCACAACGCCCTTCTGGTTGTTGTAGGTACCGGAAATGAGGTAGTTGGTCTTTTTGGTGATGCCCGACACGGATGCGGAATAGGTCTGAAGCACACCGGGGCGGGTGATATAGTCGATTGCGTCCGAAACCTTGCCGGCGTCGTAAGTGATCTTCTCGAAATCGGAGAGATAAGTCGCCGGATCGGCGTCCGGCACACCGGCGTGCTTCAGGCTGCGGAGGGTCTTATAATTATCCATGCTCATGAGCTTCGGCTTCATCGCGACATTCGAAATCCCGACGGAGGAGCTGAAGTTGATGACCGGCTTTTCGGTCGTACCACGCTTGGTGGTGATCATGATCACGCCGTTGGCAGCCTGGGATCCGTAGGCAGCCAGGGAGGTCGCGTCCTTGAGGACGCTCATATCCTGGATGATGTTCGGGTCGATCTCGGTGAGGGAGCCGTTGAAAATAACTCCGTCAAGGACGATGAGGGGGGACGAAGTCCGCTCCGTGTAAGACTTGTTGTCGTGGTCATCCTTGAAGGCGCTGATGGATTTGACACCCCTGACGAGTACGGCGGGATCATCACCGGCTTTGGGACCGTAGCCCACGTCGAGGCCTGTCATGGTGCCTTTGAGCGTCTTGACGGGGTTGGTCATCGCGACCTGGGAGACCGGGGCGTCGGCGACCTTGACGGTAGAGACGGATCCGGTAAAGTTTTTGCGCTGTACCGTGCCATAGCCGATGACGACGACGTCGTTCAGCATGTTGATATCCTCATCCATCGTGACATTGATCACAGCCTGGTTGCCCGGCTTGATGTCTTTGTCAAGAAATCCGATGGAAGAGAAACGAAGCGTGGAACCGGGAGTCACTACGAGACTCCAGTTACCGTTCTGATCTGTCACTGCGCCTGTAGTTGGGCTTTCGACGAGGTAGACTGCGGCGCCGACGACCGGCTCTCCGTCTTTGTCTACCACCGTTCCCTTCACCAGGTTCTGCGCCATGACACTTACAACGGTTCCTGTCAGGAAGGCAGCAACCAATGCAAAGAAACGCAAGATTTTCATACGTGATATTAGTTAGATGTTGATATTATGGGTTATTCATGGTTAAGCCCTACATTTATACCGGTCGAAATCCAAGGCCTTCAGTTCTTCCAGAAAGCAGGCGTACCGGTCTTCGGGGAGCGTGGTCAGCGGATGCCGGCAGGGCCCGAGGTCCAGTCCGGCAGCCTTCATGAATGCCTTTCCGGTGCCGTTCCCGTATTTTCCCAGGAGGGTGATCAGGCGGTTGGTCGCGTATTGAAGCGCTGCCGCCTGCTCCAGGTCTCCCTTCCGGAAAGCTTCCATCAAGGCAAGATAGACCGGCGCGCTGTAGCCATACGTGCTTCCCACAAAGCCCGCTCCGCCAATGGAAAGGGCGGGGAGCATCATTTCGTCCCGGCCGAACAGGATGTCGTATTTGCGGTTCCCGTACTCCAGGCAGAGCTGGTAATCCATCAAGTTCTCGAAAGTGTATTTGACTCCTGCGAAATTGGGAATCAAGCCGTCTACCTCCCGTAACAGGTCAATGATGGGGATGTCGACATGGGTCAGGATCGGGATGTGATAATAGAAGAACGGCAGGTCTGGCGCGGCGGATGCCACTTCTGCGAGCGTCAGGGCCAGTTCGTGGACGTTGGACGCCTTCTGGTAGTAAGGTGCCGTCATGGCCACGGCATCCAATCCGCAGGCTGCGGCGAATGCAGTCAGTTCCTGTGCATCTTTCACGCTGGTTCCACCGATGAAGCCGATGATGGTGAAATCTTCGCTCCGGTACCGGGCCCATTCCCGGAACAGGGCTTTTTTCTCCTCCATCGAAAGAGAAGATCCTTCGCCGGTCGTCCCACAGACGAAAGCACCGATGATGCCGTTGTCCTTATAGAACTTCTGCTGGCGGGATACAACAGAGATATCTACCTCTCCCTCAGCGGTAAAACCGGTGAAGGGGGCTACAATGAGTCCTTTTAGTTTTTTCATAAGTCGGTCTATTGCTTTTTACAAATATATCGACAATATTTTATTTGCAATACATATTTGACGATTTTTTTAATATAACAGGTAAAATTTTTGTTTTTGTATTATTTAATCAATTCCTATCTTTGTGAAAACAGAATCTTGTCGCTCCATGAAAACCGAATCCAGTCTCGTCGAACAGGCTCAAAGAGACATCCTTCAGTACATCACCAACAATTCGGATAGCAAAGAGTTGCCCAAGGAAAACGATTTGGCGGAGATCCTGGGGGTCAGCCGTGTCGTTGTCCGGGAAGCGTTGAGCCGTCTGCGGGTACTGGGTTTTATCGAGACCCGCCGGAAAAAAGGTTCGACGGTTGTTTCTCCGAAGCTGTTCGGGGTTATGAATACCATCGTTTCCTCCGGGCTGATAGACCAGGAAACGTTGCGTGACCTCTATCAGCTGCGTCTGATGGTGGAGGTCGGCCTGTCCTATTTCATCTTCGCCAACAAGACCGAGAAGCAGGTTGCCGAGCTGGAGAAAATCGTTGAGAAAGAGGACTTCTACAAGCATCAGGAGGCCTTCGCTGAGACGGAGAAAGAGCGGGACCAGGCGACGAAGAAACTGATTGAAATCGATGTCCGTTTCCACTCAAAGCTTTATGAGATGACGGGCAACAAGAGTTTGCAGGATTTCCAACATATCCTGCGCCATTTGTTTACGGTCTATTATCATAAAGTCGAAAATGATTTCCACGACCGCACCCTGATTTCCCATGTTGATCTGTACAACGCGATACGGACCGGGACGCCGGATGCCTTCCGGATGGCCATGCATCTGCATCTGATGCCTCAGTTCGTCAATATGGGTTCGGCCTTGGATCATGCTGCTGAAAAATGATTGTTCTGAAAATTCTTGCAGTGCTTTGCGCACTGATCGGTATCATTGGAAGTGTCGCACCCGGGCTGCCGGGTCCGCCCATCAGTTGGGTGGGGCTGCTGCTGGCCTTTATTGCCAAGGGCGTCAACGGGGCGGGGGAGCCGATGAGCCTGACCTTCCTGCTGGTCTGGCTGGCTGTCACCGTGATTGTTACGGTGATTGACTTTGTCGTTCCGGGGATGCTGACGCGCGTGACGGGCGGGCACAAGTCGGCCGGCGTCGGCGCCATTGTCGGCCTTTTCGCCGGGATGTTCATTCCGCCGGTGGGGATGATCCTGGGGAGTTTGCTGGGCGCTTTTGCGGCGGAGTTTTTCATTGAGGGGCAGGGGACCTGGACGTCTTTCAAGTCCTCGATCGGCGCCTTCCTGGGGTTCATGTGCGGCACGGGCATCAAGCTGATAGCCAGCGGGATGATGCTCTATTACATCATTGTTTATCTGTAAGCTGGGGTGGGGAAGGTGTGTCCTTTGCCTTGACATCTTCCCCGTCATTTCGGCTTCCTGCCTGTTCCTGCCCTGGTTTTGCCGGGGAAGGTGTCGCCCTTGCAATTACACCTTCCCCGCCAGGGCCGGTGCCAGGGTGGCGCCCAGGTCGGTTCCGGGCTCGTAATGAAGGGCCTGGAGGCCGGCGTTCCGGGCGGCTTCGACGTTGCGCAGGGAGTCATCGACGTAGAGCATTTCCTGCGGGGGCAGGCCGATGTCGCGGATGACGTGGGCGAAGATGGCCGGATCGGGCTTGAGGAGTTTCAGTTCCTGGGAAATATAGATGCGCCGGAAGGTGGCATTGAGGTCCAGCCGGGCTTTTCCGGCGTTCTCGTAGGTGCGGGCCATCGTGACGCTGCTGTTGTTGGTGAGGATGTAGAGGCGGTATTGGCGGCGCAGGCTTTCCAGCAGTGCCAGGACCTCGGGCGTAAACGGGTCCTGCAGGTCGCCGAAGCAGCGGCGGATGTCCTCGCCCGTCGTCCCGGGGCGGCAGTAGGGAAGGCAGGCCTCGTAGAACTGCGCCTCGCTGATGCGCCCGGCTTCCAGGTCGCCGAACGGGCCCCGCTGATGGCTCGTGTCCAGGAATTCGGTGACCCGGTCGAATCCCACCCGCTCCCGAAACGCTTCGATGCAGCGCTCCTTGTCCAGGCGCACCAGCACGCCTCCGAGATCGAATATGATGGCTTTGATCATGGTTTGCTTGCGTTTGCGTGTGCGAAGATACGATTTTTTCCTATCTTTGCATCCGGTACGGGCCGCACCTGCCGCCCGACTCCCGTCCCATCCCCTGCCCTGGTGGTGAAATGGTAGACACGAGGGACTTAAAATCCCTTGGCCCGAAAC
>CAMOTB010000072.1 GCA_946625485.1 uncultured Bacteroidales bacterium | reverse complement strand
ACCTTGTACCGGAACCATATCATCTCCCGTGAAATCGCCTACGAAGAACTGGCCCGATGAAAAAACTGCTTGAATCCATCCGCCGTTCTTTTTCGGCCCAACTGAGTATCTGGGTCGTCTTGTTTGCCGCGATGATCTTCATCTCGGCGCTGGGATTCGTGGCCATCCAGTCCAGGGGACTTGTCCGGCAGGAAGCCATCAAGGGAGCTGACCAGATCCTGGACAAGACCGTTATCCGCATGCGGGATATCCTGCACGACGTGGAAATCGCCGCCGACAATCTGGAATGGCTCGTATTCCGCCATCTCGATTCGCCGGAGGCCATGATGGAGTACTCCAAAACCACGATCCAGGCCAATCCCTACCTGAACGGCTGTTCCATCTCTTTCGAGCCCTATTTCTTCAAGGGTCAGAAGTATTTCTCCGCCTACTCCACGATGATTGACGGAGAAGTCGTTACGGAGCAGGAAGGATCCGATAACTACCAGTATTTCTACCTGGACTGGTATCTCCAGCCCAAACTGCTCCACCAGCCCTGCTGGACAGAGCCCTACAGTGACTGGGACACGGACGACCAACTGGCGCTCCAGACCCAGATGATCATTTCCTACTGCATGCCGCTCAGCGACATGAACGGCGACTTCATCGGGAACATTTCCCTGGATCTCTCCCTGAAATGGCTCTCCGAGACCATTTCGTCGATCAAGCCGTACCCCAATTCGTACAGCATCCTGGTCAGCCGGGGCGGGACCTTCCTCATCCACCCGGATCCGGACAAGCTCTTCTACCAGACGATCTACACGGACGGTCTGGAGCATCCCAACCCGGAAATGACCGCCCTCGGGCACGCGATGACCAGCCTGGAAAACGGTTACAAGGTGATGACCCTCAACGGAGAGCGCTGCTACGTGTTTTATGCGCCCTTGAAATCCACCGGCTGGAGTGTCGGCATCGTCTGTCCGGAAAAGGACATCTTCGGCAGCTTCATCCATCTCCGCAACATCGCGCTCCTGATCGTCATCCTGGGACTCCTGCTGATGTTCGGGGTCTGTTACAGCGTCATCAATCGTACGATGAAGCCGCTCCGCTCCCTGACGGCCCAGGCCGAACGGATCGCTTCCGGTAATTTCCGGGACAACCTGCCCCGGATCGACCGCAAAGACGAAATCGGCATCCTGTCCAAGTCCTTCTCCGACATGCAGACCTCCCTCGTCCGATACATCGACGAGCTGACCCAGACAACCGCCAAGAAAGAGCGTATCGAAGGAGAACTCCAGATCGCCCGGGACATCCAGATGGGCATGGTCCCCCGGCACTTCCCTCCCTTCCCCGACCGCGAGGATGTGGATCTGTTCGTCTCGATGCAACCGGCCCGAGAGGTCGGCGGAGACTTCTATGATTACTTCATCCAGGATGAGCAGCTGTATTTCTGTATCGGAGATGTCAGCGGCAAGGGCGTTCCTGCCAGTTTGCTGATGGCCGTGGCCGTCAACCTGTTCCGCGTGGTCGGTCACCAGGGACTGTCCCCGGAGGAGATCGCCTCCCACCTCAACAACCAGATTGCCGCGGACAACGAGCAGCTGATGTTCATCACGATGTTCATCGGCAAGGTCGACCTCCGGGACGGCAGCCTGAGCTACTGCAACTGCGGACACAATCCCCCTTATATCCTGCAGGACGGCAAGCAGGCTTTCACCCAGATGGACTGCTGTCCCAACTCTCCCATCGGCGTGGCTCCGGACTTCCAGTTTGAAGGTCAGCACATCAGCTCCATCCAAGGACATCCGCTGCTGCTCTACACGGACGGTCTCAACGAAGCGGAGAACGAAGTGCAGGAGATCTACGGTTACGAGCGTCTCAACGCCCAACTCTGCAAGAAGCCGTATCAGAATGCAGCCACGACGGTCAAGGAGCTGCTGGAGGCCGTCGCCGCCTACGTGGGCGAAGCCCCGGCCAGCGACGACCTGACGGTCCTATGCCTGGAAGTCCATCCCTGCCGGGGAAACGAACGCTGACAGGTTATTTCCAAGTCTCCAGACGCACCCGGTCCAGACGGATCATCGCCGGATCGCTGATGCGGGTTGCCTCCTCGGAGTAAAAGAAAGTGCAATCCTCCAACGTGATATCGTGGATCATCGCCAGCGTACCCGTCGCGGCGATGGCCGTACGCGCACCGCGGCAGACCACGCGGCGGATATGGATGTCGCTGAACTCCGGGACAAACTCGTCCACCTGGGTGGCAACGGCGTCGTCCCGGCCGACCGGACGGTCCGCGTAGGAAGTCTCGAAAACGACGGCTTCATCCTGGATATCCGTCATACAGATATCTGAAATAAAAATATCTCCGCATTTGCCACCCCGCAGCGGCGCACTCTTGAAGCGCAGGCCCGTATCCGTCCCGGAGAAGGTATTGCGCTGTACGACAATGCGGTACATGCCGCCGGAAAACTCCGAGCCGATGACGAAACCGCCATGGGCATGGAAAACGGTATTATCCACGATCAGGATGTCCTGGCAGGGGCCGTACTGCAGGGCCGATGCCCCGGCGCCGCCCTTCATGCAGATTCCGTCGTCGCCGACATCCACGCTGCAGCGGGTGACCAGGACACGGGCGCACTGCATCAGGTCGATGCCATCGCCATTCTGCGCATTCCAGGGGCAGCGGACCGTGACGCCGTCGATCACCACGTCGCTGCAGCGCTGCGGCACCAGGTGGAATTTGGGCGAATTCTGGATCGTCACGCCCTGCACGCGGACGCGCTGGCAGTCGGTGAAGCGGATCAGGTGCGTACGCAGCTTCTCCTGCGCAGCATAGCTGTCTGCAATGTTGGGATAGGCTTTCAGGTCGTAGGGATACCACAGGCTCCCGTCTTCCGTCACCGTTCCGCCCATGCGCTGGAAAGCATTCCATTCCACGTCACTGACCTTGCTGCGCTTGACGCCGCGCCACCACTGGCCATTGCCGTCGATGATGCCTTCGCCCGTGATGCTGACGTCCGTGCGCTTGCTGGCGCTGATGCCGGGCACGATCTTCCCCTTGCGCAGATGCGCCGCCTTGTCGGGGCTGAGCAGGATCAGGGCACCCCGCTCCAGGTGCAGGTCGATGCGGTCTTTCAAGACGATGGGGCCCGTCAGGAAAATGCCGGCCGGCACGACCAGATGGCCGCCTCCTTGCTTGTCGAGGGACGCGACAGCCTTCTCGAAGGCCTGGGTATTGTCCGCGATACCATCTCCCACGGCGCCGAAATCCGTCAGTACGACGGTCCGGTCCGGGATCGAAGGCAGGGCCGGCTCCGGAAGGTTAACCGGCAGATTCTTATACAGGGTCTCATAATCCCCGGCCCAAGCGACTGAAGAAGCCAGAACCAGAAGGATAAGGGATAGCACTTTCTTCATAAATAATTTCCTATAACGCGTAAAGATAGCGAAAATCGCAAGGATTCCTGCGCTAATTCATTTTTTTGTTGTAATTTCAGTTTTTGAATCAAAAAGCATACCTTTTCCACATGAAACGGCTCATCGCATTCCTGGCCCTGATCTGCTCGTTTTCCGCGGCACTCAGTGCGCAAATCCTTCCCAGCGCCCATCCCGCTTCAGACTCTGCGGCCTTCGCCGTCGTAAGGGCACGGATGGACTCGATCCGGCAGTACCGGCCCACCGTGGGGCTGGTCCTGGCCGGCGGCGGGGCAAGAGGCTTGGCGCACCTGGGCGTGATCAAATACCTGGAAGAACTGGGCATCCCCGTCGATGTCGTCACAGGGACCAGCATGGGCGGGCTCGTGGGAGGCCTCTATGCGCTGGGGTACACACACGACCAGCTGGACTCCCTGGTACGGGATATCCAATGGCCCGTCATGATGTCGGACGACATCCCCAGCGACTATATCTCCTACAAGCTTCGGAAGTATCGCGAACGTTTCATCATCCGCATCCCGCACCATTATGACGATGAAGACCTGGCCGCACGTCTCAAGCAACAGCACATCGTCGACATCATGTCTGAAGAAGCCGGATACAAAACGGCCGACATGATGAAAGAATCCATGAACAAAATCGGCATCGGCATGCCGGACGGCTATCTCTACGGCCTGAATGTCCGCAACATGCTCAGTTCCATCAGCGTCGGTTACCAGGACAGCCTGAGTTTCTCCCAGTTCCCCATTCCCTACGCCTGTGTCGCCACGGACCTCAACGCGATGGCACCCAAATACTGGACCGGGGGCAGGATCACGACCGCCTTGCGGTCCACGATGGCTATTCCATTCTATTTCAGGGCCGTACGGGAAAACGGAGAGATCTTGCTGGATGGCGGCATGCGCAACAACTACCCCGTGGACCTGGCCCGCGAGATGGGTGCGGACATCATCATCGGCTCGGAAATGTCCGTCCCCAAGAAACTGGACGAACTCAATTCTCCCGTAGATTTCCTGTTCCAGACCATTACCCTGCTGTCGAAGGAGACCGCAGGTCCGGCCCGCTCGATGGTCGACCTGGGAGTCCATCATGAGCTGAAGGGATACAACATGCTTTCCTTCGACGACAAGAGCGTGGATGACATCATCGACCAGGGATATGTGAACGCCGTCAAGGAGAAGGAACTCTTCGAGCCCATCGCCGCCCTTTTCAAGGGGGCGAAAGAGCCTGCCGTCAGCCACCCCGCGCCCGCCGTCAACCTCGCCCAGACGAAGGTGCTCGTGGATGACATCCGCTTCGACGGCATCAGCGACGAAGACCGGCAGCTCATCATAAGCCCGAAGGACTATCCCGCCAGCCGCTATTTCGGCAAAGAGGAGATCGAACGCATCCTCAACAAGATCTACGGCACCAATGCCTTCGAGGCCGTCACCTATCACCTGGAGGGACGGGGAGAGCCTTATACGCTCGTCTTCGACTGTCAGAAAGGGCAGACGAACGATTTTGCGATCGGACTCCGCGCAGACACGGACGAGGCGGTGGCCGTCGCCCTGCATTACGGGCTGGGAACCCGCCGGCTCAAAGGGACGCGTCTCAGGGCAGACCTCAAGCTGGGCACCAATCCGGCCCTGTCCGTGGACCTGTCCCACCGGTTCCAGCGCGGGCTTCCCTCCATCGGCATCACGGCCCGGACCCGTCTCATCAGCACGACATGCGGCTGGGCAAACAGCGCTGATGAACGGCTTCTGACCACCGCGGCGGACATCTATATCGAAGATCCCCGGATGAGTTTCGGAACCTTCCGAGCCGGTCTCACGGCCGAGAAGGATCCCTATGAAGGCTACTTGGAATATGGGAAAACAGGAAGAGGCTGGGATTGGAAGAGCTACTGGCTGTCCACCTTCGCACAGCTTCGGCTCGACACCTTCGACGATGGTTATTTCCCCACCAAAGGCATACGCTTCTCCCTGAAAGGACGCTTTGTCTTCAAAGGATATGATGCGGACCTGGATCCAGCCAACCTCTATGGAGAGGATGATCTCACGCATACGGAAGACGGGCATGTCCCGCATTATTACACCTCCACGACCTCGGTGGAGGGCGCATTCTCCATCGGGAACCATTTCACGGTCCTCCCCAAGTTTTACGGAGGCCTGTACCGCCCCCTGGTCAAGGATCTGTGGGAGTATAATCCCACCGACTACCTGAACCCGAAACACGCCGTGACCATAGGCGGTTTCATGCAGGACCGTTTCACGGAGAACCAGATCCCTTTCTTCCTGTTTCCCAACGGATTCCGCTCTTCATGCATGATCACGACCAGTGCCCTGCTAGATCTCCGGTTCTGTTTCCTCCGCAAGAATTACATCACGGCCCGCAGCGGAGCCTTGATCCGTTCAGATGATTGGGGGAGCTTTTTCCAAACCCTGCCCATCTGGGGCGTAGGCCTGGAATATTCCCGCCAGTCCATGGTCGGTCCGCTGAGGGTAGCCAGCCAGTGGGGCCCGATCTTCGGCTATAGCTTCTATGCCTCCATCGGCTTCGACTTTTAGGCCGCGGGAATAAGGGCGGCGAGAAGGAGGGATATTGAAGAGGGCCAGCTGCCGGCGCATTTCGTCGGCGCTCAGACTGTCGTTGAGCGACCAGAAGGACATCGAGCGGTACGTCGCCGAAGGGTGGCGGAATTCAGCCAGGTCGAAACGGTCGGGAGCGGGTTTGCAGGAGAGAACCATCAAACCTGCGGCAACTCCGATGAGGTGAAAGAGTATTCGCATAGCCAAAGATAATCATTCTTTGGCATAACTTTGACTATTTATTGTCAGCGGTTTGCCGCCACGGCTAGAATGCCAGCCGCCAGGAGGCATCCTGGGCGCGGCGGTTCTGCAGGGCGTTCATCTTGCCGAAGTTCCACTTCACCCCGAAGAGGATGTAGCGGCCGAGGATGAGCTTGTAGGAGTCCTGCATGTAGTCCGAGGAATCCAGATGCGAAAGGTTGCGCGTCTGGCCCAGGATGTCATGGGCGCTGAGGGTCAGGGTGAAGACACCGATGTGCTTCGACAGGCTCGCGTCCCAATGCCACTCTGGCAGACCGTAGCCTTCTGCGTAACCGGTGAAGAAGTTGTAGTTGAATTCCGTGCCGATCTCGAACTGGTGGGGTGTCGTATATCGCCCCGCCAGGCCGGCGCGGTTCTCCGTCGTAATGACGTCCGACGCCCCTTCCAGGGAATAGTGGGCGTAATTGAAAGCATTCGTGTAGCCCAGGGTGAGCGAGACGGGGCCTTTGTTGTACTTGAGATGGACGCGCTCATTTGTGTGGAATGCATCCGTCTTGTTTTCCGAGAAGCCGCTCTGGCCGCCGTAGAAACGATCACCGGACTCGCTGCCCCAGAAATCGTCCATGAAACGGCCGTATTCGAAACTGTCCGTCGGCAGGGCGGGACGCGAACTGCCCGTATGATAGCTCACCGAGCCGTTGTAGGACCCCCTCAAATCCACCGAAAGGGTCATCGTCTTGTCCTCGTTGACGGGGCAGTTGTAGCCGGTGCTAAGCGAGACGGACGTCTGCGGGCGGGCGGCATTGACCGGTACGGAATAACGGATGCCGTCGCCGTCGTACCACATCGCCGACACGACGGGATAAAGCTCCATGTTCGCGTAGATGCCCGCAATGAAGGACGAGAAGCGCTTGGGGTTTCCTTTCCGGTAGGAGAAACTGGCAGACACGGTCGACGTCGGTCGGAGATAGACGTTGCCCACGGTGATGCGCGTCGGATCGGAAACATTGAGCGTCGGGATGCGCATCGAATGCGAGGGTTCTGACTGGTATGCATTGATGGAGCTGCGCAGGTTCGTCTGCTCCCTGTGCCAGTTGAAATGCAAACCTGGGACCAGGTGCCAGAGCCATTCTCCGTCGCCGGAGAGGGTTTCTACGCCGAAACTGCGCGCGAAGACGCGGTTCTGGATGCCCTCGGCCGAGGCGCCCAACTGCAGGCTCCCCCATTCCTGCTCGTAATTGGCGGCAACGCCGTAACGCTGCATCAGATAGCGGTTGTCATTAGCGGAAGTGTAGTAGGCGTTGGCTGTCCCGTCCGCATTGAAGGCATCCCGGTGCGAATCACTGAACGAGCCGGAGAAACCGGTGTTGAGCGTCAGGCGCCATTTCTCTCCCAGGGGCTCGGCATAGTTGAAACTTGCATTCATGCTGTTGGATGCGCTGAAGCGGTTGAAGTGCAGGTCCAATGTCTCATCGGCAGAACCCAGACGCGTGAGGGACCATTCCCGGCTGGTACCGTCCGTGTTGCGATGGGTGTAGTTAACGTAGGCAGAGATGGCGCGACGATCATCGCCCCCGATCCCCTTGTAGCCCCCGCGGCCAGAGATACTGAAATGCCTCTGGGTCAGGTCGGTGCGCTCCGTCTGGTCGGAACTGTTCAGGAAAGATGTGGCGCTGGAAAAGGACTCCAGTTCGCGGCTGGTCTGGGAGGTGGCCTCCTTGGCCAGATGGCTGTCCTGCCAGGAGATCTGGCTGCCAAAAGAAAACTGGAACTTGCCCTCCTCCTTTTTTGCCTCTACGCTGCCGCTGACCGTATTGCCCCACAGGCTGCCCTTGTCGGTCGATTCGGACTGCAAGTCACCATCTTCGCGGAAGGTCGTGCGCAGGGTCTTGGTCGCCGCATCGGTATGGCCGAATTTGTAAGAGGTAGCGGCCGTGATCTCGACGTCCTTGACACGGGATGTGTTGAAGTTGGCACCGAGTTGCGCCTGCTTCGAAAGTCCGCTGAGAGACGGCATCTCGTCGACGGCCGCCCCTCCCATACGGAAGACGAAAGCCTGCTCTCCGTCGTTGATGTTCAGCGCGTTGCCGATCAGCGTGAACTGGTCCTTGGGGTTGTAGGTCGCTACCAGGGCACTGGCACTATATAGGAGGCCGCGGTTGTCGCGAAGCTCATCCTTTCCGGGGTCGAGAGTCGTGCCGCCCTTGAGGGAGGCGTTGCCGAACCAGCCGTTCTCATACTCTTTCTTGAGAGCGACGTCCATGACTTTCTCCCGCTCTCCGTCCTCGATGCCGGTGACGCGCTTCTGCTCCGATTCCTTGTCGATGACGCGGATCTTGTCCACGATGGAGGCCGGCAGGTTGTTGAGCGCCATCGACTGGTCGTCGAAGAAGAACGTGCGCCCACCCACGGTGATGCGCTTGACTTCCTCACCGTTGACTTTCACCTTGCCGTCCTCCCCGATATCGATGCCCGGCATGCGGACCAGCAGGTCCTTGAGCATGGCGTTCGCGCCCACCTGGAAAGAGGAGGCATTGTATTCGATGGTATCCTTCTTGATGATGATCGGATTGCCGACATCCGTGACGACCGCGGCCTTGATGAATTCGTCGTCGATCTGCAGTTTGACCGTCCCCACGTCCACGCGCCACTTGTCGAAGCGCATCTCCTTCACCCAAGGCCGGTACCCCATCATTTCGACATGGAAAAGATAAACGCCGTAGGGCACCTCCTTCAGCTCCGCCACGCCCTTGTTGTCCGTGAGGGTGAAATGGTTGATTGTCGAATCCTTCCTTTCCGTCAGATACACCGAAGCGAAAGGCACCGGCTCGGCATTGGTGGAGGCCACCACCGCGACCTTCCCTTGCGCCAGTTGCCCCATCATGCTGTCCGTGAAGACAATCTGGGCTCTTG
>CAMOTB010000071.1 GCA_946625485.1 uncultured Bacteroidales bacterium | reverse complement strand
GATCATGACATTTTCCAGGGAAGTGAATTCCGGGAGCAGGTGATGGAACTGGAAAACGAAACCGACCTTGCGGTTGCGGAAGGCGGACAGTTCCTTGCTGCCGAGGTGGAGCACGTCGACTCCGTCGATGGTCAGCGTGCCGGCATCCGGCGTAGAAAGGGTACCCAGGATCTGGAGCAGCGTGGACTTGCCGGCGCCGGAGGCGCCCATGATGGAGACGACCTCGCCTTTATCGGCCGTGAAATCGATCCCTTTCAGGACTTTCAGCTTGCCGAAGGATTTTTCGATGTTTCTGGCTTCGATGATCATAGCGGCTCAAAGTTAGGAAAAACCTTTGAGAATTTGGCGGTTTTCCGAATCTTCCATACATTTGCAACTACTCGGGAGTTGGCGCAGTTGGTAGCGCACCTGGTTTGGGACCAGGGGGTCGAGTGTTCGAGTCACTTACTCCCGACCACTGCTCCCAATGGACGGAAATTCTTTCCATTGGGAGCAAAAAAGGCGGAAAATGCGCCCGATAGAACGAAAACGGTTCCATCGGGCGCATCCTCTATATAGGTTCAGTTGTTAAAGGTCCGTGGACATGGGCCCGGCGATCAGTGGGGTTGCGCAGGACTACATCTGCGTGCCAGCGTTTTCCTCGGGCTGGGAGCCGTTGCGCTGGCCGCGCTGACCGCGCTGGAACTGGCCGTCGCGCGAGGGACGCTGACCCTGAACCTCTCCGTCACGAGGGCCGCCAGGATTGCGGCCATGGCCCTGCATGTTCTGGAACTGCATCTTGCGGAACTTCTCCTCGCTCGCATACAGCTTCGCCACCTTCGTAGCAGGCAAAACCTTCAGATACTCAGGCGCATACTCGGCATCCAGTTCGGCCGGCACCTTGGCGGCCTTCAGATACTTGTCCAGCAGCACGGCGACCTCCTTGTCGGACTTGCCGTCCTTGATGGCGGCCATCATCTCGCGATACGCGGTGCGGGTATTTTTGAACGCCGCATCCTTCTCCTCCTGAGCCTGGTTGTATATCGGCCAGAAAGCCTCGGCCTCCTTCGCGGAAAGGTCCAGCTCGGTGGTCAGGAACGCCACGCGGGCCGCCTTCATTTTCTCCATCCAGCCGGCACCCCGCTCCTCGCGGTTTTGCATCTGGCTGCCCTCGGGACGGCGGTTCTGCCGCTGCTGATCCTGGGCAAAAACATTCGCGGACAGGCACATAGCCATCACGGCCGCGATCATGATCATCATTCGTTTCATAGCTTTCATTCGTTTTAAATCAATAATTCTGGTACTGCATCAGGTAGTCGATCATCTCCTCCTCGGCCGGGTCGGCCGGAGTCTGGGAGTCCTCCACATAAAATATATAAGGCTCCGTGTGCGGGATCAGATCGGCAATTGCAAACTGCTCATACGACAAGACTTCGGGAGAAACCGACTCGGGCGTTGTCCCGCTGCCCTGGAAGACCCAGAGGCCGACGGCCAGCATGGCTGCAATCCCGGCCGTCCAGGCGAGGACCGGCCGGATCCTGGTCCGGCTATCCTCCCGGCGGGAGAGAGCCTCTTGCCGGGGAATGGCCCCGAGCCGCTCTTGCAACTGATCGAAGTAAGCCTCCGGGACGGAATAGGGATTCCGGCGGAGATCCTTGCGCTCAAGTATGTCCATTTTCTTATCCATAAGCACTCGTTTAGACAGACCCGGGACCGGGAAGTTTAAAACCGATCCGGGAAATTTCTCAGCAAATAATCCTTAACCTTTTCATACGCAAAGTGATAGGACGCCTTCAGCGCACCGACGCTGGTCCCCATGATCTGGGACATCTGCTCGTAAGGCATCTCTTCGAAATAGCGCATGTGGAAGACGGCACGCTGCCTGGGCGGCAGCTTGGCCACGGCGACCGACAGCAGGCGCTGCGCCTCATCCCCGTCGAAATACGGGTCCGGATCCGTCACGCGAGCTGTCACGTCCGGACTGTCCAGGCCGAAAGTCGCCCGGAGACTGCGTTTCCGCAGGAAATTCAGGGTCTCGTTGGTCGCAATCCGGAAAACCCAGGTATAAAGTTGGGAATCACCCCGGAAATCCGGCAGGGAATGCCAGATCTTGACAAAGATGTCCTGGAGCAAGTCGTCCGTATCCTCGTGATTCCCCGTCAGGCCGCGCACATGCCAGTAAAGCCGTTCGCTATACGACTTCACCAGCTCGCCGAAAGCCCGCTCGCGGTCTCCGGAACGATACAGAGCCAATATTTCTTCTCCGGTCATCGTATGTTTTAGACACAGCCTGCCCGGGAAGGTTTAACCTCCCTACAGGCCGCGGATACGGTCCAGGACCGCCCAATGGTCTTCCGTCATCGATCCGGCGCTGAAAAGACAGATACCCGCAGCGCCCGCCTCCATGGCACCCGTGACCGCTTCTTCCACTTCGGAAGGAAGCAAGCCGTGGCCCTCGGGATCCTCGATCGAAGCCTTGTTGCGCCAGTCGCGGCAGATGAACAGGCCGCTGTACACCGGGATCTGCTGCGCACTCACGCTCTGGACCTCTTCGCGGGTGATCTCTCCGACCCAGGAAGCCGGCTCCAGATAGAAATCATTGTAATTCATCGGGAAGAAAGCGTCGACCGCCCAGTCGTTCCACTGCTGCCGGACCATCCAGCGTGCATAACTGTCCGGACCCGGGAACACGTCTGCGCTGATCTTCTTGCCTTTGGCATGGACGGCCGCCGCGATCCGGTTGACCAGGGCCGTCACGACATTGCAGCGGAATTCAGCCCACTCGGTGCACTTGGACGGATCCTCCATGGCACGGATATCAATCCCGGTCCGTGCCTGGAAGTCTGCGACGCAATCATCGCAATAGCAATAATCGGCCGGGGCATATTCTTCGTCCATCACCAGCCCATACTTGTCCCAAAGACCCCGGGACAGGATGACGTCCGCATAGCGGATGTAATCCAGCTGGATATAATCCACGGTCGGGATCTCGGCTACCTGTCCATAGCGATTGACCAAATGCGCCACAACCGCGGGATTGTGCGGGTCCAGGGTTTTGTAATAAGGCACGTACGCCGGATGGTCATAAGCCGATTCGCCCAGACGGTTGACGGTATACCAGGAAGGATCCTGTCCCCCGTCCAGCATGGTCGGGATCCAGGCATGGTACTCCATACCGAACTCATGCGCCAGGGCCGAGATGCGGGCGATCTGCTCAAGATTCCAGCCGACATTGTAGCAGACACCCGTGACGCGGTGGCTCTTCCACATCCCGAACTGCTCCCGGAGCGCTTCATCCGACAGTTTTTCGCCGCCGGACGCCCAGACATATACCGGCATGACCGATTTTTCCGAACAAGAGGCGAGCAGGACCATGAGCATCGCCGCCATTAACAAAAACCTTTTCATATCTCAAGAATTTACCATCAACGGGGATAGCGGACCGTGAAGCAGGCTCCTCCCAAAGAGAAAGAAGTGGAATACGAAATCGTCGCACCGCAACGCTCCAGGATACTCCGGCTGATCGCAAGGCCCAGCCCCGTACCGCTGCTCTTGGTCGTAAAGTTGGGGGTGAAGAGTTTCGGCTGGTTCTCCGCGGAAACGCCAGGACCGTTGTCTTCGACCACAATGTCATAGAATCCATCCTGCGTGGAGTTGCGCAACTGGACCCAGATCTTGCCGCGTTCCGGTTCGACGCCCCGGTCGGACTCTTCCTGCATCCGGCTTTCCACCGCCTGGACGGCATTGGCCACCAGGTTGACGATCACGCGGGTGAGCTGCGGCTTGGGCCCCATGATCTTGGCACCTTCGAGGCCCAGGTAGGAGAAGTCGATATCGTCCTTGTTGTCAAACATCGACACCTCCTCCCGGATCAAGGCGTCCAGATCGATCTGGGTAGCCTCTTCGCTGTACAGTTTGGCGAAAGTGGAGAACTCGTTGGCCGTCTCCGTCAGGATATCGATGTGGTCCAGCACCACGGATGACACCTCGTCGAACTTTTCCTCCCAGTCGGGCGCATTCCGCTGCTTCAGCCGGATCAGGCGTTGGATCTGCAACTTCATGGGCGTCAGCGGATTCTTGATCTCGTGCGCCACCTGGCGGGCCATGGCGCTCCAGGCTTTGTCGCGCTCAGCCTGGGCCAGTTGCTTGGTACTGCGCGTCAGGTCTCCGACCATCCGGTTGTAGGACTGGACCAGCGAAGTGATCTCATCCTCGCTGTCGTACCGGATGTATTCCAGGCTCTCAACATCCGCGGCACTCATCTTCTTGCCCATCAGTTCCAGCGGCTTGAACATCTTGCCGACGATGGCGCGGATCATGAAACGGGCGATGATCAGCAGGATGAGGAAAACGGTCAGGATCGTGACGAAATGCATCACGGCATCCATCATCAGGTCGTAATTCTCCTCCGTGTAGGGCGAGCACAACAGGGCCAGCATCTTCCCTTCGGAGTTGAAAATCGGGGCATAGAGGGCCGTATAAGGCTTGCCGCTGATCCGTTCCCGCTGGATGAAGTAACGCTTTTTCTCGTGCGTGATATTGTGGAAAGCAACCTGATTGGCCCGGCAGCCCAGGATCTGGCGGTCGAAAATCTCCGGCGTCGTGGAGTCGAATACCTTCCCGTCCGGTCCATAGAGTGTGATGTCCGACTTCAGGGTGGAGCTGGCCGTCTCCATGGCATCCTTGAAGTCCTTGCTGGCCAGATCGTCCGTCGAATGGGCATCCCGGCAGGCATCCTCCAGCATGGCGCGGATGGAATTGACCTTGTCGGACATCATGGCGGACAGGTTCTCCGCATTACGCTCATAGACGAAGAACACGCTCACACCGGCCAGGACGACCAGGGTCAGCACGAGGGAAAGAACCAGGACGCTCGACACCCGGGAACGGAAATAATTCTTTTCGAAAACGGTGGCGGGCTTGCGCCGCCGTGTCACCAGGAGCAGCGTCAGCGCCATGAAACAAAGCAGGGCCAGGAAAACGCCTCCGGTCACGTAGCGGGTGATCTTGATCTTGGGCCGGGAAATGAGGATGACGTCCTCGTCGGAAATGCGGTTGACGAAATGGAGGAAGCCATCCTGGGTATAGCGCGACTGGTCAGTCTCGTAAATGATGCGTTCCTGCCGTTCGTTCAGGACTGTCGGGTAGGCGTAGTTTCCTTTCAGCGTGACAAGTTCACGGTTACGGTATTTCGCGTAATCATAGTTGGACGGGATCAGGACCTTTCCGGGAGCGGCAACGCCAAGCAGCGTCGAGTAGCCCTTGTCTTGCTTATTGGCCTTGGGCTCCAGTTCCACAAGCATCTGCGTCACGCCCGTGTAGGCGTTGTAATATTGGAACAGGCCGCGATAGACAGCGTGGACACCGGCCGGATTGAAATACAGGAAGCGGGAGCCTTTGGCCACCGGCTCGCCTTCTTCCATCTTGCGCTTGAGGAACTCGACGGCTTCCGGCGTGGAACTGGACTCATTGAGCAGGAACACCGAAATGTCGTAATCCGTCACAAAACGGGACATGTAGTTGTCCGTGATCCGGTTCAGGATGATGTTGGCACTGTTGGGCATGCCGGCAATGGCCGTGATCACGCCGTCCCGCTCGATCGGACGCTCCAGCGTCCGCAGGTTGAGCTCGGCTACAATATCGCGGTCGATCGACAGCCGGTTGGCCCAGACGGCCTGGCGGCTCTCTTCCTTCCGGAATCCGGCAATAGCGGTCACGAGCACCATCGTCAGGGAAAACAGCACCGCTACGACGACCCGGACGGCGGGAGAGAACACATCCAGGCGCACGCCCAGCCACCTCTTCAGCCCCGGGCGCAGCATCTGCAGCAGGAGCGGCGTCATCATCAGCAGGGCGATGAAGAACAGATACACCAGGGCGGAATAGACCGACAGCTCGTTGAGCTTGTACAGTTCCAGGGAAATGCCGGAGTTGAGCGCGATGCTGCGGACGGTAAACACCGAATAGACCCAGATCCCCGCCAGCAGCAACAGGAGCAGGACGGACACCAGGTCAAGCCAAGCCTTCCGCCCGCTTTCCAGGATCTTGCGGTACAGGTCGATCCGGACAAAATACGTGCTCACCACCAGCAGGATGATGCCGATGTTGAGAATGAAAACCGCGCCCAACGAATAGAGGATATTGCCATCCGCATAGACGGCCGGTGAGAAGATGCTGTTGAAGGTCGTAATCCCCCGTCCCCAGAAATACAACACGGCCGTCACCGCCAGCAGGCAAGGCAGGACGAGGGCATAGCGCCGCAGGGTTTTCCCGTTGTGCAGGAAGAGCAGCGCCGCCACGGCAAAAATGGCAAAGGCCAGCCAGATGAACGCGGAATGCCGCAGGGAGTTCCGCTGCAGGGATTCCGTCATCACCTTGAACACGGGCCTGCCTTCCAGCTCCACCGTCGTGCCCCCGCTATAGGACAGCGGGCGTATGGTATATTTCGCCGGAAGCTTCAGCCGGCGGTTGACCTTGTTGGGCAGGCGCGAGTCATATTCGTCGATGATCTCCAGGCCGCCGATGATCTCCACCTCTTCCTGCCGCAGGCTCTTCACCAGATACCATTTCGGGCCCATGCAGATCAGGGAAGGCTCTTCCGAAACGACCGTCAAGGGTGACTCATACTGCGCCTTGGGGTTGGCGAACATCGGATAAACCATCCTGCGCGAGATGTCGTCGTTTTTGAGCGAGAACTGGTTGCACCAGGAGCGGAGCGTATCATCCACGTACCGGTACACCACAAAATCGTCCGGCATGTCGGTCAGCTCAAGCCAGCTCTCATCCGGCTCAGACAGCGCGCCGCGCATGTATCCGTCCAGCCGGCTCATCCGCTGCGTCAGCTGACGGCTCATCTTCCGGGCCTCTCCCACGCTGTCCACGCTGCCGGTACTGAACGGCAGCGAACTGAACAGCAGGATCAGGCTGACCCCCAGAAGAGCCAGCGCCAGGTAATCCCGCGGCTGTATGTGCTTGAAAAAAGACTTCATTCGTGATGGTAGGGTTCTCCCCGGATGATGGTGAAGGCCCGGTAGAGCTGCTCTGCAAAAATCGTTCTCACCATCTGATGGGAAAACGTCATCTTGGACAAGGAAAGCCTGGAGTCAGCCCGGTCATAGACCTTCCGGGAAAAACCGTAGGCACCGCCGATGACGAAAACCAGGTCGCGGCTGCCACGGGTCAGCTTGCTTTCCAGGAAAGCGGCCCACTCGACCGAGCGGAACTCCTTCCCGTGCTCGTCCAGCAGGATCAGCTCATCCCCGTCCTTGATCCGTTTCAGGATCAGCTCTCCCTCTTTCTCCTTGATCTGCTCCTGGCTCAAGGAAGAGACATTGCGGAGCTCCGGGATTTCATCCAGCGTGAACGGGATATAATGGGACAGCCTGGAAACGTACAGATCCAAGCCTTCGCGCACCCATTTCACATCGGTTTTACCGACGGTAACCAAAGAGACTTTCATACTTTCAAGCAAAGATAATCAGGTGGCTTGATATTTGCAATCATATCAGCGCACTGTAATATGGAAAGAACGATCAAAATCATCTGCCTGTCATTGGCGATGCTCTTGTTTTTTGCAGGCCCGACCCGGGCCCAGAGCGGCGAATACGACGTATTCGTGCCCATATCCAAGTATATCTCCCAGGGGGACGCCGAGAGCCTCTCGGCCTGGTTTGCCGACAACCTGGACGTCAGCCTCGCCCCCGGATCCAACAATTGCAGCCGGAGCCAGGCCCGCCAGATCGTGAAGGGTTTCTTCGAGAACAACCCGCCCCGTTCCTTCGCCATCTCCCACACGGCCGGCAAGGGAAACATGAAATACGCCATCGGCAATCTCAAGACCGGCGGCGAGACTTTCCTGGTCACGCTGTTTGTCAGTTTCGACGGAAAAGGCTATAAGATCCAGCATCTCAAGATCGAGCCCATGCCTTAAGGCTATACCCCAATTTTTTAAAAAAATGCTTTGATTTTTTGCGGACCGATACTATCTTCGCAAATGAATAGAAATCACACCTTTTCCCGGATTATGAATTTCGTATTCCAGCAGCAGAATGAGTTTGCATCTGTCCAGCCGGTCGGATAGGATGAGGTATGATTGGAGGATACATTCGGGACCGGTACAGATGTACCGGCCTTTTTTTTGTGTTTGACATTAATATAAAACGGATATGAGCAAACTGAGATTCGATGTCGTACAAGACGCTTTCAAAAAGAGAGCTGTCGAAGTAGATGCCCCCACCGAAAGACCCTCCGCCTATTTCGGGGAGTTGGTCTTCAACCGGGAGAAAATGCGCAAGTATCTGGACATCAGAACCTACGATGCCCTGATCGACTGTATCGACAACGGCCGGTCCCTGGATCTGGAGACGGCCGACCGGGTCGCCGACGGGATGAAGACCTGGGCCATGGAGCATGGTGTCACCCATATCACGCACTGGTTCCAGCCCCTGAACGACCTGACCGCCGAAAAGCATGACTCCCTGTTGGAATACGACCATCGGGGCGGCATGATCGAGGCGTTCAACGGCAAGTCCCTGATCCAGCAGGAGCCCGACGCATCCTCCTTCCCGAGCGGCGGCCTGAGGGCCACCTTCGAAGCCCGGGGCTATACGGCCTGGGATCCGACTACGCCCGTATTCATCCAGGAAGACACGCTCTGCATCCCGACGGTGTTCTTCTCCTATACCGGAGAATCCCTGGACTACAAGACGCCGTTCAAGAAAGCCCTGAAAGCGGTCAGCGATGCCGCCCTGCCCATCTGCCAGCTGTTCGATCCCAATGTCCGCAAGGTCCATTCCTATCTCGGCTGGGAGCAGGAATACTTCCTCGTGGACGAGGACCTGTACGCCGCACGGCCGGACCTGATGCTCACGGGGCGCACCCTGATGGGACATGCCTCCTCCAAGAACCAGCAGCTGGACGACCACTACTTCGCAGCCATTCCCTCCCGCGTAGCCGCCTTCATGCGCGACCTGGAGATCGAGGGTCTCAAGTTGGGCATCCCGCTCAAGACCCGGCACAACGAAGTGGCCCCCAATCAGTTCGAGTTTGCGCCGATCTACGGAGAAGCCAACCTGGCCAACGACCAGAACCAGATGATCATGAACACGATGAACAAAGTCGCGCGCA
>CAMOTB010000070.1 GCA_946625485.1 uncultured Bacteroidales bacterium | reverse complement strand
GCTGCGTTACGCCCGGACCGGACTTGCCCGCCTGCGCTGAAGCAGGATGCCTGTGCTTTGGCAAAAGCATTCCCCGCCAGGGTTCAGTTCTGCTTTTGCAAAAGTACAGGCATCCTGCTGTAGAAGAGGGCTAACTATTCAGCGTTGACCCCCCAAAGGACGAATCGATTGCCGCTTGTAACGGTAAAGGTGACATCCGTGTCAGCGGTTACACCGGTCAAGGAAATGGTGTAGTAACTCTTCTCCGCAGTTGTCAGAGTGAAAGGAGAATTGCCCGACACGCCGGAAGCTGAAACAAGGTTGATAGATGCAGGTTGAGCATTTCCACCCGAGATGGAAAGGACCACGTTCTCCTTATTCCATCCCATGGCATGGATATGAAGTTTGGTTGTCCCCTTGGGAACCGTCACGACAAGGGCTCCTTTAATTTTACCGGTTCCCGCTTTCAGCCCTTCATAAGAGGTTTCATCGATCTTGACAGCACATAAACTGGCACTGGTACCACCTTTCGTACTCAGTTCAACATTGCTAGTATAAGTTTCCGTATAATCAATTTCGCCCTTCGGGAGAACCGTGACCGTGCAAGTCGCTTCGGCGGGAGCGTAGAGGTCAAGGCCGGGAGCGGTGATCGTGATGGTGGCAGTGCCTTCGGCGACCGGGGTGACCGCGCCTTCGGCATCGACCGTTGCGACGGACTCGTCACTGGAGGTGTACACAAGCTCTACGCCGGAATTGGCGGAGGCATCGAGAGATTCGGGATCATCTCCGACAGAGAGGGTCAATGCAGAAAGAGCGGTAATGACTGTTTCAAGGTTACGGTCAAACTTGACATTGGTAACCTCGAAAGTCGGGATCTGCCCATCATTCTCAATAGTATTGTAAACAAAGGCGACCTGAATCATCTTTCCACAGAAAGGAGTCAAATCAATGATGGAACTCATGTTAGCAAATTTGGGATCATAGTCCGGCATCTCGGGGATATTGACCTTCGTAACCGTTTTACCATCAATCACCTCCAGATAAAGCTGATCGTTGTAAGAAGCAGGGGTTCCGTATCGAAGCATGAAATCGAAAGACAATAAAGCAGTGGATTCAGCCGTCAAATCAATCGGAGGGGAAACCAGGCGACTCTTGACTTTATGAGCGACATCGCTGACAAAAGCGCTTGCCTTGGCGACGTGAAAGCGCGAATCGATGCTCCAGACATACTTTAAGCCATCCAACTCGACATTATCCGCAGAGAAAGCTCCGAATTCTTTGGTAAGAGGCTCGGCATAAGGCAGGGTCTTCGGGGCGACGATGTTGACGACCGGCATCTTGACCACGGTGCTGCGGGCCAGTTCGAGGCTCGAGGAACCTTCCAGGACAAACTCTTGGCCGCCATTGTACGTAACGGTAAGGGTGAAACCTTCGGGATAGGTTGCCGGAGGAACGACCACCCAGAAAAGGGTCTCTTCAGAGGAAAGTTGGACCGGTTTCTCACACAGCACAGTCACGTAACCGATGCCGCCTTCTTCAGCGAACGTCACGACAGGCTCAGCATCCGGCTTGACGGTCACCTGCGCCGTACCAGCCAGCATCTCGCCGGTATTGGAGATCAGGGAGACCTTTTCAACGGCCACATCACCCGTCAGGCGGACACAGATATATCCGTTCAGGTTTTTGAAGTTCAAGGTCTTGTCCTCGGAAGCGGCCACCATCACATTGGCGCAGGGTCCGAAACTGTTCTCGGCATAAGCCTGCTCGGCAGGAAGTTCGAGCGTAATCACTCCATCAGCACTGATTGACGTACCGGAGAAGTAAGGGTACACACCGTAGTTGTAAGGAACGGCTGCATAATACTCCGGAGACTGCTTCGTCGTGCGGGAGAATTTGCCGGTCGCTACGCCGCCTTCACCCTGCAGCTCATAGGGACGGTTCTCAGTCGTCTGCAGGAAAACGGAAATCTGGTCTGCGGTCTCCCACAGCACCTGGAGATCTTCATTCACGACGGTACGGGTACCCGAATTCTCGATTCCGGCAACCAGTTCTTCGCCACCGGGGACCTGAGGCACTTCCTTGGGCTCGGCTACGCAAGCCACGGCCAGGATCGCCATCAGGCCTAATTGAAAGATTGATGATTTTCGCATGGTTTTAGTTTGATAGTTTAATATGTGTATGGATGAAAATGATTCTCTACCAGTCGTGCTCTCCCCCATCGATGATCTGTTCGTTGCTGCCATCCAGCAAGGGCTGCTCCAGGCTGAACGGTATCACCTGCAGGGACGGTTGGATATATGTGCTTTTGTTGAAATACATTCGGACAAATTTAACGATTCACCGGCATTTTCAAAAATAAATCTACGATCTACCTGTCAGGGGCCGTCACGCAGCGGGCCAGTTTAGCCCCCTGGTCCGCCTTCAGGATACCGGCCGACACCAGCCGGTCCACAGACCATTCGGATCGGGGAGAGGCAGAACGGTACAGGACGATCCCGTGCGCGGCATATTTCCGGATGTACGGATGCAGCTTCAGGGAGTCTTCCGGCAGGGTCCACAAAGGATAGCGGTAGGGATGCGAGATCGTGATCAGGTCCGCAATGGCATCATATTTCTCACGGTCAAACTTCCACAGGTCCATCAGCTGCTCCGGATAGGAATAGCCGCCCAGTTCGCGCCGGTAGGAAACCATTTTGCCGGCATAGAAAGGGCCGATCCCCGGCAAGGCTTCGAACGCAGCCGAGTCCGCCGTATTCAGGTCCAGCCGGGGAATCCGGATATAAGGCTCCAGGCGCTCATAGACAGAATCCGCTACGACAAAGGAACGGGCGAAATCGGCTTTCCTGCGGAAACGGCCCCCTTTCTCGCGGTATCGAACCAGGGACTGGGCCTGTTTTTCGCTGAATCCGAGACGCTGGAATTCTTCCTGCGTGGCGGTATTCGGATCAAAGGGGAAAGATTCGTAGCGCCGGGGCGAAAAAGTGCCGGAGAGGGCGCGGGCGGCGGGGGAATGGGAGGCTTCGCGCCGGACGGACACCGAAGACTTCCGGTCGGGGGCGGAAACGGAAGAGCGAACTCCACGGTCAGCGCCGGGACGGACGGAAGAAGCAGGCCGGGCCTCCCGGTCATGAGCAGCAGGGGCGCCGGAAAGGATCTCCTCAGCCAGCGCGCGATCCACGACATACACCGTATCCGGCCTGTCACGGTGGGCGACAACGGCGGACACGGAAGCCTTATAGACAAACAAGGCCACTTGATAACCGATAACCAGGAAAACCAGGGCGATAGCGCCCACCTTGAACGTTGCTGACGGATGGTCAGCGTCCGGATTCCGACTGTTTTTCATAGTCTCTCTCCTCATGCTCCCTGCGACAGGCCGGAGCGCCTGCCACGACAATGACTATTTCACCTTTCGGTTCATGCTCCTTGAACCAGGCCGACACCTCGGCCAAAGTACCCCGTTTGTGCTCTTCATGAATCTTCGATATCTCCCGGGCCACGGAACAAAGCCGCTCCGGGCCGAAGACCTCGGCCAACTGATCCAGGGTCTTGACCAGCCGGTAGGGCGACTCGTAAAAGACCATGGTCCGGGACTCCCCTGCAAGCGCGCGCAAGGCCGTCTGACGGCCTTTTTTCTGCGGCAGGAAGCCCTCGAAACAAAAGCGGTCACAAGGCAGGCCCGACGAAACGACGGCCGGGATACAAGCCGTCGCGCCAGGCAAAGTCTGCACCTCGATTCCTTCTGCTGCGCAGGTGCGGACCAGCAGGAAACCCGGATCCGAAATCCCCGGAGTGCCGGCGTCGCTCACCAGGGCGACGTCCATGCCGGCGAGGATCCGTTCCTTGACCGCCTGGACCGTCTGATGCTCGTTGTACTTATGATGGGACTGAAGCCGGCCATGGATGTCATAATGCTTGAGCAGCACCGAGGTCGTACGCGTGTCTTCAGCCAGGATCAAATCGGCGCCCTGCAAGACCTTCACCGCCCGGAAAGTCATGTCTTCCAGGTTGCCGACAGGGGTCGGGACGATATAGAGCTTTCCGGCCATTACCTGCCCAACTTGCGGCGGACCGCCATCATGAAGCGATAGACGATCTCGGAGTCCAGATTCCAGCCCGGATAATTGCTCCGGATGAACTCTTCTGCCTGATCCAGCGTCTCATAGGTATTGAACAGGGCGATGGTCGCCTGGAACGCCTGGGCATCCCCTTTGAACAGCGAATTGATAAAGAGAATACGGTCGTTGAGCGAAATGCCGCTGATGATGTTGCGGACCGGAGAACCGGGAATGTCGGTGCGCCAGGCACATTTGTCCGCCATCACATCGATGACCGCCTGTTTCGGCTTGACCGACTCGGCGACGGGAATGGAAGCGGGCGATGAAACGGCGGGCGCGGGAGGATCGAGCAGCGGGGAAGAAAGCGGCTCCGGCTCGGAAAGACCGGCCAGGATATCCGACTCGCTGATGTCGTCCAAAACGACGTCGATCGGCTCCTCCACGAGAGGCTGATCGACGACGGGCGGTTCAACGGCCGCTTCTTCAAAGACAGGAACCTCAGCGACAGGCTCTTCGACAGCGGGCGTCTCGACAACGGGCTGCGCGGCGGCCGGTTCCACGGCGGCCGGAACTTCGGCGACCGGTTCTTCCACGACAACGGCAGGCGCCTCGGCGACCGGTTCTGTCGCCACGGGGGTTGCCGCTGCGGGCGTCTCGGCGACCGGCTCTTCCTCTTCGGAATCCTCTCCGACAGGCTCCTCCACATCCATGAACCCCTCCAACTCAGCCAGCTGCAGTTCCACTTCCGCCATCTTGCCGCTGATGACGTCCAGCGCTTCCCGAATCTCCGACAAAATCTGCAATCCCGTCTTTCTCATAAAGCAAAACTTTTCTAAATTTGCACTACTCTGCAAAAGTAAGGAAATGTTTTCAGAAAGTTTCAAAAAATCAGGCTGCATCGAAGTAATTTGCGGCTCCATGTTTTCCGGCAAGACGGAAGAACTGATCCGGCGCTTGAAAAGAGCCCAATTCGCCAACCAGACCATCGCGATTTTCAAACCCGTCATAGATAAACGCTACTCGGACGAAGATGTCGTCTCGCATGACCTGCACAGCATCAAGTCCAGGCCCATCTCCACGCCTTCGGAAATGCTTTCCGTTTCCGCCGACACCCAGGTGGTCGGCATCGACGAGGCCCAGTTTTTCGACGAAAGCCTGGTCAGCGTGGCCCAGGAACTGGCCAACCGCGGGATCCGCGTCATCATAGCCGGCCTGGATACGGACTACCTGGGAAAGCCCTTCGGTCCCATCCCCGCCCTGCTGGCCGTCGCGGAAGACGTGCAGAAAGTACATGCGATCTGTGTACGCTGCGGTTCCCTCGCCAACCACTCGCATCGTCTCTCTAAGAGCGACGAGCTGGTCGTCCTCGGAGAAAAAGACGTCTATGAGCCCCTCTGCAGGAACTGTTATAACGAAGCGATCCGCGCCGAAAAGGAGAAGCAATGAACTCCGGCACGACCGGAAAAGACAGCTAATTCAGCAGTTTCATCACGACCGTGATCTGCTGGGCGGCGCACCAGAGCCAGACCGTCCCGTCGTCAGCGATCCGTTCCACTTTGAAAGACAGGGAATTGCGGGATACGACATCATCGTCAGTCGTCCATTGCAGATTTCCGGTTAATACCTGTCCGTCCTCCTTGGGCAGTTCAGACATCCGCAGGAGGAAATAGTCCGACATGGTATCCGATCCGGCCCAGAACTGCTTGCGTCCCCGGTTCAACGCCATCTGGGAAGCCCCGGCGGTATATTCATAGACAACCGCGCCCTTGACTTTGAGGCACGCGCCCGTGATCTCGAAATCCGCCTTGTCGAATCCGTCGCGGTTACAAGCCGTGACAGTCAGCGCCAACGCGCAGAGCAAAACCAGTCCTATGTTGAAAAACCTTCTCATCTGACAACAACCTCTCTGACAATCACATCCTGTGTCTGGTCCTGATAGGTGACCGTCGCCTTCAGCGTGCCGCTGGAACGGATCTCATAATAACCGTCCGGAGACGTCGTGATGGAGCGTCCGTTGAAAGTCCACGCGACCTGGGTGGCGCCTTTGGCATTCATGACCCGGAGCGGAATGCGGTTCTTCGTGGAAGTGCCGGCATTGCGCCGCGCCGAAGACCCCATGTGGATATAGGGCAGGCCGCCGTAGCGGGCCGTTGTAAAGCTCAGGCTGAAAGGATAAGCATCTTCCCCATCCTGCCTGTAAAAGATGGTGAACTCGTAAGCCCTTCCGGGGACCAGATCCTCCAGGGTCAAGGCGTACTTCCCGGATTCGTAAGGGTTGACCGTAAATTCAAGGGTATCACCCGCCGCACTGGTGCAGCGCACATATGAAGGCTGCCGTTTGCACGATTCCACGTCCGTATGCCAGTTGAAAAGGGCTGCATCCTGAAAGATCTCTTCGGAATCCAGGGAAATCGGTCCGTTGACCGTGAAGCTCACGACGCCGGAGGTCTTCTTGATGTTGACCAGGGAATAGGGCGAGGACTCCCCGCTCCAGAAAAGGAAAGGAGGATCGGAAACGGGAGACAGGGATGTGCGGGTGCTGTAGGGATAAAAAACCTGGTTGACCGCCGAGGCGCGGGGCAAAGCTTCGATCAAGTCGGCGCAGGGATGGTCCGGCCGGCAGTTCACTTCATTGTATTCCCAGCGCTGCGCCGCAGTCAGGTTGGTCTCCGACAGTTCCGAGTAACCGGTGTCACGGTTCGACCGGTCCAGGTGATAGACCAGCAGTCCGCTGCCGCCGATAAAGCGGTCCCAGCCGGAGGAGGCCCGGCATTCGAAGAGGAAATACTCCCCTTCCGTGTCCGTATCCATCCGAAGCGCCCGCCTGTGAGAGGTCATGGGCTCCAGGGAGTAAAGCCCGGAAACCAGTTCCTCCGGTTCCAGGAGGCCCAGCATCTCCAGCTCGATAGCCGTATAGTTGGGCGGCGTGCGTCCGGAATTGTTGTAATTGCCCGTATCCATCAGAGACAGCGTATCCCAAAGGCCATCCGACTTTCCCCCGCTCTTTTCATTGTCCACATCATAAAAATCCGGCAGGCCGAGGATGTGGCTGAATTCATGACAAAAAGTCCCGATACCGGTGAAATTGAGCTCCGTATAACCCAGATTCATCAGTTCCGAGGACATCCCGTAATGGGTCAGGTATTTTCCGTCCAGGCGCAGGTTGCGGATCCCGGCACTGAAGAAATCCCACGCATGCGGCCAGATATGATCGGCGGAAGCACCGCCGTCGGCAGGGTTCCCTCCCGCATAAAAGACATAGATGAAATCATAGCGGGAGAAATCCACCTCGGCGTCGGACAAGACGCACGCCTCGGCAGCCGCCTGTGCCGCCCGGAGGTCGTTTCCATCTTCGTCATCCTCGCCGTAATACGCGTATTCGTGGGAAAGCGTCACGACGGGACCGACGTCGAAGACAAAAATACGCGCCCCCTGAAACTGGGCGTTGAAATACTCCAGCGCGCAGCCGGTCCCGCCATCATAGTCGTACCCGCTTTTGCCCAGCAGGTCCACGAAGAACTCACGGGCATACTTGAAGGACAGATCCGGGAACTGGGCCAGAAGTATGATCGCCCGGCTCGTGGGAACCTCCTCCGTCTCATCCAAGGTCCGGACTGGCAGGGCCTCCACCGGAGCCGAAGACCTTCGCGCCCGCACGACGGAACGGCGGGAAAGCCGGGACGGCAGAGCCCGGCTGAGCTGACGGGCCGCTTCCGAACCGGAGCTCCCTACCGCAATCCCGGAACTGCGCCGGCGGCCGGTGGCATCCTCGAGGGCATAGCAGAGATTGCCGCTCCCCTCATCCAGGACGACGGCACAGCCGTCCAACGTCCGCATTTCATGCCCGAACTCATCTCCCCGGATCCTGTACTGCACCACGGAGCCATCGGCCTGTGTATGCCGGAGTATACCCGGCCGGGCCGGAACCGCTCCCAGCGGGAGCAAGGTCCACAGCAGCAGGATTCCGTATAAGCACAGGCGTTTCACGTTCGGGATAATTCTTAATCGGGATTATTTCTTCAACAGTTCCTCGATATGTTCGGCATAGTCAAGGGACGTATCCAGGTAAAAGACGATCTCCGGCACGATGCGGAGCTGCTTGCCCACCTTGCGGCCAAGCTCACCGCGATACTGCCGGACGTTGTCTTCCAGGATCGCCATCACCTTGGCGGCCTTCTCAGAAGGGAAAATGCTGACATAAGTCTTGGCGATAGACAGATCCGGGCTGACCCGGACCTCACTGACCGTCACCATGGCCCCGTCGAAAACGGCCATCCCCTTGCTGCGCAGGATTTCCGCCAGATCCTTCTGGATCTCGCGCGCGACTTTCAACTGACGGGTGGTCGGTGCCTTATCCATTGATATTGATGATGTAATAATTCTTCTTTCCCTTCTGGGCCAGGATATAATGTCCGTTGATGATGTCGGACGCCGTCACCTCGGCCGCGATATCGGCGACTTTCTCCTTGTTGAGAGACACGCCTCCGCCCTGCACCATCTTGCGCGCCTCACCCTTGGAGGGGAAGACCTGCGTCTTGACAGCCAGCAGGTCGAGGATGTTGCAAGGGAATTCGGCAGCCGGGACCTCGAAGGAAGGAACGTTGGCAAACACCTCGCGCACCGTACGCTCATCCATCTGGCGGAAGGTCTCGGCGGAAACATTGCCGAAGAGCAGCTGGGTGGCCGCGACCGCATTCTCATAGGCATCCTCTCCGTGGACAAGGATCGTAATCTCCTTGGCCAGCAGTTTCTGGAGGCTGCGGCGGCCGGGATCGGCACGGTGCTCCTCGATCGCAGCTTCGATCGTCTGACGGTCCAGCATCGTGAAGATCTTGATATAGCGCTCGGCGTCATCGTCCGCGACATTGAGCCAGAACTGATAGAATTCATACGGAGACGTCCGCTCCGGATCCAGCCAGATGTTTCCCTTCTCGGTCTTGCCGAACTTGGTGCCGTCGGCCTTGCGGATCAGCGGGCAGGTCAGCGCGAAAGCCTCGCCGCCGTCCATGCGCCGGATCAGCTCCGTACCGGTGGTGATGTTGCCCCACTGGTCGCTGCCGCCCAGCTGCAGGACGCAGCCCT
>CAMOTB010000069.1 GCA_946625485.1 uncultured Bacteroidales bacterium | reverse complement strand
TCATTTCGATTCACAGTTTTGACAGATAGCCTATGAAACGTTTTTTCCTTTTTGCCACCTTGCTGGTCCTCCCGCTGGCCGCCCTGGCGCAGCCTTACTGGAACCAGAAACTGAAGATCCTGCCTCTGCGGGCTCCCGTGGGCGAACGTCCCGAATTCATGGACCTCAACGGCGACGGCCGTCAGGATGCGGTCAAAAGCTACATCAAGGACGATGTGCCCATCCTCTGGCTGGATGAAGACGGCAACATGAAGGAAGGTGACCGGGAAGGCGATACCGTCAACGACTGCCTCCTGGTGGACCGCGACAAGGACGGGGCCTACGACCTCATCGTCAAGTTCGCGGACCTGACCGGCAACGGCGTCCCCGACCTGCAGCTGATCCTGGATTATCCTGTCGGAGGACGGCGTACGCCCAATTTCATGTATGTCTATGACGACGACAAGGACGGCGTGTTCAACTATATCGACTGGAGCCGTCTGGACCTGCTATGCTGGGAGAAGAACGGTCTGTCCGACTTCTACACCGACTACAGCGGCAACAGCACCTTCCTGAAGACGCACCGGGTCTCCCAGGAGATGGATGACCTGCGCTACCAGTGGGAGAACCCCTTCCTCTTTTACGACTATGACGGCGACGGCTTGACGGAGATGGCGGTCCGCTTCTGCGACGAACCCTTCCCGAATGCCGAATCCAAGGCACGGGGCTTCGAGAAGACGCAGCATCAAGGATGGATGGGCTGGTTCTCGATGGGAATCGACATGGACAACGACAATGTTCCGGGCAACGATTTCGACTTTGACATGACCCTCCACTATACCGCGAAAAAGGGATTCAACTACAGCGAGTGCGTCCATCCGCTGAGAAACATGCGCGGTTTGCCGGAGGCGGACAAGTTCTTCCCGGATCCGCGTTTCCGCCTCCTGACCGAGCTCATCTTCCCGGACCGGCACCAGGCCTTCGACAAGGCCTTCTCCGGCCAATGGGAATCCGCCCGTTTCGTCTGGGACGAGGATGACGACTGTTCCCGGTGGGAACGGGTCGAGCTCTATGAAGATCGCGACGCCTTCGAGATCGGCACCGGAAAGAAAGGCG
Source organism: uncultured Bacteroidales bacterium (assembly GCA_946625485.1). Classification (GTDB taxonomy): domain Bacteria; phylum Bacteroidota; class Bacteroidia; order Bacteroidales; family UBA932; genus Cryptobacteroides. The sequence continues at coordinate 8,212 of CAMOTB010000069.1, read as the reverse complement.
TCGATAACCACAGCCAGTCCGACGTGGCCGGCGACCGCGGCGAATGGGACCGGGACTTCTCCGGCGGAGGAAATATCTACATTGGGCGCTTCGACGGCCGGATCCATCTCTCAGGCGCCGAGCGCGGCGTCTGGCGCATCGACCAGAACTCCCTCTACTATCAAGGCTGGAACAAAACCTTCCAGAATACCGCCCCGGCCTCCTGCGCGACCGTCGAGTATCTGGATACGGACGGCAACGGCTTCCACGACACCGTCCGCTACGACCTGGACGGAGACCGGGAATACGAGTGCAGCATCTCCCTGTCCGAGCTCGGGCTGGATGACCGCTGCGAAGTGCTGGATGTCTCCGCCATGAAATACAAAGACTACACGAAACTCTTCAAGAAAGTCTCCTCCGGCATGTGGGCCCGCGCCCGGCAGGCCCGCCAGGTCGCGCAAGCCTACGGGATCCCGACGCTCTGGTACGCCAAACTCCTGACGCCGAAGACCCCGCGCGAGCGCTACCACTACGGCTGGTGGTTCCAATTCTACATCTACAAGGACCTGGAAGACCGTTTCCTCCACGCCGGCGACACCGAATCGCTGATGCGGCTCCAACGGGCCTATTATTCCGGTGACTGGAAGACAATGCTTTGACTGAGCGATGAAAAAGGTTCTTGTTTTCCTTCTGTTCTCTCTCCTGGCATCGCCTCATCTCCAGGCAGGAAGGACTTTCCGCTATTTGCACAACAATGACGGAACGGATCTGTTATCCAATATTTGGCATGCCCGGAGGCCCATCTCGGTGGCCGATGTCAACGAATGCGTCGACCTGATCGCGGGGACGGGCGTCATCACCATCAACTCCTGGAACGAGTGGACGGAAACCAGTTATCTCCAACCGGACAATCTTTACGGATACGGCTATCTCGAAGCCGTCAAACGCGTATTTGCGGAATAATCCGGGCGTCTACTCCCAGGACGAGAGTCCGATGACATCCAGATACGGGGCGAAGACGGTCTCTTCCCGATCGGTCCCGGCCGCCTGCCAGACATACCAGACCGGCTTGCAGGCATAGTCTGCCATCCCTTCGGTGGCCATCGCATGGAGGCCGAGCCGCAGGCCCTGGACCGCTTCGAACGCATTGTCTCTCCAGTTATGCCACTGGACGGCATCGATCCCGTCCAGTGCCTGGATCTTCTTCCAGGCCAGACAGGCTCCGGCGGCTTGCAACGCCAGGTCGCTTTCCGAATAAGACGGGGAACTGGTACCGTTTTCCGAGAAGAACAGCACCCTTTTCTGCGTACCCTTGTACAAGTTGCGAGGCTGCCGGATCCAACGGTCGATCACCTCCGGATTGCGGAAGGTCACGAAATGGGTATCATCCGAATCCGTCGCTTCGGTATCCCGGACCCAGAAGTCCGGTCGCGACAGATCCTGCGGATAGGGATGATAGGCCACTCCCCAGCGGAAATCCCCTTCCGCCACGGAATAATCGACCGTGCGCTCCAGCATCGCCTTGGGCGCATAGCCTCCGCCTTCGGAAGTCCAGCTGTGAGTGTAAGAGCCCAACACGGAAGCCTCGGGATCGTACTGCCGCACGATGTTATAACAGATACGCATGGACTTGATATAACGGTCCAGGTAGCGCAACATCGGCTGGTTGCCCATATTGGTCCAGATCAGTCCCTGGTCCACCTCGTTGTGCAGGATCCAGTGATGGATACGGCCGTGGGTCGAATTGGACTCGCTGAAACGCGACGCCAGATACTCCACGACAGCCGCATACAAGTTGAAAGCGCGGGCTGTCGTCAGGTTGGGCATGGAGTAATAGCCGCCGGTATTCTCCGGATCCGTATAATTGGAACCCGTCGGTGCCAGCAGGATGGCCGAGACGACGATGCCGCGCTGGGCAGCCTGCTTCGTGATCTTGTCAAGCGTGCCCCGGCCGCCGCCGGCCGCATTTCCGATGGTGAAAGAATAGCCTCCATAATTAAACCCGGAGCCGCCCTCCTGGGCGATGATCTTGCTCAGATCGACGTTCATCGTGATGCTGGCGATATCCAGATCATCCAGATCCTGGTAATAGCTGGTTCCGCTACCGGCCGCCAGGCCTTTCTTGTGACGCAACGGCTGTGACGCCGGCGAACGCTTGGGCGTCACTTCGTCCGCATAACGTGCATGGGAATCCAGCAGCTGCCTGCCGTTTTCGACCTTGACAACGGCCCATTTGGAAAACACGCGGTCGTAATCAATCCCTTCCAAGCCCATAGCCATACGGTCGATGCTCAGCGTAAACGTCCCTCCAGAAACTGCCGTCGCATAGGGGAACTCGCTCATTTCCGTCACATCCTGCCAAGGGGTGATCTCCGCCAGGAGATAAGTCCCCTCTCCCCCGCAGCGGCCCTGCACCGTCACCTTGTCGGAAGAAACCGTCACCGAGGTAATGGCGGAAGGATAGGAATGATCCAGATACGCCGAAAGGCGCTCGCTCATCTCCCGCTTGTCCTTGTCATCGTCCGTCTCCACGCCATGGCGCTGTTCCTCTTCCGTCATCTGCCGGATGACGAAATTCCGGACATGCATCGTACCGTTTCCGGATTGGCCGGGATCGAGGCGGAAGGCATCGCCGGCCTTTCCCCAGCCGCCGTCCCGGAAGTCAGAGAGGTCCGCCCGGAACGTCTTGTACCGGTCCGTTGCCGGCAGGGAGCCGTATTTCCGGGAAGCGGACTCGGTCGCGATACCCTGCTGCACGAGGAACAGCTGGAGCAGATCCACGGGATGCTCCAGCCTGTATTCAAACTCCACGACGCGCAGAGAGGGATCCAGGTCTTCCGCAAAAGGAACGGTAAAAAGATAAGGGTCGTCCCCGGCCAGGTGCAAGGCATACTCATCATTGGCCAGCCGGGCCGGCGTGACGTTGTGCGCGTCTTGCTCCCGGAAGTCCATGGCCGCTGAAGCGAGATCGGGGAAATGGAACACGACCGCCTCGTCGATCCGCTCCGCCCGTTTCCAGACAGAACGGGTGAAAACCGCCTCGGACGCATATACGAAACTGCCCGTCATCGTAGGCGTCTCGAAGACCAGCGTGAACCCTTTCGCAAACTTCTGGGGCAGGAGCGTCAGGTAAAACCAGGTATCCCGGGGGAACTCCTCTCCTTCGTTGAAAGTCAGGCGGATCTCCTGCTCCCCGGACACAACTTCCGGCGAAGCCGGCTTTCCATCGGCCTCAAATCCGATCTTTACGGAACCGGCAACGCTTTCGCCGGCATTCCCGCGGAAAGTGACGGCTGTCACATCCGAGTGAGCCAGGGAGAATTTCAAACCGGAGCAGACGTTATGGAAACTGAGCGGAATCTCTCCGGAGAAATCTCCCGGATCCCGGGTACAGGCGACGGAAACCGCCATGCCGTCGGCAAACGTGCCGGCGCAAGCCCGTTGGACGGACGGGATGAGCGTCGTGACACTCGTCCCGTCACTGCTGTCTGTTGAGCGGTAAGGATACACCGCCAGAAACGGAGCTGAAACACCAGCCGACACATCCAACTCTCCTTCGAAAAGAACTGCCGCCGAAGCCTCCGTGTTGGAAGAGACAAACTCGGCGCCCTGCGACCCTTTGAAGACCTGGATCGACTCTTTCGGGCTCCAGAAGACCTTCCCGTCTGACTGCAGGACTGTCCGGGTCGTCCCGGAATCCGTGTCATAAGATGCCGAAAACACCAGCGGAACACCCCCGGAAGCCAGTTTTTCTACTTCATCCGTCTGCAGGCAGGCACAATGCGCCAGGGCACAAACTGCGACAAAAAGGAAAGATTTCCTCATAAGCCCAGGCCCTCCTCGCCCCAACCTTCATGGGAGGTTAGCAAGATTTCTTCCGTCGGGATCATATCGCATATCTGACAGTCGGGAGCCGGGTAAAGGGCGATCTTTTTCACCGCTTCAACCGAAGCCTTTTCCAAGACACGATTTTGCATGGTAAAATTTATATCATACAATTATACGAAAAAAACTGCAGGCTTGCAATCCCCTGATTTATTTCCTAAATTTGTGTATTAAGAAACGAACGATATGGACAGGAGGCTCTTTCTGAAGACCGGTGCCGCCGGTCTTGCCGGCCTGGCGCTCGCCAAGCCGGAGACACAGGCGAAAACCCAGACATCCCACACCCCCCTGGACACCCAAGGCTATGTCCGGGAACCGGCCCGACGGATTCCCGTCGTGGACAGCGCTGACGTCGTCGTCATCGGCGGAGGACCGGCCGGTTTTGCCGCTGCGGTCGCGGCGGCACGCGAAGGCAGCGACGTCCTGCTGCTGGAGCGCCTGTATTTCCTCGGAGGACTGTTTACGGGTTGCGGCGTCACCCCGATCATCAACATGTTCCACCCTTCCGAGAATGGAAAGAGCCGTCAGGCCGTATTCGGCATCTGCGACGAGCTCTGCCAGCGCCTCAACGAAGCCGGCATGATCAGTTGGGAAGGGATCCGACCCAAGGTTGACCCCGAAGCCACCAAGTATTTCATGGAAGATTTCTGCGCAGGTGCGGGTGTCCGTATCCTCTACGGCGTCCAAGCCGCCCAGGTCACGCAGTCCGGCGGAGCCATCGATTCCGTCATCGTGGAAGGAAAGAGCGGCCGTGTCGCCATCCGCTGCCGTTTCGTCATCGACGCATCCGGCGACGGAGACGTCCTGGAGTGGACAGGCGAAGATTTTACGATCTGTCAGAACGATATCGGAGCCATGTGGCGCATCGGCAATGCGGACAACAGCGGGAAGGGATCGCCGACACCAGTCAAAGGCGTACGCACCATGCATACGGCAGGCGAAAAAAACCAGGATGGGCTGGACATGTACAACCTGACCCGTATCCAGTTGAAACTGAGGAAGAAAATGTGGGAAGACGTCGCTCAGTGGCGGACCCTGGAAGGCAACGAAGACCTGTACCTGGTCGATACGCCCGCGCTTGTCGGTGTGCGGACGACCCGCGTCCTGGACAGCGTCGCGAATGTCACGACGGAGGGCGCCGCCACCGGTAAAGTCTATCCGGATGTCATCGGGATCACGGGCGGTGAGTCCAACCTGAAGTACAACGGCGGGAAGATCCTGAAAAACAAACGCCTGATGTGGCAGATCCCCTACTCGTCCCTGACCCCCCGCCATGTACCGAACCTGCTGGTCGCCGGCCGCTGCTTCGGATTTGAAAAGGAACTGACCTACGACGCGCGGGAGATCGGAACCTGCCTGGTGACCGGGCAGGCCGCCGGTGTAGCCGCATCCCTGGCGGTCGCCCGCCGGCAATCCAACCGGGGCATCGACATATCCGAATTGCAGAGCCGCCTGAGGGCCCAGCACGTCAAGCTGGAGGCATAGCCGGCAGGCACTGCTTTTGCAATTCGTCCGGGAAAAGCATAACTTTGCAGTATGATGAAGATACTGGTAATCGATGACGAGCGGGCGATCCGCAACTCGCTGAAAGAAATCCTGATGGACGAAGGATACGAAGTCGACACCGCGGAAGATGGCGCCGTCGGCTTCTCGATGGCGGAGAAAGACCACTACAACCTGATATTCTGCGATATCAAGATGCCCAACCTGGACGGAATCGGGTTCCTGGACAAAGTCATGGAAGCCGGGCTGGACAGCGCCGTGGTGATGATTTCCGGCCACGGCGACATCGAGACGGCCGTCGAGTGCATCAAGAAGGGCGCCTTCGACTTCATCCAGAAGCCGTTGGACCTCAACCGCATCCTCATCACGATCAAGAACGCGACCGAAAAGGTATCCTTGGTCAAAGAGACCCGCATCCTCAAGAAGAAAGTCTATGGCCAGCGCATGGTCGGCGAGTCCGAACCCATCCAGGCCATCAAGGACATGATCGCCAAGGTCGCCCCTACCGATGCGCGCGTCCTGATCATGGGTCCCAACGGCTCCGGCAAGGAACTGGTGGCCCGCAGTCTCCATGAGCAAAGCACCCGCAGCGCAGCGCCTTATATCGAAGTCAACTGCGCGGCGATCCCCTCCGAACTGATTGAGAGCGAGCTTTTCGGCCACGAGAAAGGTTCCTTCACTTCTGCCATCAAGCAGCACAAGGGCAAATTCGAGCAGGCGGACGGCGGCACCCTGTTCCTGGACGAAATCGGCGACATGAGCCTTGCGGCACAGGCCAAGGTGCTGCGGGTCCTGCAGGAGAAGAAACTCTCGCGCGTAGGCAGCGACAAGGATATCGAAGTCAACGTGCGGGTCATAGCCGCGACCAACAAGGACCTTCGCGCAGAGATCGAGGCCAAGCGCTTCCGCGAAGACCTGTACCACCGCCTCAGCGTCATCATCATCCGCGTCCCCTCCCTGGAGGAGCGTGCTTCCGACATCCCGCTCCTGATCGATTACTTCATCAAGCAGATCTGTACGGAGACCGGCATGCCCGAAAAAACGTTTTCTCCCGAAGCGGTCGCCCTGCTTCAGGAGAAAAAATGGCCCGGAAACATCCGCGAGCTCAAGAACGTCGTCGAACGTCTCCTCATCCTGGGAGACCCGACCGTGTCGGCTCAGAACGTCCGGGACTTTGTGACGCAGTAGTGTCAAACAGGGCCCGGGCGCGTTCGGCGGCAACGGACTTCTTCAGCACGAATCCTGATCCGAGGTACTTGGTGCGGACATCCTCGTCCGCGGCGAGGGCTTCCGGCGTACCTTCCTGAAGGATGGTCCCTTCGTAGAGGAGGTAGGCGCGGTCGCAGATGGCGAGGGTCTCACCGACGTTGTGGTCGGTGATGATGATGCCGATGTTCTTGTATTTCAGCGTCGCGATGATATACTGGATGTCTTCCACGGCAATCGGGTCAACGCCGGCGAAGGGCTCGTCCAGCAGGATGAACTTCGGGTTGATCGCAAGGGCGCGGGCGATCTCGCAGCGACGCCGCTCACCGCCTGAAAGCTGGATGCCGAGGCTCTTGCGGACCTTGGAGAGGTTGAACTCGTCGATCAACTCCTCCAGCCGCTGCATGCGCTCGGCCTTGCTCATCCCGGACATTTCCATCACGGAAAGGATGTTGTTTTCCACGGACATCTTACGGAAGACGGAAGCTTCCTGCGGCAGGTAACCCAGGCCCTTCTGGGCGCGCTTGTACATCGGCAGGCCGGTGATCTCTTCGTCGTCGAGGAAGATGCGCCCGGCGTTGGGGACGATCTGTCCCGTGATCATATAGAAGCTCGTGGTCTTGCCGGCTCCGTTGGGGCCGAGGAATCCGACGATCTCACCCTGCTCCACTTCCATCGACACGCCCTTGACGACCGTGCGGATGCCGTATTTCTTGACGAGGTTTTCGCAATGCAGTTTCATGTTCTCTTCGGTATGTTTAGACGTCCAGGCCCAGGTCGATCACCAGGTTCTTGACTTCTTCGTTCTTGCTCATCAGGTCCTTGGCCTGCTCGCTGGGGAGATAGATTTTCTCTTCCTCGACATATTCGGCCGCCTCGACCTGCAGGCGGACCTTTCCGCTGCCGACCAGTTTCTGGAAAGAGCCTTCGAGCTTGCGCAGGAGGTTCTCGGCAATCCATTTCTTCTGGGCCTCATTGGTGACGGTGAAGGTCAGGACCTTGCCCTGATCTTCGGGAGAGACGTCCAGCTTGGCGTTGGCCAGGGCGTTCGCGAGACGGGGACGGGAAGCCGTTTGGGCCACCAGTTCGGGCCAGCGGGCAAGGATCGCCTCATCTTCGGGAACGATGTCGGCGGCCTGGGCTGCAGGTGCCGGGCCGTTTTGCCGGTTCTCCTCCTGCTCAATGCCGGAGAGGGACAGGGCTGCCGCACCGGCGACGGCCCTGCGGCGGGTCCGGGGCTTGGGGGCTTCGCCGGGCTGGGAAGGCTGGGGCGTCTCGGCAGGCTGGGTCACTTCAACGGCCGGAGCGGGCTGGGGCTCCGCGACCGGTTCCTGGGCTTCAGCCGGAGCAGGTGCTGCAGGGGTTGCCGGGGCTGCCGGCGTTTCAGCAGGCTCAACAGGCTCGACCGCAATCGCATCTACATCCAGGATGTCGTCCAGCGAGATAGCGTCTGCGGAGTTGTCGTCCTGGGGTGCGGCCGAGGGGGACAGATTCTTCGCTTCGCTCAGAATGACAGGCTGGGGGGTCGGCGCCTCGACGGGCTGGGGTTTCGGAGCTTCTGCGGCCGGAGCCGGACGGGCAGGGGCAGAGGCAGTCCGGACAGAGGCGGTAGTCCGGGATGCATTCCCCGAAGGGTTCA